>NZ_CP015079.1:1563109-1875731 GCF_001653335.1 Nocardioides dokdonensis FR1436
CGGCCCGCGCCGCCTCCACGTGCTGCTGGTCGACTGAGCCGAGCCTCGACCCCCGGGCCTGATTTCCCCCGGGCCGAGCGGCTCCGGTACATTCACCGGCGGTGGCGTGTCCGAGAGGCCGAAGGTGCATCACTCGAAATGATGTGTGGGGCAACCCACCGTGGGTTCAAATCCCACCGCCACCGCCAGAGGATGTCCCCGGACATCCGCGAAGGCCCGGACCCGCAGCTGTGGGTCCGGGCCTTCGTCGTTCGCCCGGGCCGACGGGGCAGGATGGCCCCGTGAACCTCTTCGAGTTCGAGGGCAAGCGCCCCACCGTGCACCCCGAGGCCTGGGTGGCCCCCACCGCGACCCTGATCGGCGACGTGAGCGTCGAGAAGGGCGCCAGCATCTGGTACGGCGCCGTCGTGCGCGCCGACGTCTGCTCGATCGTGGTGCGCGAGGGCACCAACGTGCAGGACAACTCGGTGCTGCACGCGGCCCCCGGCGAGCACCTCGTCGTCGGGCCGAACGCCACCATCGGCCACGCCTGCGTCGTGCACTGCGCCGAGGTCGGCGAGCAGGCGCTGATCGGCAACGGCTCCACGCTCCTGGACGGCGCCCGGGTCGGCGCGGGCACGCTCGTCGCGGCCGGCTCGGTCGTCACGCCGGGCACCGTGATCCCCGCCGGCGTCGTGGCCGCCGGTGTCCCCTGCAAGGTCGTCAAGCCGATCGAGGGCACCAGCTCGCAGCAGTGGGTGGAGCACAACGCCGCCGGCTACCAGGAGCTCGCCCGCCACCACGCCGCCTCCGCCCACCGCATCGACGGCTGAGCCCGGTGCCGACCGGTCCTGGCGCCGGCGAGGCCGTGCGGGTCGAGGTCGCCGGCCCGGTCACCACCGTCGTGCTGCACCGACCACACGCCCGCAACGCCGTCGACGGTCCCACCGCGACGGCGCTGGTCGAGGCGTTCGGGGCGTTCGAGGCCGATGACACCCAGCGCGTCGCCGTGCTGTGGGGCGACGGCGGCACCTTCTGCTCCGGCGCCGACCTCAAGGTGGTCGGCACCGACCGGGGCAACCAGGTCACCGACGACGGCGACGGACCGATGGGTCCCACCCGGATGCGGCTGACCAAGCCGGTCGTCGCCGCGATCGAGGGGTACGCCGTCGCCGGCGGCCTCGAGCTCGCCGTCTGGGCCGACCTGCGCGTCGCCGCCGCCGACGCCGTCCTCGGGGTGCCCTGCCGACGCTGGGGCGTGCCCCTCATCGACGGCGGCACGGTGCGCCTACCCCGGCTCATCGGCACCAGCAGGGCGCTCGACCTGGTGCTCACCGGCCGCGAGGTCGGCGCCGAGGAGGCCGAACGGATCGGGCTGGTCAACCGGCTGGTCGCGCCCGGCACCGCCCGCGCCGAGGCGGAGCAGCTGGCCCACCAGCTGGCCGCGCTGCCACAGGCGTGCCTGCGCGGCGACCGGCTCTCGGTGCTCGAGCAGGAGGGCCTCGACGAGGACGCTGCCCTGGCGAACGAGCTGCGCCACGGCCGGGCCTCCCTGGCCGCCGGTGCGCTCGCCGGTGCCGCCCGCTTCGCCGCCGGCGCAGGCCGGCACGGCACCCCCACCTAGGCACGAGCCGTCGGTCAGGGGCCGGCCGGGGCGTGCGCACCCAGGCAGACGGCGACCAGGGTGCCAGGCAGGAGGCCCTCGTGGGCGGCCCAACCGCGAGCGAAGCTGACCATCCGCAGCTTCCCGCGGGGGGTGCGCAGCAGTGCCGCCGAGGGCAGCGACCCGTCGAGGAACCCGACGGTCGAGCAGCGGTTGTCGTCCATCAACCGGTCTAGATGTGCTGCCGGGTCGAGCCGGTCCGACGTGGTGCCCGGCGCGGCCTGGACGTGCATCCCGACCGCGACGCTCAGCGTCGCGGTCACCAGCGCGACCCGCAGGACCCGCGCTGCGCGCAGCACACCGCGGGGAGCCACGGGCGGCGTGAGGGGCGATCGGTCGGTCACGGACCCTCAACGAGGCGGCGGTCGGCCGGGTCACGGGAGACGTCGCGGCATGCCGTCGACACCGCACCCGCCGCCGGTCGCTCCCGCACCCCGCACGACGTACGCCGAGGTGCAGGATCGACCGCTCGGTGGTGCACAGGTGACCGCTCGGTGGTGCAGAAGTGACCGCTCGGCGTCGGGGGTGGTGGGGGCGTGGGTGAGGATGGGGGCATGAGCTGGTTCACCTCTCCCGCCGACGCCGCCGACCGCCTCGGCGCGACCGGCTACCTCACCGACGCAGCCACCGCGACGACGACGTTCCTCGCGGGGGCGCTGGAGAAGCCGCTGCTCATCGAGGGGCCGGCGGGGGTCGGGAAGACCGAGCTGGCCAAGGCCGTCGCGCGCTCGTGCGGCGCCGACCTGGTGCGGCTGCAGTGCTACGAGGGGCTCGACGAGGCGCGCGCGCTCTACGAGTGGAACTACAAGAAGCAGCTGCTGCGCATCCAGGCCAACCAGGGCAGCGACGCCACCTGGGACGAGACCCACGACGACATCTTCACCGACGAGTTCCTGCTGACCCGGCCGCTGCTGACCGCGATCCGCCGCGAGGAGCCGACCGTGCTGCTCATCGACGAGGTCGACAAGACCGACGTCGAGGTCGAGGGCCTGCTGCTGGAGGTGCTCTCCGACTTCCAGGTCACGATCCCCGAGATGGGCACCGTCACCGCCGTGCGCCGCCCCTTCGTGGTGCTGACCTCCAACGCCACCCGGGAGCTGTCCGAGGCGGTCAAGCGCCGCTGCCTCTACCTGCACCTGGACTACCCCGACTCCGAGCGCGAGCGCGAGATCGTGCTCTCCCAGGTGCCCGGGCTCCAGGAGGCCGTGGCCGCGCAGCTGGTGGACATGGTCGCGCGGCTGCGTGAGCTGGAGCTGAAGAAGGCGCCCTCGATCGCGGAGTCGATCGACTGGGCGCGCACCCTCATCGCCCTGGAGATCGACGACCTCGACGACGACGCCGTCAACGCCACCCTCGGCGTGGTCCTCAAGCACGTCTCCGACCAGGAGCGCGCCGTCAAGGAGCTGCGGCTGACCCGCCCGGTCCGCACAGCAGGCGCGGCTCGCTGAGTGCGATGAGCACCCCCGCCCGCTCCGGACTCCTCGACCGGCACATCGCCTTCCTCGAGGCGCTGCGCGCGGCCGGGCTCCCGGTCTCCCTGGCTGAGGACCTCGACGCGGTCGCGGTGCTCACCGCACTGCCGTGGGACGACCGCGACGTGGTGCGCGAGGGGTACGCCGCCGCGGTGGTGAAGAAGCACGCCCAGCGGCCCACCTTCGACGCGCTGTTCGACCTCTACTTCCCGCGCCTCGTCGGCGACGGCGCCACCCACCTGGCCGGCGCGCCCGACGACGCCGACGACGGCGCGACGAGGGACGGCGACGCGGAGGCCCGGGACGCTCCCCCCGGGACGGTCCGCGACAACGCCGCGGCGCTCGCGGACGTGCGCGAACGGATCGCCGAGGCCCTGGCCGCCGGCGACGAGCAGGCGCTGGCCCGGCTGGCCGCCGAGGTCGTGGGCCGCTTCGGCGCGATGCCCGGGCGCGGGCCCGGGCTGTCGTCGTGGTCGGCCTACACCGCCTTGCAGCGCGTCGCGCCCGGTGAGCTGGTCGACCGGATCGTGGCCGGTCTGCTCGCCGAGGGCCGCGGCCAGGAGGAGGCCGAGCGGGGTGCGGCCCAGCGCATCGGCGGCTTCACCCGCAGCGTCGAGGCCGACGCCCGGCGCCGCATCGGGGAGGAGAAGGGCGCCGACCACGTGGCCCAGGTCGCGTTGCGCCCCAGCATCGACCGCCTCGACTTCCTGCAGATGCGGCGCACCGACCTCGAGCAGATGCGGCGCGAGATCTACCCGCTGGCGCGGCGGCTCGCGACCCGGCTGACCCAGGAGCACCACGCGCAGCGGCGCGGTCCCCTGGACTTCCGGCGTACCGTGCGCGCCTCGGTCTCGACCGGAGGGGTGCCGCTGACCACCCACCACAAGCCCAAGCGCCCGCACCGCAGCGAGCTCGTGGTGCTCTGCGACGTCTCGGGCAGCGTCGCGAACTTCGCCCAGTTCACGCTGCTGCTGGTCTTCGCGCTGCGCGAGCAGTTCACCAAGGTGCGCGCCTTCACCTTCATCGACCACGTCCACGAGGTCACCCACCACTTCCAGCCCGGCGCCGACGTCGTCGACGTGATGGCCGACCTCGCGGCCAGCGCCTCGCACGCGGCGCTGTGGGGACGCACCAACTACGGGCGCGCCATCGAGAAGTTCGCCGAGCGGCACGCCGACGCCATCGGCCCGCGCACGTCCCTGCTCGTGCTCGGCGACGCCCGGTCGAACTACTCCGACCTGGGTCTGGAGACCCTGCGCGACCTGGCCGACCAGTGCCGGCACGCCTGGTGGCTCAACCCCGAGCACCGACGCCACTGGGACACCGGCGACTCGGCTGCCACCCGGTACGGCGAGGTGGTCCCGATGGTGGAGTGCCGCAACCTCAACCAGCTCTCGGAGCTGGTGCACGACCTGCTCTGAGCGAAGGCGTGGGGGTGAACCCGTAGGCGTTCGGGTGGTGCAACACCCCCACGCCTACGGATTCCCCGGGTACCCGGGGAATCCGCGACCGACGGGCTCAGCCGCCGAGGTAGCCCAGGGCGGTGAGGCGGGCCAGCTCGGCCACCAGGGCGGGGTGGGTGGAGGCGTCGGCGGCCCGGCCGCCGGCGACGTACACCTCGCCGCGGCGTCCGTGCCGCGGCGCGGGCTCGCCGGCGGCGAGGGCCCCCTCGGGCGTGGGGAGGTCGGGATCCTGGCCGTCGGGGTCCTGGCCGTCGAAGACGACGGTGAGCCGGTTGTCGGCGCCGGCGTTGATGAGCGAGCCGAGCAGGGCGACCGGGTCGTAGCGGTCCTCGAGGCTCAGCACCCGGGTACCGGCCGGGATCCGGGGCACCTGTGCGGCGGGGGCACCCGCGGTGACGACCTGCTCGATCACGAACGCCTCCGAGGTCACGGTGGCCGCGACCTCGGCCGCCGTGGCGCCGCCGTGGGCGCCGCCGACGAGCATCACGCGGGCGCCGGGGGTGTCCTGGACCGCCTGCTCGACCGAGCGCACCACCACGTCGGCGTACGCCGCGCGGTCGCCGCTGACCAGGCGCAGCCGGCCGGGGCGCCCGGTGTCGGGGCCGGCCAGGTAGGCGATGAAGCGACCGCCCCCGACCGCCCGCACCTCGACGCTGGAGCGGGTGTGCTGGAGCGTGACCAGCAGCTCCTCGAGGCTGCCGGGAGCCCGCTCGCCGGCCGCCTCGACGTGGCCGGGGCCCGATCCGGCGGTCGAGCCGGCGGTCGAGCCGGACGCCGGGGCGTCCACGGGGTCGAGCAGGCCACCGGCGATGTCGCGGGCGGCGGCCCCGACGTCGATGCCCAGGTCGTCGATGCCGACCGCGCGCAGGCCGCCCGCGGCGGCGAGCCGCGCGTCGTCGCGGGCCAGGGCGCCGACGGTGAGCAGGGAGCGCATCTGGAGACCGTCGAGCAGCCCGCCCCCACCGCTGCTGACGTGCTCCATCAGCTCGGGGTTGTTCTCGGCGAGCTCACCCAGGTAGGTCGCGAACCCGTCGCGGTCCAGCGCGTCGGTCTCGATCAGTCCCGCCGAGACGATCGCCCCACCCAGCGCCACCTCCGGTGCCAGGTAGCCGATCGCCCGCCCGGCGATCGAGCCGAGCGTCTCGTACGCCGCGGACTGCAGCTCGTCGATCCAGCGGTAGGTCAGCACCGTCGCCCGGACCACGAGCGCGTCGGCGTCCAGCTCGACCGAGCGGCCCAGCAGGCCGTGCCGGCCGGTGGTCGCGGCGCGGATCTCGGTCTCGGCCTCGGACCAGGTGCTGGGCGACAGCGGCGCGGAGCCGGTGACCTCGGGGTCGGCCAGCACCTCGACGCCCAGCCGGGAGCGCCCACGCAGGTCCGCGCCCGCGGTGTCGAACAGGTCCGCCAGGCGCAGCATCCGGTCGTACTTCTCGTCGAGGTCGGCGCGCTCCACGGCGCTCGGGTGCTCGCTCACTCAGCTCACCTCGGCCAGCACCGGTGCCAGGTCCGCGGCCAGGCCGGCGGGCTCGACCCGCACCACCTCGACGCGGTGCGCCCCGGCGAGCGTGTGCGGGCGCAGGGCGTGCCACCCGTCGTCGAGCAGCACCCACGACACGACGCCGGCCACGGTGGTCTCGGCGCCGGAGACGTCCGCGACGAGGGCTCGCAGGCGCCCGCGGGTCTCGCCCACCAGGGCCGCCAGCGCGCCGGTCGCCGCGACCTCGTCGAGGGGGGCGTCCCGCTCGTCGAGCAGCGCACCGGGCTGCTGGGCGACCAGCACCGGCAGCAGGTCGGCGCGGTCGCTGCGCAGCGCCTCCCCGACGGCGTCGAGCAGCTCGTAGGGCACGTCGAGGCGCGCCGGCACGGCGCTGTCGCCGACCGCCAGGTCCTCGGGCAGCACCGCGACCCGGCCCAGCTCCAGCGGCCACTGCGCCACGCCGAACCACGCCAGCTCGAAGACCAGCCCGTCGACCGTCGCCAGTGTGGCGACCGCGTCACCCGCCTGCCGGTGCCAGGCCCGGGCCCGCAGCCCGCCGACGGCCACGTCCAGGTCGAGGGCCACCTCGGGGGTGGCGAGCAGCCCCACCGCCCCCACGAGACCGTCGTCGACCTGGTCGCCCAGGAGGAGCCCCCGTCGGGCCAGGCTCTCGTCGGCATCGTGCAGCGACGCCAGCGCTGCGGCGTACGCCGCGCTGCTCGGGTCGGCGCCGGCGTCCGAGCCGCCCCCGAGCCGGTCCGCCAGCCCGCCGGCCTCCGACGCGCCGGCCTCGCTGCCGTCGGGTGCGTCGACGCCGGCAGCACCGGCCAGGTCGAAGGGCAGGGGTGCGCCGCCGGCGGCGGCCGCGACCCGCTGCAGCTCGCGGAGCGTGAGGGTGACCCGGCGCGGGAGCGCCTCGAGCAGGGTCGGGGCCGCGGGCGGTGGGGTGCTCAGGTCGATGGTGGGCACGAGGTCCTCCCGTCGGTGGGGGTGGGGGGAGTGGTGGGGGCGGGGGTCACGGGCCGCTCACAGCCCCGGCAGCTCGAGGTCGAGCCAGTCTGGGTGACCCGGTGGCGGCAGCTCGGTCGCGAGGAGGCGCAGGTCGTCCGGGTCGGGCTCACGCACGATCCCGACGGCCCGGTCGGCCTCGGCGTGGGCGCGCACGGCGGCGACCCGGGCCTCGGCCTCGGCGCGCACCGACGTCGCTCGCCGCTCGCGCTCGGCGATCGCCTCACGCAGCCGGTCCACCTCGTGCAGGTGCCGCTCGAGCGCCTGCGCGGCACCGTCGTGGTGGGTCGCGGCCTGGCGCAGGTGCCCGGCGCGCTCACGCACCCGCTCCCGCATCGACTCGGCGGCGCGCCCGCTCCAGCCGACGGACTCGGCCTGGGCGACCAGCCGGTCCGCGAGGGCCCGGACGTCGGCGCCCTGCTCGCGCAGCTGATCCACGCGCCTGCGCATCACGTCGGTGTCGCCGTACACGTCGCACCTGCCTCCTCCGCCCGGACGGTTCCCCTGCTCTTCTCGGCCAAACGCCGGACCAGACCGGCGGACACCCGGCATCCTTCCACCAGCTCCCGACGTGGGCGTCGTCACATCGGTCGACGTGACCCGCGGCACGCCCGGGTCGTTGGACCGCCGTCGGACCTGCAGCGAGAGGACCCCCCTTGTCACGCCCCACCCCCGGTACCGGACCGCACGCCCCCGAGCCGGACGCCACGGACCCGCAGGTGCGCCGCGGCCCGAGCCCGCGCGGACTCGTCGTGACCCCGGCCCCGACCCCGGTCCTGGTCCTGACCCTGGCTCTGGCTCTGTGCCTGGGGC
The DNA here is from genome assembly GCF_001653335.1 of Nocardioides dokdonensis FR1436. Classification (NCBI taxonomy): domain Bacteria; kingdom Bacillati; phylum Actinomycetota; class Actinomycetes; order Propionibacteriales; family Nocardioidaceae; genus Nocardioides; species Nocardioides dokdonensis. The sequence goes on from NZ_CP015079.1 coordinate 1,570,985, forward strand.
TGGGGCTCGCCGGGGCGGTGCCGGTCGCCGCCACCGGCGCTCCGGGCGGACCGGCCCCCGCGGCGGCGAGCCTGCTCGCCGGGGCGTCGGACCCCGTCGCCGCGACCGGCCGGCGCAGCACCGGCACCGCGAAGGTGGGCCGCAAGAAGCGCCGCGTGGTCTTCGTGGGCAACAACTGGGACGGCACCGCCGACCTGCTGCGCCCGCGCTCCTTCACGCGGGTCGCCCGCATCGACGTCGTCCCCGACCGCGACGAGCGGATGCGCGAGATCCTCACCAACCCGGTGCGCACGGCGTTCTACGCCGCCATCCAGCAGTTCATCGGCGAGGGCCACGACCAGCTGGTCGACGACATGTACTCCTCCAACGACGGCCGCCTGCTCGTGGTGTCGCGGCCCTCGTTCGCCGACGTGGTCGCGATCGACCTGCGCACCCGCGAGATCGTGTGGCGCTTCGCCGTCGACGGCTACCGCTCCGACCACATGGCGCTCTCGCCCGACGGGCGGACCGTGGTCGTCTCGGCCTCGACCGGCAACGTCGTGCACGCCCTGGACGTGAAGACCGGCGAGGAGGTCGGTCGCTTTGAGTCCGGCGGCTCCCCGCACGAGAGCGTCTTCATCGATGGCGGCCGCACGATCCTGCACGCCAGCATCGGCATGGTCTACACGCCCTTCGACCAGCCGGTCCTGGACCCGACGAAGGACGACCGGGTCCTCCTGCTCGTCGACGCGCGCACCTTCGAGGTCAAGCGTCGCTACGACCTGCGCGCCGCGCTCGACGAGGCCGGCCTGGAGGACACGTCGACGGCGGTGCGTCCGCTGACCCTCTCGCCGGACGAGAAGCAGGTCTACTTCCAGCTCTCCTTCATGCACGGCTTCGTGCAGATGGACCGCCGCACCGGTGCGATCGTGCGCGTCAAGGAGCTGCCCGACCTCGTCCCCGACGTGCCGCGCGAGCAGTACCTGCTCGACTCGGCGCACCACGGGATCGCCATGGATCCCGCCGGGCGCCGGCTCTGCGTCGCGGGCACGATGTCCGACTACGTCACCGTCGTCGACGCCAGGACCTTCGAGCACACCGAGCTCGTCGTGCGCGAGGGCGGCAAGCCCTACTGGGTCACGCCGAGCCACGACGGCCGGTTCTGCTACATCTCCTGGAGCGGCACCGACGAGATCTCCCAGGTCTCCTACCGCACCGGCGAGGTCGTGCGGACCACGGCCGTGGGCGACCACCCGCAGCGGGTGCGCAACGGCGTCGTCCGCAAGCGCTACCTGCGCTGAGCGCTCGTGCGGGCCGGTCACGGCTCGCGGGTGATCCGGTAGATCGTGTGCGCCACCCCGCCGGGCGGCTCGGGGCCGAGGAAGCCGGCCTCGTGCAGGCTGCGCACCTGCTCGACCACGCTCGGGTCGGTGCTGGCGTCGGCCGCCGCGGCCCCGGCGGCGTACGCCGCGAAGCCGTGGTGGCCCAGCACGTCGCCGCCCGTGAGCCGACCGGCGTCGAAGGTCAGCGTCACCTGCTCCCGCGAGTCCGGGTTCGGTGCGCCGTCGAGCAGGGGCACCACGTCGCCGTGCTGCTCCAGCGACAGCACGTGGCTGCCGGGCGGGAAGGGCGCCAGCTGGGCGGTCGGTGCGCCGGCGGTCACGACGTGGGTGACGTCGTAGCCGTGGTCCTGCCCGAGCAGCTGCGCGGCCTGCATGCCGCCCTGTGAGTGACCCGCGAGCAGCACCGGTTCGCCGGCTCCGACGCCGGCGTGCGCCAGGGCCGCCAGGACACCGGCGCCGTAGGCGGTGCTCGCCGCCGCGACCAGGTGCAGGTTGGTGCCCATGTCGCGCACGTCGCCGTCCTGGGTCCAGGGCCACGTCGTCATGTCGTCCGTGCCGGGCAGGTAGACCACGTGCCGCCGCTGTCCGTCCGCACCCGTGAACGACTGGACCTCGACGGTCCCGTTCATCTCCGGGCGGTCGGGGCCGGACAGCGCGCTGAGCTGGGCCAGGTGCTCGACGAGGTCGGCCACGCTGCGCGGTGACCTCGCCGACGCCTCGACCCGGACGCCGGGCAGCGGCGTCGTGCGGGCGCGACCGGCGCCGTACAGCGCCGCGAGCAACCGGGGGTCGAGGAGACCGCCGGCGCCCCCGGCCAGCCGCTCGACCAGGCGGGGGTTCGTGGTGAGCCAGTCCCCGGCCCGGGCACCGGACCGCGCCGCCTGCCGACGCAGGGCGTCCTGGGCCGTGGGTGGCAGGTGCGGCCACAGCAGCGTGGCCGTCGCGGTCGTGCCGGCCACGCGCGGCGCCCACAGCGGCGCCGTCACGAAGAGGGCGTGGCCCACGCCGAGACCCAGCGTCAGACCGACGAGCTGGTCCAGCGCGGCCAGCGAGACCTCGGCCAGGTCGTCGCTCTCCTGCAGCAGCCGCACCGCCAGCCGCACCGCCCGCGCGTCCAGCTCCCACCCGAGCGCCTCGACCAGCACCCCGTCCGGCCCGGTGGTGGCCGCCAGCACCTCGCGCTCCGCCGCGGCGAAGGTGAGCGGTGCCAGCAGCGCCGAGGCCAGCAGGTCGTCGTCGAGCAGGGTGGCGGCACCCACCGCGGACCAGTGGCGCATCCGGTCACCGGCGACGTCGAGCTCCCCGGCGAGGGCGAGCACCCGGTCGTACGTCGCCGTCAGCCCCGCCACGCCTCCGCTCACCGACACGACCCGGGCGCCGTCCCCGGTGACGTCCCCGCTCCCGCTCATACGACGGCTCCGAGCAGGCCGGCCACGTCGACCTCCAGCCACGCTCGGTGCCCCGACGGCGGCGGCACGAACCGGTCCACGGGCCACCGCTCGGTGAGGCCGTCGAGCAGCCGGGCGACCCGGCGCTCGATGCCGGCGATCAGCTCCTGGCGCCGCGCCACCTCGCGCGCGTGCCGCTCCAGCGCCGCGGCGGCGTCCTCGTGGCGCACCGCCGTGCGGCGCAGCGCCGCGGCCCGGTCGCGGACCCGGCCGCGCAGCGCGTCGGCTGCCAGGCCGGTCCACGCGGTGGCCTCGGTGAGCGCGACCAGCCGGTCGGCCTCGGCACGGATCTCGTCGCCCTGGTCGCGCAGGACGTCAGCCAGTCGACGGATGGCTGCGGGGTCGCCGTGCACGAGGGCCTCCGGGCGGGACGGGGGTGGGTCCTCGTCGGGTGCCCGAGCGTCCGGGTCGGCAAACGGGCCGGCCGCGCGGGTGTGGAGGAGCGCCTGCGCGGCCCGCGCCCTGCGGGTGTCAGACCGCCTGCCGGACCCAGGTGTAGAGCTCGCCGGGCCCGATCTGCACGGTCTCGGGGGCCGCGCCGGTGCCGGCGACGGAGAAGCGCACGGAGCGGGTCCGGTCGGTCGGGTTGTGCCCGACCACGGCGACCCGGTCGCCGCGCACGAAGGCGACGGCGGTGAGGTCGCTGGGCGAGGTGCTGCCCGCGACCCGGGCGCCCGGAGGGGCGCCGCGGCGCACGTGGGCCAGGAACAGGTGCTCCGGCTCGGCGCGCCAGCCCGTCCCGCCGCCGCGGGGGGTGGTGAGGAGACCGCGGCAGTCGCGACAGCCACCGAAGCTGCCCGCCCAGCCCTCCTCGAGGACCAGGTTCCACAGCAGCAGACCGGAGTTGCCGGCGGCGCTCGCCTGGTCCAGGAGCACCTCGGCGTCCCAGCGGAACGTCGAGGGTGCGGTGTCGGTGGTGCCGGTGCACTCGGTCATCAGCCACGGGACCGGCAGGTCGGCGGCCTGGGCGGGCTGTCCGGCGTAGCAGTGCATCGAGGCGGCCGCGAGCCCGTCGTAGCCGGTGGCGTCGAGCCGGGGCCGGTCGGCCCAGTTGTGGTCGAGCCCCCACAGCTCGACCCCGAGCGCGGCCAGCTGCGGACCGACCCGGGAGGCGAGCCGCGCCAACGAGGTGTCCGAGACCAGCATCGTGGGGTAGTCGCTGACGTGCCCGGGCTCGTTGGCCAGGGTCATCGCCTGCAGCGGCACCCCGTGGTCCAGCAGCCAGCGGGCCTGGCTGACCAGCATCCGCCCGTACCCGTTGACCGCACCCGCACGCAGCGAGCCACCGTGCCACCACAGGTTGCTCTTGAAGCGCGGCAGCGCGGTCCAGGGACTGGCCACCACGGCGAGGTCGGGGGCGACGGGCAGGACCTGGTCGCGCAGCACCCGCACCGCGGCCCGGGCGTCGGGGTCCGGGCGGGCCCGCCGCCCGTTCCACCGCCAGCCCCAGTTGCGGGTGGACATGTCGGTGGCGCTCAGCGGCAGCCGGACCCACTGCAGCCGGGCCCCGGTGCGGCTGCTGGGGTCGAAGAGCTCTCCGATGAGGGCCGGCTGCTCGCGCAGCTCGGTGACGGTCGCGTCGGTCAGCGCCGCACCCACCCCGCGCCAGGGCTGGCGCAGGTCGTCCGCCTGCACGACCACGTCGTCGACGGGGCCGTCGGTCGGGGCCACCCCGGCGCGCCAGGTCAGGCGGACGGTGGGGTCGGTGGGTGAGGTGACCCACGCGCCGGGCCCGGAGTCCCTCCTCCGGGCGGCCGGTGCGGGCCCCCCGGCCCGGGCGCCGTCGACGTCCGCACCGAGGAGACGTCCGCCGCGGCAGCCGAGGGGGTCGTCGTGGGGGCGTCCGCCACGGCCAGGGGTGCGCCCAGCACGGAAGGGACGCCGAGCAGCAGCACGGCCGCGGCGGCGGTGGCGACGAGGCGGCGTCGGCGGGGGGTGCCGGGCGCGGTCGACATCGGCTGCTCCTGCGGATCGAGGAAGGGGGGCGCACGTCCCCGACGCCGTGGGCGGCCCGGATCGGTGCGGTGACGCGAGTCATCCTGCCCGACTTCACCCGGCGCCGGGGCGACAACCCGAGGTCTAGACAGGGCCGCGTCGCGCGTAACCGTGGCCCCGGGTCCTCGTTCCCCGTTGTACGAGTGCCGTCCGGGAGGGAAGGCGCCTCGCGGACGTCCCCCGGTCCACCGGCGTGCGTGCGTGACCGTGTCGCAGGAGGACGAGATCGTCGTTTCGAGCATGCTCCCACCGCACGAACCCCGGCTCCGGGGCAGTGCCCTCGCCCGCTGGTACGGCGCGCTGGGGCGGCGCGGCCAGGTGGTCGTCGAGGTGCTGCTGGGCTCGCTGGCGCCGCTGCTGGTCGCGTTCTGCATCTCGCTGGTGCTCGCGCGGACCGCCCCCCAGGCGCTCGAGGTGCTCTTCTGGGTGGTCTTCTTCTCCCTCACCGGCACGTCCTTGCTGATCCTCATGGAGTGCGCGCGGGCCTACCGCTTCCCGGAGCCGCCGGTGCGCACCCCCGTGCCCGCCGAGGACCTGCCCCGCGTGGCGACGGTGATCGCGGCGTACCTGCCCAACGAGCAGGAGACGCTGCTGGAGTCGGTGCGCGCCCACCTCGCCCTCGACTACCCGCAGGACCGCCACCTCGTGGTCGTGACCTACAACACCCCGGAGCGGCTGCCGCTCGAGGACGACCTCGCCCGGCTCGCCGAGGTCGAGCCGCGGCTGGTCGTCCTGCACGTGGCCGGGTCGACCTCGAAGGTGCAGAACATCGAGGGCGCGCTCGAGCTGGTCGCCGGGGTCGTCGACGTGGTCGGCATCTTCGACGCCGACCACCACCCGCACCCCACCGCCGCGCGCCGGGCCGCGCAATGGCTGGGCGACGGCGCGGGCGAGAAGCGCTTCGACGTCGTGCAGGGCCAGTGCGTGGTGCGCAACGACTCCGACACGTTCGTCACCCGCACGGTCGCGGCCGAGTTCGCCGCCCTGTACGCCGTGGCCCACCCCGGCCGCACGGTCGTGCACGACTTCGGCATCTTCGGCGGCAGCAACGGGTGGTGGCGTGCGGACGTGCTGGTCGGGCTGGGTCTCGACCAGCGGATGCTGACCGAGGACATCGACATCAGCATGCGCGCCCTGGCCCAGGGGTGCCGCCTGGGCACCGACCCCCGCATCCTGTCCTCGGAGCTGGCCCCCGCGACCTGGGGCGGCCTGTGGCGGCAGCGGATGCGCTGGTCGCAGGGCTGGTTGGAGGTCAGCGCCCGGCACCTGCGTTCCCTGCTCCCGCACCGCGGGCTCAGCGCGGCCCAGCGTCGCGGCGTCGTGTTCCTCCTCGGCTGGCGGGTCCTGCACCCCTTCGTCGCGCTCTGGCTGGTCCCGATCGTCGTCGCCACCGCGGTCGCCGTCGACCGCTCCGTCACCTGGACACTGCCCTTCTTCCTGATCAGTGCGCTGTTCGTGAACGGCGTGCCGGTGGTGCAGGCGGTCGCCGCGAACCGGCTCGCTCCTCCGGGCATCGGCCGGCGGCCCCGGCTGTTCGCGCGGTTCGCCCTGGTGTCGTTGCTGGGCTTCGCCGAGCTGCGCATGGTCATCACCCGCGGAGCCGTCGTGCGGCACCTGCTGGGCAACCGCGCCTGGGACGTCACCTCGCGGGAGGCGGCCTCCGGGCCTCCCGCCTCGGACGCGCCGACGACGCAGGCCCGCGCCGGCGACCGGCTCGTGGGCGCCCGATGAGCGCCGCGCTGAGCCCGCCCCCCGACCGGACACCCGACCAGACAGCCGACCAGCGGCGGGCGCGCTGGCCCCGGAAGGCGCGGCGTACCGATCACGGGTTCGGGCGGGTCTCGGCCCGTCCCGGCGCCCGGTCCGCCTTCCGGCTGCGGGGTGTGGAGGGCTGGCGCGGCATCGCCTGCCTGGTCGTCGTGGCCTACCACGTGTGGCAGAACATGGACGACGACGGTGACGGGCTGGGACCCGCGGGCGGCTCGGCGGACGTGCTGGCCGCGATCCTCAGCGTCGACGTGGTCGTCGACCTCTTCTTCGTGCTGTCCGGGCTGCTGCTGTTCCTGCCGTTCGTCCAGGCCGCGCTCGAGGACGAGCGCCGCGTCCCGCTGTGGCGGGAGTTCCTGTGGCGGCGCTGCGTGCGGCTGTTCCCGGTCTACTGGCTGGTCGTCGTGATCGCGTGGTCCACCCGCAACTTCGGGTTCGAGACGGCGCAGTGGCTCGACCTGGTCGAGCACCTGTTGCTGCTGCAGGCCTTCGACTCCGAGCGGATCTTCTACACCCTGGGCCCGGCCTGGACCCTGTCGGTCGAGTGGGTCTTCTACCTCAGCCTCGCGGCCCTGGGCCCGCCGTTGGTGCGCTGGGCCCGGACCGGGGGCACCCGACCGGCGCGGGTGCTGATGCTCCTGGCGCCGCTGGGCGTGGTGGCGCTGCTGTCGGTGCTCTACAAGATCAACGTCCAGCTGGTCTGGCAGGTGCCGGTCACCGACTGGGCCTGGCGGTTCGGCCCCGCGGCGAAGGCCGACGACTTCGCCATCGGGATGGCGCTGGCGGTGCTGATGGTGGTGCTCGGCGAGCGGCGCCTGCCGGTGCCGGGCACGGTGCTGCTGGCCGTGACCGGGGCGTGGCTGATCCTGGCGGCGCGCGTGCAGGTGCTGTCGGACCCCGACTCGATGCTGGTGATCCTGCGCCACCCGCTGGCCGCCACCGGTTGGGCGCTGGTCCTGCTCGCCGTCATGTCCAGCCGCAGCGACCGTCCTGCGGCCTGGGTCGACAACGCCCTCCTGGTACGGCTGAGCATCGTGGCCTACACCGTCTACATCGTCCACGAGCCGCTGATCCTGGGGCTGCGCTCCCTCGACCTGCTGCCCACCGGGACCAGCCACCTGCCCCGGAACATGGTCGTGGTGCTGCTGCTGACCCTGGCCGCGGCCTGGCTCCTGCACCGTGTGGTCGAGGAGCCCTGGTGCGACCTGGCCGCGCTGCAGCGTCGTGGCGGTGGCCGCGCCGATCTCTACGCGCCGCTCGACGAGCTGGTCCCGCTGGCCGCCGACGAGCGCGGACCCGGGGCGGTCGACGCCCTGAGCCTGCGCGACCAGGTGCTGGCCGGGCACGGTCAGGACCGGCCCGTGCTGAGCAGGACGGCCCCGCTGTGAGGCCGCGCCTCGTGGTGGCGCTCGTGGTCGTGGCCGTGACCGGGTTCCTGGCCTGGGGACCCGCGGGCCTCGCCTGGCAGGACCAGCCCACCGGTCCGGGCTCGATCAGCGACGTGACCCTGGGCCCCGAGCCCGGTACGCCGCCGTCCGCGGCCCGCTGGGGGGCCGGGGTGGTGGACTCCGCCGGCGACCGGCCGCGCGGCCGGTCCCGACCGGTGCCACGCGTGCGTCGCTCCACCTACGCGGCCGCCGCGCTGCGGGCCACCAGGCCCGGCACGGTCTCGGTGGTCGGCGCCGCCCGCGGTCGCCGGCTCGCCGGCGTCGGGGCGGTGGTCGACGACGACGACGTCCGCGTGCTCGCCGACCTGTCCGAGCCCGGTCGCAGCCGGACGGTCGCCGCCCTCATCGACACCGACGCCCTGGCCCTGTCGGTGCTCGCCCTGGGGTCCCGGCCCGACCGCAGCAGCGCCGTCGCCGACGTCGAGCGCGACGCGGGCCGGCTCGCGCTGCACCCGGGCGTGGTGGATCTCGTCGAGGTCTGGGCGCCGCTGCGCCCCGATCTCGTGCCGCTCGTGCAGGGCCGGGACCGTCGTGGTCGTGCGCCGGCCCGCAGCGTGGCCGCGTCCAGGGCCGGTCGGGGCGAGGCGGTCGACGCCGCACCCGGCTCGCGCACGTGGCGCCAGGTCGTGGCCCGCACCGTGGACGAGCTGTACGCCGCGCTCGACGCGGGCCGGGCACCGGTCTCCCCGGCCCTGCTGGCCGACCTCTCGCCCGCCGGGCTGCTGCACGCCGACACCGCACGGCTGACCGCACGCGGAGCGGCGTACGCCGTCGCTGCGCGGGCGGTGCAGCCCGGCTCGCGTGCGCTGGCCGTCAACGTGGGTGGCGACGGCCTGACGGCCCGCGCCTTCGCCCGCCCCGGCGGCGGCACGACGGTGCTGCTGCACCGCACCGGCCCGGTGCGCGCAGCGTTCCTGCAGGTCCCGGACGGCAGGCGGGTGGCGACGGTGCGGGTCGAGCTGGCCCCCGGTGCGTTGACCGCGGTGGTGCTCGACCCGCGCTGAGCGCCGCCTCGCCGCCCGCGGGCCGACCGGGGTGTGCCGTTTGGTCACCAACGACAGCTCAGGGGCCCCCGGGACTGCCGTTTGGTCACCAACGGCAGACCGGGAGCGCCCCGAACCCGGCGCGAGCAGGTCGTCCCGCTTGGCGCCCTCGGCTCAGCCGCGCAGGGCCGGCGCGAGCCGCTCGAGGCCGGCCTCGACGTCGCTGAGGGGCCCGGCGAAGGAGAAGCGCACCGAGCGGTGCCCGTGCAGGGGATCGAAGTCGACGCCGGGCGCGACGGCGACACCGGTGGTGGCCAGCAGGTGGTGCGCGAAGGCCATGGAGTCGTCGGTCAGGTGCCCCACGTCGGCGTAGACGTAGAACGCCCCGTCGGCGGGGGCCAGCCGGGTGACGCCCAGCCCGCGCAGGCCCTCCAGGAGCACCCGCCGGTTCTCGGCGTAGCGGGCCACGTGCCCGTCCAGCTCGGCGTACGACGCGTCGGTGAAGGCCGCGATGCCCGCGCGCTGGGCGAGCACGGGCGGGCAGATCGTGAAGTTGCCGGTCAGCACGTCGACGGCGCGGCGCAGCCGCTGCGGCACCAGCATCCAGCCGATCCGCCAGCCGGTCATCGAGAAGTACTTGCTGAAGCTCGAGAACACCACCGCCTCGCGGCTGGTCTCCCACGCGGTGCGGGCGAGCGGGGCGCCGCCGTCGAGGGCGGCGTACTCGATGCCGTGGTAGATCTCGTCGGAGATCAGCTGGACGCCGTTCTCCTCGCACCAGCACGCCAGCGCGGCCAGCTCCTCGGGCAGCAGCATCGTGCCGGTCGGGTTGGCGGGGCTGGCCACCACCAGCCCGCGCAGCCCGCCATCGTCGCGGAGGTCGGCGTGCAGCGCTGCGACCTGCTCCACCGTCGGCTGGAAGCGGGTCTCGGGCCCGGCGTCGATCTCGACGACCTCGCAGCCCAGTGCGGCCAGCACGTTGCGGTAGCAGGGGTAGCCGGGACGGGCCATCGCGACCTTGTCGCCCACCTCGAACGCCGCCAGGAACGCCAGCAGGAAGCCGCCGCTGCTGCCGGTGGTCACCACCACCTCGTCGGGGTCCACGTCGATGCCGTGGGCGCGGGCGTGGTGGCCCGCGATCGCCTCGCGCAGCTCGACCACGCCGGTCGAGGGCGTGTAGCCCAGCGGGTCGCCGGTTCCGAGCAGCCGGACCGCCTCGGCGTTCACCGGCGCGGGGGCGCCGGTGCTGGGCTGGCCGGCCAGCAGGTTGATCACGTCGCCGTGGCTGCGCTGGCGCCGGCTCGAGGCCTCCAGCAGGTCCATGACGTGGAAGGGCGGCACGTTGGCGCGGCTGGCCACCCGCAGGCGCTGGTCGTGGGTCACCCCACCGAGGCTAGGTCAGCGGGCCGGGAGGTTCATCGGCCGGCCGACAAACCTCCTGGGTGGACGATGAAACTTCATCGGCCACCCGTCAGGTTCATCGGCCGGCCGATGAAACATCCCCGGCGCGTTCCGCAGCCGCGACCCCGGCCCGGCGGCCGAAGAACGACCCCTCGCCGAGCTGGGTGCCGGAGCAGTAGCCGTTGCCGTCCTGGGCGATGTTGGAGGCGCACGCGCCGGCGGCGAAGAGCCCCGCGACGGGGGAGCCGTCGGGGCGCAGGGCGCGGCCGTCGACGTCGGTGGCGATGCCGCCGAGGGTGAAGCCGGCGTACAACGCCTTGCCCGGGCGCAGGTCGAAGACCGCCCACGGGCCGGTCGCCTGGGGCGCGAGCCACTCGGGGGCCTTGTGGAAGTCGGGGTCCTCGCCGCGGGCGGCGTGCGCGTTGTAGCGGGCCAGGGTGGCGGCGAAGGAACCGGCGGGCAGACCCAGCCCGGTCTCGAGCTCCTCGACCGTCTCGTAGCCGTCGAGCAGCGGCGCGAGCGGGAAGACGGGGTACTCCACGTGCTCGCTGTCCACGACCAGGTAGGCCTCCGAGCCCGGCTGGGCCAGCACGTGCTGGCTGGTGCGCGAGTGGTAGCTGTCCTCGGCCACGAACCGCTCGCCGCGGTTGTTGACGATCAGCCCCTTGAGCAGGATCGAGGGCGGGTAGACCGGCGCGGTGATGAACGGTTCGTCCATGTGCTTGAGCTCGGCGCCGACCGACTGCCCCAGGCGGATCCCCAGCCCGTCGTCGTACGTCGACCCCAGCGTGAAGAGCTTGTCGCCGAGCGCCGGGGTGTGCTCGGCGACCATGTCGGGGTTCATCACGAAGCCGCCGGCGGCGAGCACCACGGCGTCGGCGAGCACCACGCCGGAGCGGTCGAAGCTGCGCCACCCCACGCCGCACACCTGCTGCCCGTCGTCGACGACCAGCGCGCTCGCGCCGGTCTCGTAGCGCACCTCGACCCCGGCCTCCTCGATCCGCTCGCGCAGGAGGTCCATGACCAGCCTGGTGCCCTCGGTGTCGCCGGCGACGGGCACCTTGTGCCCGCGCGGGGCGGGTCGGGCCTGCTCGCGGAAGGGCCACACCTTCTCGTTGCCGGTGAACATCAGGCCCTGGGTGCCGGGCTGGATGACGGCCTTCTCGGGGTAGTAGGAGCGCTCGAACTCGAAGCCCAGGGCCTCGAGCCAGTCGAAGTGCGCCACCGAGCCCTCGCAGTAGGCGCGGATCTTCTCCTCGTCGGGCTCCTTGGAGGAGGCGACGAGGTAGTCGTGCATGGCCTCGACGCTGTCCTCGTGGCCGGTGGCCTGCTGCACCGCCGTGCCCGCGCCGAGGTAGAAGTGCCCCCCGGACATCGACGACGTGCCGCCGTGGACCGCGGCCCGCTCCAGCAGGAGCACCCGGGCCCCGGCGCGGGCGGCCTCGAGGGCCGCGCAGCCGCCGGCGATGCCGAAGCCGACCACGACGACGTCGTACGTCTCCGGACCGGTGGTCCCGTCGGGTGCGGTCGCCAGGCTGGTGGCCGGGATCGGGTCGGGGACGGCGTTGCCCTGGGTGCTCATGGAGCGAATCTAGAACATGTTCCAGTTCTGCGCGACGGTAGGCTGCGCCCACGCCACCCACCACCCAGTCAGGTGCGATGACCTTCGACGTCCCCCAGCTCAACGAGTTCATCCTCGTGGGGTCGTCCGTCCTCCTCCTGGCCATCCTGGCCGTGCGCCTCTCCAGCCGCGCCGGGCTGCCCAGCCTCCTGGTCTACCTGCTCATCGGGGTGCTGCTCGGCGAGTCGTTCATCGGGATCCCCTTCGAGGACGCGGTGCTCGCGCAGGTCCTCAGCTTCGCCGCGCTCGCGATCATCCTGGCCGAGGGCGGGCTGACGACCAGCTGGGCCGACACCCGGCCGACCCTGCGGCTGGGTCTCTCGCTGGCCACCGTCGGCACCGTGGTGTCGATCGCGGTGGTCGCGGTCGGCTCGCACCACCTGCTGGGGCTGCCCTGGCAGATCGCGGTGCTGCTCGGCGCGGTCTGCTCACCCACCGACGCCGCCGCGGTGTTCTCGGTGCTGCGCACTGTCCCGCTCCCACGCCGCCTGAAGAGCGCGCTGGAGTCGGAGTCGGGGTTCAACGACGCCCCGACGGTCGTCCTGGTCACCCTGATCTCCACGGGCGCCGTGAGCGAGCACCACCCCGGCATCGTGGTGCTGCTGGTGCTCGGACAGCTGGCGGCCGGCATCGCGGTCGGCCTGGCGGCCGGGTTCGGCGGCGCCTGGCTGATGCGCCGGGTCGCGCTGCCGACCGCCGGTCTCTACCCGCTCGCCGTGCTCAGCCTGGCGATGCTGGCCTACGGCTCGGCGGCCGTCCTCCAGGTCAGCGGCTTCGCGGCGGCGTACGTCGCCGGCCTGGTGCTGGGCAACTCCGACCTGCCGCACCGCGGAGCGACCCGCTCCTTCGCCGAGGGCGTCGGCTGGCTGGCCCAGATCGGGCTGTTCGTGGTGCTCGGACTGCTGCTGAGCCCGGGGCGGATCTCGATGGGGACCGTGGGCCTGGCCTTCGCGGCGGGCCTGATCCTGACCCTGGTCGCAAGACCCGTCTCGGTCCTGGTGAGCGCGGTCGTGCAGCCGATGTCGTGGCGCGAGCTGTCCTTCATGTCCTGGGCCGGGCTGCGCGGTGCGGTCCCGATCGTGCTCACGACGATCCCGCTGTCGGAGGGCGTGCCCGGCGCGGAGCGGCTCTTCGACCTCGTCTTCGTTCTGGTGGTCATCTACACCCTCATCACCGCGCCCAGCCTGCCCCTGGTCGCCCGCCTGCTGAAGGTGGCCAGGCGCTCCGAACCACGCGACCTCGACCTCGAGGCGGCCCCTCTCGAACGGGTCGCCGCCGACCTGCTGCAGGTGACGATCAGTCCCCACTCCCGCCTGCACGGCGTCGAGGTCGGGGAGCTGCGGCTCCCGCCGGGTGCGTCGGTCTCGTTGGTGATCCGCGACGGCAGCACCCTGGTCCCGCAGCTCGCGACGACGTTGCGCCGCGGCGACGACCTGCTCGTGGTGACGCCGCGCAAGGTGCGCGAGCGCACCGAGCAGCGGCTGCGCGACGTCAGCCGGGGCGGCCGGCTGGCGCAGTGGCTGCACGAGGACGACGGCCGCGGCCAGCACTGAGCGCCGTGCCCGGGTGGGGTCAGCTCACCCGCGGGGGCGGTACGCAGATCTCGACGGACTTCGCCACGGTCACGTTCTTGCGCCCCTTGCGGACCTTGTCGAAGCGGTCGCCGACGACCACGACCACACCGGGAGCGGTCACCCCGCGGTCGACGACGGGCACCTTCTTGCCCAGGGTCGAGAGCACCAGCTGCACCTCGGGGGCGCTGCGGTCCGGCGCCCACACCTGGACGCGCTGCACCTCGGCGTCGCTCGGCGCGTTGCCGCTGCGGCCCTCGGCGTACCCCCGGGCGGTCAGCTGGGCCAGCACCCGGGAGGCGAAGCTGCCGCGCTCGCCGGCGTTGAGCACGCTGACCTGCACCTGGTCGGGGTAGAGCTTCTCGCCGGCCTCCAGCGTCGTGGGGGTGCAGCCCCCGGGAGAGGTGGCCGACTCCGGCAGCGGCTGGGTGGCCGCGGACCAGCCCCACACGAGCCCCACCACGAGCAGCAGGCTGAGCACGGCCAGGGTCAGGGCGGAGCGCGCCGCGGCAGGGAGCTGGGTCATCGGCTCAGGGGTCCATGCGCTCGGAGGTCACACCCGGGAGTGTAACGACGGACCCGGGTGTGCCTCCGAACGCGCGGACGTGCGCCGGTTCAGGCGGACCAGCGCACCGCGTCGTCGACCAGGTCGGCCAGCGCGTGCACACCGCGCAGGTCGTCGCGCGAGGTCATCAGTCGCGTGAGGCCTGCGGTGTGCCGGTCGCGCAGGTCGTCGCAGCGGGCCTGCGCGAGGGTGGGGTCCGGGGCCGGGTCGAGGCCGGGGGCGGCGAGGGGCGTGGTGCGGGTGCTGACGCGGGCCCAGGAGCGGGCGGCGCGGCTGGTGCGGAGCTGCTGGGTCATCAGTTCTCCTGGTGTCGGGACCGTGGGTGGCCGGTGGGTGACCCCACACTCGCCCGCCCGTGTCGCCGGGGTGTTGACGCCAGGTGACGTGCGGGTTTCGACCTCCGGCGCGATGGCGTGACCTGCACCACGTCCGTGTCGTAGGTTTCCTCCGTGACCAAAACTGATACAGGTTCTAGTTCTGCGACTGGGGGCCGCGATCTCGCCGCGGAGCTGGACCACCTCCACGCACTCGAGGAGCTGCGCTGCCTCAAGCACCGCTACCTGCGCTGCGTGGACACCAAGCAGTGGGACGAGTTCGAGGCCTGCTTCGTCCCGGAGGCGACCGGCGACTACAACGGCCTGGTCTTCGGCGATCGGGCCAGCCTGGTCGACTACATGCGCACCCACATGGGCGAGGAGCTGATCTCGCTGCACCAGGCCCACCACCCCGAGATCAGCATCGACGGCGACCGGGCCACCGGCCGCTGGTACCTGCAGGACAAGGTGATCGTGCAGGCGTACCAGTTCATGCTCGAGGGCGCGGCGATCTACGAGGACCGGTACGTGCGCACGCCTGACGGCTGGCGGATCGAGCACACCGGCTACCAGCGCACCTACGAGGCGACGTACCACCTCGGCGACCTGCCCCGGTTCAAGCTCTCCGGGCCGGGCGAGCACACCCACGTCTGAGCCGTCGTACGCCGCCCCCGGCACCGCCGGAGGTCAGATCGAGGGGTCGGTCCAGGCGGTCTGGACGACCTCGGTGCCGCGCTCGCGGGTCTGCAGGCGCCCGCGTCCCGGTGCGGCCGGCGCGGGACGGAGGGTGCCGATGAGGGGGCCCTCGTCGGGAGAGCCGGAGAGCAGCAGCCCCGGCATCGCCAGGTCGCGCAGCGACTGGATGATCGGCTCGTAGAGCGAGCGCGAGGCACCACCGGAGCGCCGTGCGACGACGACGTGGAGGCCGACGTCGCGGGCCTGGGCCATCAGCGGCGCGAGGACCTGCACCGGCGAGGACTGCTGGGTCGCGACCAGGTCGTAGTCGTCGACCAGCACGAACACCTCCGCGCCCTGCCACCACGAGCGGTTGCGCAGCTGGTCGGGCGTCACGTCGGGGCCGGGCAGGCGCTGCTCGAGGTAGGCGGCGACGTCCTTGAGCGCCGGGCCGGCCTGGGTGGCCGAGGTGAGGTAGTTGAGCAGGTAGTCCTCGGGCACCTCGCCGAGCATCGAGCGGCGGTAGTCGACGACGATGATCTGGGCCTGCTGCGGGCTGCGGGTGCGCATGACCTCCTGCGCGTAGGTGCGCAGCAGGGCGCTCTTGCCCGACCGGCCGTCACCGAAGACCAGCAGGTGCGGCTCGGAGTCGGGGTCCAGGGTGACGGGCGCCAGCTCCTTCTCGTTGACGCCCAGCAGCAGCGGGCCACCCTGCTTGGACCCGTGGTCGGGCTCGGGGTCGACCTGCGCCTGCGCGCGCACCTGGGCCAGGTCGATGCGATCGGGCAGCAGCCGCAGCTTGGGCCCGCGCGGGCCCTTCCAGGCGGCCCCGACCCGCGCGACCAGGTCCTCGACCCCGTCGCCGAGGGTGGCCCCCGAGTGGTCCGAGTCGATGCGGGGCAGCGCCCCGAGGAAGTGCAGCTTGGACTGCACCAGTCCGCGCCCGGGTCGTCCCGTCGGCACCAGGGCCGCCAGCTTGCGGTCGACCTCGGAGTCGATGTGGTCACCCAGCCGCAGCTCGAGCCGGGTGCCGAAGACGTCGCGCATCGCGGCGCGGAAGTCCGACCAGCGGGAGGCGGCGGCGACCACGTGCAGGCCGAAGGTCAGGCCCCGCCCGGCCAGCTGCTGCAACGACAGCTCGAGGTCGTCGAAGTCGGCGCGCAGCGTGCTCCAGCCGTCGACGACGAGGAAGACGTCGCCGTAGCCGTCGTCGGCGCGCCCCGCGGCCCGGCGCGAGCGGTAGGTCTCGATGGAGTCGATGCCCTGGGCGCGGAAGTAGGCCTCACGGCGGTCCACGATGCCGTGCACCTCCGCGACGATGCGGCGTACGACGTCGGGCTCGGAGCGCGAGCCCACGCCGGACACGTGCGGCAGCTGGGCGAGCGGGGCGAAGGTGCCGCCGCCGAAGTCGAGCACGAAGAACTGCGACTCCAGCGGTGTGGTGATCAGCGACGTGCTCGTCACGATGGTGCGCAGCAGGGTGCTCTTGCCGCTGCGCGGGCCGCCGACGACCGCGACGTGCCCCGCGGAGCCGGCCAGGTCGACGGTGAGGGTGTCGCGACGCTGCTCGCGGGGCCGGTCGACGGTGCCGAGGGGGATGCTGAGCCCACCGAGGCGGCGCCACGCGGGGGAGACCAGGCCGAGCTCGGGGTCCTCGACGAGGTCCTCGAGCAGGTCGTCGAGGGTGTCGGGGACGTCCAGCGGGGGCAGCCACACCTGGTGGGCCGCCGGGCCGTGCCCGCGCATGCGGGTCACCGCCACGTCGAGCAGCGAGGGCTGGTTGCCCTCGGCGGCGGGCGCGACGGGCGCCGGGGTCAGGGGTTCGGGCTCGGGCTGCTCGAGCTGCTGCACCTCCGAGATCGTGAAGGGCAGGATGCCGTGGACGTGGCCGCCCTCGTCGCGGCGCACCCGCACCCGGCCGGAGGGCGGGCCGGAGACGTAGGCGGCCTTGAAGCGGACCATGCTGGTCGGGTCGGGCTTGAGGTAGCCCAGGCCCGGCACGGCGGGCAGCTCGTAGGCGTCGGTGACACCGAGCACGGCGCGCGACTCCTGGGCGCTGAAGGTGCGCAGGCCGATGCGGTAGGACAGGTGGGACTCGAGACCGCGCAGTCGGCCCTCCTCGAGACGCTGCGAGGCGAGCAGGAGGTGCAGGCCCAGGGACCGGCCCAGGCGCCCGATCGCCACGAACAGGTCGATGAACTCGGGCTTGGCGGAGAGCATCTCGGAGAACTCGTCGACCACGATGAACAGCGACGGCATCGGCGCGAGGTCCTCGCCGGCGACGCGCGCCTTCTCGTAGTCGCGGATCGAGGCGAAGTTGCCGGCCTCGCGCAGCAGCTCCTGGCGGCGCACCATCTCGCCGGACAGCGCGTCCTGCATGCGGTCGACGAGCGTGAGCTCCTGGGAGAGGTTGGTGATGACCGCCGAGACGTGCGGCATCTCGGCCATGCCCGCGAACGTCGCGCCACCCTTGAAGTCCACCAGGACGAGGTTGAGCTGCTCGGGGGAGTGGGTCAGCGTCAGGCCGAGGACCAGGGTGCGCAGGAACTCCGACTTGCCCGAGCCGGTGGCGCCGATGGCCAGCCCGTGCGGGCCCATGCCCTGCTGCGCGGACTCCTTGATGTCCAGGTGGACCAGGGCGCCACCCTCGCCCAGCCCGATCGGCACCCGGAGCCGGTCGCGGGCGGGGCGGGGGCGCCACGCGGTCTCGGGGTCGAGGGTGTGCACGTCGCCGAGCGCGAGCACCTCCATGAAGTCGGTGGGCCCGGCGATCTCGGTGCTGCTGGCGCCGGCGTCGCCGGTGGTCCCGGCGGTGACGACGTGCAGCGGCGTGAGCCGGCGGGCCAGGGCCTCGGCGGTGGCCAGGTCGCACTGGTCGGCGGTGGCCCGCACCGGCGCCTCGCGCAGCCGTACGGCGCGCAGCGGCAGGCGGCCGGACGCGTCGGCGACCGCCCCGATCTCGAGCCGCAGGCGGCTGGCGTCCTCCAGCTCGTCCCAGCGGGACGGCAGGTCCAGGACGGTCACGCCGTGCAGGCCGTCGGGGGGCACGACGTGGTTGCCGGGCGGCAGCTCGACGCCGTCGGTGACCAGCAGGATGTGCGGGGACGACGGGCGCTCGTCGGCGCCGAAGCGGGGCCGGTCGCTCAGGTCGGGGGGCAGCATCTCGGCGAGGTCGTCCAGCGAGGTGCTGACCATCCGCTGCGGACCGACGGCGTCGGAGAGCTGGGCGGACAGGGCGTGCGGCAGCCACTTCACCCAGTCCCAGTGGGCGAGGTTCTGCTCGGAGGCCAGCACCGCGACCACGACGTGCTCGGGGGACTGGAAGGTCGCCGCGGAGCAGATCAGGGCGCGGGCCAGGGAGCGGGCCGGCTCGTCGGAGCCGCAGACCTCGATCCGGTCGAAGGCCCGCAGGTCGATCGACGCCGGGAGGTCGGGCTGGTTGCGGTGCACCACCAGCAGGCGGTGCAGCGCGGAGGCGGCCACCGGGTCGACCTGGTCGATGGGTGCGCTGTCGGGCGGCACCAGGCTCAGCGCCAGCTCCTGGCTGCAACGCCCGTACCGCACGTGCAGGAACTCGGCGTCCCCCACGCCGTGCTCCCAGACCCGCGAGCGGTCCTCGGCCAGCGCCGGGAGCGCGGAGGGGTCGGGGTGGTGCCAGGTCAGCGCCTGGCGCTGCTGCTCGGCGGCGTCCCGGGCGACCTGGCGCACGGTCCCGAGGTAGCGCAGGTACTCGGTGCGCGAGCCGGTCACGCTCTGGGCCCGCTGTTTCCGCTGCCGGTCGATCTGGACCACGATGAAGCCGAGGGTGGCGAAGAGGAACATGCCCGCGGCGATGAAGCTGCGCCCGCCGTTGCCCGAGGACTGGCCCATGGTGGCGACCAGGACGATCGAGCCGAGGCTGCCCAGCATCGGGATGGCATTCATCAGCACCCCGGCCGCGCCCTCCGAGCGGTCGAGCTCCGGTGGCGGCTGGAGCCGGATCTCACCGGACGGCATCTCCGGCTGGTCGAGGCGCTGGCCCCGCAAGGTGGTCGTCACTGCTCTCCTCGTCGGTGCTCACGGGGGGGGTGCCCGGCCGGCAGCAGCCCGGCTACAGGGTGGCCCCGGCGCCCGCGCCAAGCACTACCCTGCCTCACCACGGGCCAAACCGGGCGTCTTCCCGCGCTCGCCGCGCCCTCGGTACAGACTCGGCACAGACTCGCGCAGACATCGGGGCAGGGAGCAGGAGGCGGTCATGACGGTGGGCAGCGAGGCCCCCGACCGGGTGGCCCTGACGGTGCACGGTCCGGCCGGCGCCGTGGACCTCCTCGTCCCGCTCGGTGCCAGCGCCGCCGACGTCGCGCTCGAGTACGCCGCCCAGGCCGGCCTGCCGGGCACCCCCGCGCTCGGCACGAGTGCGGGCCGCCGCCTCGACCCGGACGCGCCCCTCGCCGCGGCCGGGGTGCGCAGCGGGTCCCTGCTGGTCGTGCTCGACCTCGGCGGGCCCGACGGGCCTGACGGGCCCGGCGGCCCGGGTGGTGCCGTGGGCCCGAGCGGCCCCGGCCGCCGTCGCCGCACCCGCCCCGAGGTCGCGGCGACCGCGCCGGGCCCGGGCGCCGGGGCCTGGACGGGCGTCGCTGCGGGCCTCGCAGGCCTCGCCGGGTGGAGCGCCGCACAGGTCGACGGGGCGTTGCACCAGGCCAGCGTCGTCGTGCTGGTCGTCGCCGCGGTCCTGGGGGTGGTCCCGGTCGGTCGCCTGGCGGCGTACCGGGTGCTGGCCGCGCCGGCCTTCGCCGCCGCTGCCGCCTTCGCCGTCGTCTGGCAGCCCGACCTGGTCCTGCGGCCCACCGTGGTGGGGGTGACCGCTCTGGTGGCGGCCCTGGCCGCCGCGGTCGGACGGGCGCTGGGCCGGGCCCAGGAGGAGGCGCTGCGGGTCTGGGTGGTCGTCGGCACCGCCGTCTTCGTCGTCACCGTCGCCGGTGCCCTCGTGGGCGCGCCCACCCAGCTGGTCTGGGGGGTGCTGCTGGTGCTGGCGGTGCTCGCGCCCCGGTTCGTGCCGGGGCTGGCCGTCGACGTGCCCGACCAGCTGCTGCTCGACCTCGAGCGGCTCGCCGTGACCGCGTGGTCGGCGCGGGAGCGCCCGGCAGGTCGTCGGGGTCGCACGATCGTGCCCCAGGCCGCGGTGGCCGCGGTGGCCACCAGCGGTGCCCGCACCATCACCGCGGCCTGCGCCGGTGTGCTGCTGGTCGTGGCGGTGGCCGCGCCCAGCCTGCTCAGCGCCGCCGACGTCACCGTCGACGTCATCGGGGCGCGGGTGATGGTGCTGACGTCCGGCGCCGCGATCCTCCTGGCCGCCCGCAGCTACCGCCACCGTCCCGCCCGGGCCCTGCTGCGCCTGGCCGGCCTCGTGTGCTGGGCGGCCCTCGGCGCCTCGATGGCACCGGCGCTGCGCGAGGGCGCCGGGCTGGCCCTGGCCGTGGCGGCCGTCGTGGTCGCCGCGCTGGTCGTGCCGGTCGCCGTGGCGACGGGACGCGGGTGGCGCTCGGCCTGGTGGGCGCGGCGCGCCGAGGTGGCCGAGGGGTTGTCCTCGGCCCTGGCGCTGGCCTCCCTGGTGGTGGCCTCCGGCTTCTTCCGGAGCCTGTGGGAATCCATCCCGGATGTTTAGCAGGTAAAGACAGGGGTACACCTTGGGCTGTACAGCACCTTGCCGGGTCCGCGATCACGTCACGTACTGGCCCGCAGGCTGACGAGACCGAAGCGATTCCACGCAGATTCTCGTGGGCGGCAGCCGCCGCGGCGAGGAAGGAGCAGGCAGTGAGCAACGAGTACGGACAGGGCGAGAAGACCCTCTCGAGGGCAGCGGGCATGGTCAACCAGGCCCGCGGCGAGTTCGACACCATCAGCAAGAACCTCATGGGCAACGTCGAGGGACTGCGCTCGCAGTGGGGCGGCCAGGGATCGGTGGCCTTCCAGGCGCTGGCCATGGCGTGGAGCGAGAAGCAGCAGAAGATCGTCAGCGCCCTCAACGAGTTCGAGTCCAACCTCATCACCACCGAGAAGGACAACATGGCCACCGACGACTCGCAGTCGACCGCCATGACCTCGCTGCAGAACAGCCTCGGCCAGCTCCCCGGCTGACCGGCACCGCTCGCCACGCACGCACTTCGACGGACCTGGAGACAAGATGATGAACGACGGCATCCGCGTCAACCACGCGGGACTCGACACCGGCTCGAACGACCTCGCCACCGGGGTCAAGCAGATCGAGGACCGGATGAACCGCCTCGAGGACGACCTCAAGGAGCTCAAGGGCGCCTGGGTCGGTAGCGCCAAGGACTCCTACACGGTCGCCAAGGCCAAGTGGGACCAGGCGATCCTCGAGATGAAGGACCTCCTGCAGAAGACCAGCGTCGCCGTGGCGCAGGCCAACCAGGACTACCGCTCGGCCGACCAGCGCGGCGCCGCGCTGTTCAACGGCTGACCCAGCACGCCCAGCACGACCCAGCACGACCCCGAGCACCACGAGACCAGGGGGCCGGCACCGCGAGGTGTCGGCCCCCTGGTCTCGCAGCGCAGTAGCATCGCCGTCCGGTCGAGACCTCCGATGAGGAAGACGAGATGAGCCCCCAGATGAGTCAGGCACCCACGCGCGCAGCCGGCCTGGTGCGGGTCACCGTCGCCTCCGGCACCCGACGGGTCGACCTGGTCCTGCCGGGCTCGGTCCCGGTCGCCGAGCTGGTGCCCGAGCTGGCCCGCAGCGTCGGCGTCCTGGACGCCCTGACCGTGCACGGCGGCTACCGCGTGGTCACCTCCGACGGGCGGCTGCTGGCCACCGACGTCGGACTGGTCGTCCAGGGGGTCGAGGACGGCGCCCTCCTCACCGTCACCGCCGGGGTCGACGAGGAGGCTCCCCGCGTCTACGACGACGTCGTCGAGGCGATGACCGACGTGGTCGAGCGCGACCTGCGCCCCTGGTCGCCCGCCTCCGGTCGGCGTACGGCGCTCGGCGCCGCCGGGCTGCTGATGGCCCTGGGGGCCGCGGCCCTGCTGGTCCAGAGCGACACCCGCCTGGCCGGGACCGCCGCCGCCGTCGTGGCCGCGGTGCTGGTCGCGGGCGGCATCGTGCTCTCGCGCGCCCAGGACGAGCCGGAGGCCGCGGTCGCCGTCGCCTGGATGGGCACGGCGTACGCCGCTGTCGCGGGCCTGCTGCTGGCCCAAGACGGCGACCCGCTCGCGGGGCTCGCCGGCCTGCCGGTCGCGAGTGCCGGTCTCGGCGCGGTGCTCGCGGGGCTGGTCGCCCTGCTCGGGCTCGGCGACGGGCGCGCCCTGGTGCTGCCCCCCGTGGTGGTCGGTGCCGCGTTCTGCGTGGTGGGCCTGGTGCTGCGCACCGGCGACGTCGACGCGGGCGTCGTGCTGGCCACGGTCCTGGTCCTGGTCGTGCTGATGGGCAGCCTGTTCCCGTGGCTGGCGCTGGGCGTCACCGGGGCCCGCGTGGAGCAGATCTACAGCGTCGCCGACATCACCGCCGACCCCGAGACGATCGACGCCTCGGAGGTCGGGCGAGAAGCGCGGCTGGCCCACGAGATCCTGCTGGCGATCACCGCGACCGTCGGTCTGCTGCTCGTCCTGGTCGCGCCGGTCGCGGTCGGGCTGGGCCTGTCCGGCACGCTCCTGGCGCTCGTGTGCTGCCTGGTCGTGATGCTCCGCACCCGGCAGTACCGCACCGGCAGCGAGGTGCTGGTCGGCCTCGTCTCGGGCATCGCCGGTCTGGTCTCGGTGGCGCTCGCGCTGCTGTGGGTCCAGCCGCAGTGGCGACCCACCACCGCCGTCGTGCTCGCAGTCGCCGGGGCCGTGCTGCTCGCCGTGACGCTGCTGCCGTCGGCCCCCTCGGTGCGACGGGGGCGGCTCGGCGACGTCGCCGAGAGCATCTGCCTCCTGGCCCTGGTCCCGCTCGCCCTGGTGGCGACCGGCGTCTTCTCGGCGATCGCGGGCTGAGCCCCGGTGGCCACCAAGCGCGACCTCGTCGAGGCCCACGCCTTCAGCCGCCGCCGCCTGGTGACGGCCTTCGTCTCCGGCGCGCCCGGCGGGCGCGAGGTCGAGCCGGCGCGGCCGGGTCGCACCATCGTCGGGGGGGTCGCGCTGGGGGTCCTCCTGGTCGCGGGCGCGGCGATCACCGGTGTCTTCACCGGCAACGCCCCGACCGACTGGGACGAGCCCGGGCTGATCATCAGCAAGGAGCAGGGGGCGGCCTACGTCATCCTGGACGAGGGCACCGAGGACGAGGGCCCCGAGCTGCGGCCCGTCCTCAACATCACCTCGGCCCACCTCATCCTGGGCGCCGACGGCCTCGAGCCCCGGATCGTGTCGCAGGAGACCCTCGAGACCCGTCGCCTGGGTGCCGACATCGGCATCCTCGACGCGCCCGCCAGCCTGCCCGGGACCGACTCCCTGGTCGAGACCGGCTGGTCCGCCTGCACCGGTGACGGGCTGGGCCTGAAGGTCGCGATGACCACGGACCCCGAGGTCACCCCTGCGCCCGGCACCGCGTTCGTGGTGAAGGTCGCCACGAAGAGCCGCACCGACCCGGCGTACTGGGTCGTGGGCACCGCCGAGCGCACCATCGACGAGGAGGCGCAGGCCTACCGCTACGCCCTGACGATGCCGGGACAGGTGCAGCGCAACGCGTTCCTCTCCGCCCTCGACCTGCCGCTGCTCGACACCGCCACCAAGGTCCCCACCGAGTGGCTGTCCCTGTTCCCCCGGGGCGCCGACCTCGACGTCGGGAGCTTCGACGTGCCCGACCTCGGCGAGCCGCTGCCCGGCGGTGCGGGCCGCGTCGGCGACTACGTCCTCGACGAGGGCGGCGGTGGCTTCCTGGTCACCGCCGACGGCGCCGAGCAGCTGTCCGAGTTCGCCCTGCGGGTGCTCGTGAACGCCGAGCGTCGCGACGGACGGTTGCCCGAGCAGCTCGACGAGCTGCCCTTCGGGAGCACCGGCTCGTCACTCGTGAGCGGCAACCACTGGCCCGAGGACGTCCTCGACAGCGAGCCCGGCCAGCACTGCGCCCTCCTGGAGGCCGCGGCGGGGGAGCGCCCGCGGGCCCAGATCGCGCTCAACCCGGTCGGGGAGGCCTCGGCGACCGAGGTGGGCGCGGCCTCGCAGCGCGACGTCTTCGTCGAGTCCGGGGGCGGCGCCTACGTGATGAGCGGCGACTGGGGCGACACCGAGAGCGGCAGCCGCTGGGCCCTGGACCAGAAGGGCCGCGCCAACGCCCTCGTCGGCGCCGAGACCCCCGAGCTGCTCGGCTACGGCGACTACGACCCGGTGCTGGTGCCCGACGCCTGGCTCGAGCTCTTCACCACCGGCGTGCCGCTCTCGCAGGCCGCCGCCCTGTGTCCGCCCGACCGGGGCACGGGTGCGGACCCCGACCCCGGTGCGGACTGCTCGTGAGCGCTCGTACGTCGCCCCGGCGCGACGTCCGCGTCGGGTGGGCGGGACTTCCGGGCCGGCTCGGCGCAACATCTGGGCCGGGTCGCGGGGCGCTGGCGGGGGGACTGCTCGTCCTCGCGGTGAGCGCCGGTCCTGCGCTAGCGGCACCTGCCCTCGCCGCGTCGGGCGCCGCTCCCGAGACCCGGGCGTGCACCGAGATCGCCTTCACCGACCCGCCGGCGGGACCGTGGGCCGCGACCAGCGCCCCGCTCGAGTCGATGGGGGTCGTGGCCGCCCAGCAACGCCTGGCGCGCCGCGGCCTGCTCCCCGGGGCGGGCGTCACCGTCGCGGTGCTCGACACCGGCATCTCCTCGAAGGCTGGCCTGCGCGTGGCGGCCGGGGTGCGGCCCTCCGGCCCGTCCGGGCCACCGGTCGACCCGCACGGCACGATCGTGGCCGGGCTGGTCGCGGCCCCGGCCCGCCCCGGCGGCGAGCCGGTCGGCGTCGCGCCGGGCGCGAGCCTGGTCGACGTACGGGTGCTGGACTCCTTCGCTCCCCAGGAGGGCCAGGCGGGACCGTCCGCGGTCCGGGTGGCCGAGGGGCTGGAGCACGTGCTGGCCGAGGTCCGCGGGGCCGGCGGCGGGGGCGGGCCGGTGGTCGACCTCGTCAACGTCTCGCTCGCCGTGCCGGCCGACCCGCGCATCGATGCGGCGGTCGCGGCGCTGTGGCAGGAGGGCGTCGTCGTGGTGGCCGAGGCGGGCGACCGGCCCGCCGACGAGTCCGACCCCCTCTTCACCGAGCTGGGGGCCTGGTCGGTCTCGGAGGACGCTGCGCCCCTCGTGCACCCCGCGGGCGCCCGCGGCGGCCCCGACGACGAGCCGGGACACCACGTCGTCGGCGTCGGCGCCGTGCTCGACGGCACCGACCCAGGCAGCCGCGAGCTGCTGAGCAGCAGCGCCGTCGACGTGGCCGCCCCCACCGGCGGCGCGGTCTCGCTGGGCCTGAACGGCGGCAGCTGCGGGGTCAGCGCCGTCTCGACCTCCTGGGCCGCCGCCGAGGTCACCGGGGTGCTGGCGCTGCTGATGTCGGCCTACCCCGACGACAGCCCGGCGCAGGTCGTGGACCGCCTCGTCGGCACCGCCGACGGCCGCCCCGACGTCCGCTCGCCGCTGCTCGGCGCCGGGGTGGTGCAGGCCGAGGAGGCGCTGGCCCGCGGGCTGCAGCAGATCGGGCCCGACGGCACCGGCAGCACCCGTGCCGAGGTCGGCGGCGACCCCGCCTCGGCCCCCCGGCCCGAGCCGGACCTCCTGGCAGCGATCCGCGACGACGCGGTGTGGTGGGGCGTGCTCGGCGGCGGGGCCCTCCTGCTGGCGCTCGTGCTGCGCCCGGTCCTGGCCCGCCGCACCCCCTGACCCGGCGCAGATGTCTCGCCGACCCGGCCCGGATCTCTCGCCGACCCGGCCACAATGTGCGGTCCGGGCGAGGGCAGGCTGGGAAAACACGGACGGCGCCGCTCTCGCGACGCCGTCCGGTTGGCGGAGGATAGGGGATTCGAACCCCTGAGGGCGTTAACCCAACCCGCTTTCCAAGCGAGCGCCATAGGCCACTAGGCGAATCCTCCGCCGAGGAGCGTACCGGTGCCCTCGCGCGCCGCGAAATCGCCCCTCGAAGGTCACCGCGGAGCCGCCTGCGAGTCCCGTGTTGGTGGCCCCGGCTCCCTCACCTACACTCGTGCCAACCCCCCGTGTGGCGACATCTTGCCCAATCCCCCAGGGCCGAAAGGCAGCAAGGGTCAGCGAGCTCTGTCGGGTGCACGGGGGGCCTTTTCATGTCCTGGCGCGGTCGTGGACGGGTGCTGCTCCCCAGGTCCGGTCCTGGCGATGGCCAGTGTCGGACCTGCTGGTTAGGGTCACTGTGTGGAGTCCCCCCTAGCCCTGTACCGCCGCTACCGGCCCGAGACGTTCTCGGAGGTCATCGGGCAGGACCACGTCACCGAGCCCCTGCGCGCCGCGCTGGCCAACAACCGCGTCAACCACGCCTACCTCTTCTCGGGGCCGCGCGGCTGTGGCAAGACCACCTCGGCGAGGATCCTGGCCCGCGCGCTCAACTGCGAGCAGGCGCCGGTGGCCGACCCGTGCGGGCAGTGCGACAGCTGCCGGGACCTGGCCCGCGGGGGACCGGGCTCGATCGACGTCATCGAGATCGACGCCGCCAGCCACGGTGGCGTGGACGATGCGCGGGACCTGCGCGAGAAGGCGTTCTTCGCCCCGG
The DNA here is from genome assembly GCF_001653335.1 of Nocardioides dokdonensis FR1436. NCBI lineage: Bacteria > Bacillati > Actinomycetota > Actinomycetes > Propionibacteriales > Nocardioidaceae > Nocardioides > Nocardioides dokdonensis. The sequence continues at coordinate 1,597,774 of NZ_CP015079.1, forward strand.
TCCGCAGCCGCTACAAGGTCTACATCATCGACGAGGCGCACATGGTGACCACGCAGGGCTTCAACGCCCTGCTCAAGCTCGTCGAGGAGCCACCTCCGCACCTGCGCTTCATCTTCGCCACCACCGAGCCGGAGAAGGTGCTGCCGACGATCCGCTCGCGCACCCACCACTACCCGTTCCGGCTGATCCCGCCGCGTCTGCTTTCCTCCTACCTGACCGAGCTCTGCGAGCTCGAGGGCGTGCCGATCGCCCAGGCCGCGTTGCCGCTCGTGGTGCGCGCCGGCGCCGGCTCGGCTCGCGACACGCTCTCGGTGCTCGACCAGCTCCTCGGCGGCGCCGGGTCCGAGGGGGTCACCCACGCCCTGGCCACCGGCCTGCTGGGCTACACCCCCGACTCGCTGCTCGACGAGGTCGTCGACGCCTTCGCCGCGGGTGACGGTGCTGCGGTGTTCGGGGTGGTCGACAAGGTGATCGAGACCGGCCAGGACCCGCGCCGCTTCACCGAGGACCTGCTGCGTCGGTTGCGCGACCTCGTGATCGTGGCGGCCGTGCCCGACGCTCCGGCCACCGGGCTCATCGACGTCAGCGAGGACGCCGGCGAGCGGCTGGTCGCCCAGGCCGCGCGCTTCGGCGCCACCGAGCTGACCCGCGCCGCCGACCACGTGGCCGCGGGTCTGACCGAGATGCGCGGTGCGACGGCGCCCCGCCTGCTGCTGGAGCTGATCTGCGCCCGGGTGCTGCTGCCCGGTGCCGACCACTCCACCGACGGGCTCACCGCGCGGCTGGACCGGATCGAGAAGCGGATGTCGGTGTCCGGAGTGCCCGCCAGTGCCCCGGCCCGTCCGCAGACCCAGGTGCCCGGCCAGGACCGCCCCGCCCCGACGTCGACGACCCGGGCGCCCGAGCAGGTCGCCGAGGCCCCTGCGGGCGCCGCGGTCGCCCCCTCGGCGACCGCCCCCACCGCGACCCCTGCACCCGAGCCGGTGCCGGCCCCGGCGCCCCGGGCGACGCCGCCGACCGCGTCCCCGGTCCAGCCCGACACCCCGCAGCCCGCCTCGCCGCCCGCCCAGCAGCCTGCGGCACCGGCCGCCCAGGAACCGGCCCGGGAGCGCCCGGCGCCGGAGCCCGCCCCGGCCGCGGCGGCCGAGCCCGCGCCCGGCGCGCTGAGCCTGGTCGACGTACGCCGCCTGTGGCCGGACATCGTGGAGGCGACCAAGGTCCGCCGGCGCGTCACCTGGATCCACCTGACGCAGAACGCCCAGGTGGTGGCCGTCGACGCCAAGACGCTGACCCTCGGCTTCGCCAACGCGGGGGCGAGGGACTCCTTCGACGGCAACGGAAGCGCCGAGATCGTGCGCCAGGCGGCCATCGACGTCGTCGGCTCCGACTGGCGCATCGAGACGATCGTCGATCCCGGCGCCACCCCCGACTCCACGCCCGTCGTGACCCGACAGGCAGCCGCGCCCGCGGCCCCGAGTCCGGCCCCGAGCCCGGTCCAGAGCGCGGAGCAGGGTGCGGCACCGGCCGAGCAGGCGCCGGCGGCACCACGGCCCCCCACGAGCCAGGTCGAGGCCCCCGCACCGCCCTCCGCGGTCGAGCGGCCGCCGGCCTGGGCCGACGAGGCGCCCCCCGACGACGACCCCGGCGAGCCCGGGGCGCCGTCCGCGGCAGCCGGCGAGGGGGCGCTCCCGCCCCGCCCGCAGGCCGGGCCCGGCTCGATCGCGGCCGCTCGGGGCGCGATCCAGCAGACCCGCGTGGGCGGACCCGACACCTCGCGCTCCGACGGTCTCCGGGAGGCTGACGCCGACGCGCACCCCGACGACCTCGACGTCGAGGACGATCCGCTCGCGGGCGCGGCGCTGCTCGAGCGCGAGCTCGGTGCCCGTGTCATCGAGGAGATCCGGCACCAGTGACCACCGGCAGGACACACTGGCTCCCGTCCGGCCCCCAGCCACAGACCCAGATCCAGACCCACGACATCCCGCACCACGACACCCAGAGGTGACCCCATGAGCCAGAACCCCTTCGAGGCCCTCGGCGGCGCAGGCGGCGGCCTCGACATGAACGCCCTGCTCCAGCAGGCCCAGCAGATGCAGGAGCAGCTCCAGCAGGCCCAGGAGCGTCTCGCCGAGGCCGAGGTCGAGGGCACCGTCGCCGGCGGCACGGTCACCGTGCGCGTCAACGGCGTGGGCGAGCTGACCGGCGTGAACATCAAGACGGGCGGCTTCGACGGCACCGACGCCGACGACCTCACCGACCTCGGCGACATGATCGTCGCGGCCTACCGCGACGCCAAGTCCCAGGCCGACGCCATGGCCGGTGAGGCCCTGGGGCCGCTGGCCGGCGGCGGGCTGCCCGGCGCGGGCGGGTCCGGCGACCTGCCGGGCCAGCTCGGTTTCTAGGCCGCGACCTTGTACGAAGGCGTCGTCCAGGACCTCATCGACGAGCTCGGGCGACTGCCCGGGGTCGGGCCGAAGGGCGCCCAGCGCATCGCGTTCCACCTGCTCCAGGCCGACCCCACCGACGTACGCCGCCTGGCCGACGTGCTGATCGAGGTCAAGGCCAAGGTCAAGTTCTGCGAGGTGTGCTTCAACGTCTCGCAGGACGACCGGTGCCGGATCTGCCGCGACCCGCGCCGCGACCCCTCCGTGCTGTGCGTGGTGGAGGAGTACAAGGACGTCGTGGCGATCGAACGCACCCGGGAGTACCGCGGTCGCTACCACGTGCTGGGCGGGGCGATCAGCCCCATCGACGGCATCGGTCCCGACCAGCTGCGCATCCGTGAGCTGATGGCTCGCCTGGCGAGCGCGGAGGTCACCGAGGTCATCCTGGCCACCGATCCCAACCTCGAGGGCGAGGCCACCGCGACCTACCTGACCCGGATGCTGAGGGTGATGGACTTGCGCGTGACGCGGTTGGCGAGTGGACTGCCGGTGGGTGGGGACCTGGAGTACGCCGACGAGGTCACCCTCGGTCGGGCTTTCGCAGGAAGGCGGGCAGCAGAATGACCAGCAGCGCGACAGGCGGCACCGGCACGGACGAGACCGGCTCGCTCGAGCCCGCGGAGGCCGCGGGCGGCGATCCGCTCGCCGCGCTCGAGCTCGACGCCGAGACCGAGGAGTTCGCCCAGCAGATCGCCGACCAGGTGGCCAGCTTCCTGCTGGCACTGCGCGCGATCGCCCGCGAGGCCGACGGTGGCAGGGCGATCTCGCTGCTGCTGCTCGAGATCAGCCAGGTCCTGCTGGCGGGAGCCCGTCTCGGCGCCCAGCAGGACTTCACGCTGCACTCGCGCTACCAGCCCGACGTGGGCCCGGAGCCGGACCTCGACGAGATGCGCATGCGCCTGGCGCTGATGCTCGACAACATCGACACGTACAGCTTCGTCTTCGATCCCTACGTGCCCGAGGTGGTCGAGAGCCAGCTCTCCGACGACCTCGCTGCCATCGCCACGGACCTCGACACCGGTCTGCGCCACTACCGCCTCGGCAACGTGGGTGAGGCGCTGTGGTGGTGGCAGTTCTCCTACGTCTCCTCGTGGGGCAACCTCGCCGGCGCCGCGCTCAACGCGCTGCTCTCGGTGGTCGCCCACGACCGGCTCGACGTCGACCTGGACCTCGACGCCGACCAGGTCGCCGCCGCCGACGCGATGCTCTCCGACCCGGAGTAGGAGCCGAACCCGGCCGGTGAGATGGGCCCGCAGGTCCTGGAGGGCCCCCGGTAGACTCTGGCTCCGGTCATGGTGCGCCGTTCGCGGCCACACTCCTCACACCGGAACGGGACTCTTGTCGTGGGCATTGTCGTGCAGAAGTACGGCGGTTCGTCGGTCGCTGACGCCGAGGCCGTCAAGCGAGTGGCCCGTCGCATCGTGGAGGCCAAGAAGGCCGGCAACGACGTGGTCGTAGCGGTCTCCGCCATGGGTGACACCACCGACGACCTGCTGGAGAAGGCGCAGGCGGTCAGCCCGCTGCCCCCGGCGCGCGAGCTCGACATGCTGCTCACGGCCGGTGAGCGGATCTCGATGGCCTTGGTGGCGATGGCGATCTCCGACCTCGGCTACAGCGCGCGCTCCTTCACCGGTTCGCAGGCCGGGGTCATCACCGACTCGGTGCACGGCAAGGCGAAGATCATCGACGTCACGCCGGGGCGCATCACGACCGCGCTCGAGGAGGGCCACATCGTCATCGTGGCCGGCTTCCAGGGCGTCTCCCAGGACACCAAGGAGATCACCACCCTGGGGCGGGGCGGCACCGACACCACCGCCGTCGCGCTGGCCGCGGCGCTCCAGGCCGACGTCTGCGAGATCTACACCGACGTCGACGGCGTCTTCACCGCCGACCCCCGCATCGTGCCCACGGCTCGCAAGCTCGACCGCGTCACCTACGAGGAGATGCTCGAGATGGCGGCCAACGGCGCGAAGATCCTGCACCTGCGCTGCGTGGAGTACGCACGGCGCTTCAACATCCCGATCCACGTCCGGTCCTCGTTCAGCAAGCTCGACGGCACCATCGTCAGCGGCAGCATCGACGACCCCGCGCCCGAGGAGGGCACCATGGAGCAAGCGATCATCGCCGGCGTCGCGCACGACCGCAGCGAGGCCAAGATCACCGTCACCGGCGTCCCGGACAAGATCGGTGAGGCGGCGCGGATCTTCGTGGCCCTCGCCGAGGCGCAGATCAACCTCGACATGATCGTGCAGAACGTCTCCGAGGCGGCCACCAACCGCACCGACATCTCCTTCACCCTGCCGCACACCGACGGCCAGACCGCGATGAAGACCCTCGCGGCCCTGAAGGACGAGATCGGCTTCGAGTCGCTGCTGTACGACGACCGGGTCGGCAAGGTCTCGCTGATCGGCGCGGGCATGCGCAGCCACCCGGGCGTGACGGCCAAGTTCTTCTCGGCCATCGCCGAGGCCGGGGTCAACCTCGGCATGATCTCCACCTCCGAGATCCGGATCAGCGTGGTCGTGGCCGACGTCGACGTCGACGCGGCCGTCATCGCCACCCACACCGCCTTCGACCTCGACGCCGACGACGTCGAGGCGGTCGTCTACGGCGGTACCGGGCGATGAGCGGCCTGCGCGTCGGCATCGTCGGCGCCACCGGTCAGGTCGGGGTGGCCATGCGCCAGATCCTGGCCGAGCGCGGCTTCCCCGTCGAGGAGATCCGGTTCTTCGCCTCGGCCCGCTCGGCCGGCAGGATCCTCGACTACGACGGCCGCGAGGTCGTCGTCGAGGACTCCGAGACCGCCGACCCCCGGGGGCTCGACATCGCCCTGTTCTCCGCCGGCGCCACCGCGTCGCGGGCCCTGGTGCCGCGGTTCGTGGAGGCCGGGGTCATCGTGGTCGACAACTCCAGCGCGTTCCGCAAGGACCCGGCGATCCCGCTGGTCGTCTCCGAGGTCAACCCGGAGGCAGCCGCGGAGGTCATCACGGCCGGCCGCGGGATCATCGCGAACCCGAACTGCACCACGATGGCCGCGATGCCGGTCCTCAAGCCGCTGCACGACGAGGCCGGCCTGGTCCGGATGATCGCGTCGACGTACCAGGCCGTCTCCGGTTCCGGCGTCGCCGGCGTGGAGGAGCTGGCCGGGCAGGTCGAGACGGCCGGCGAGAAGGCGCGCGAGCTGGCCTACGACGGCCGGGCTGTCGACTTCGGTGAGCCCGGCGTCTACCGCCGCACCATCGCCCACAACGTGCTGCCCTTCGCCGGCAGCCTGGTCGACGACGGGCTCGGCGAGACCGACGAGGAGCAGAAGCTGCGCCACGAGTCGCGCAAGATCCTCGGACTGCCCGACCTGGCCGTCTCCGGCATCTGCGTGCGGGTGCCGGTCTTCACCGGTCACTCCCTGGCGCTCAACCTCGAGTTCGCCTCCGAGCTGAGCGTCGCGCGCGCCACCGAGCTGCTGGGTGCGGCCCCCGGGGTCGAGCTCAGCGAGATCCCTACGCCGTTGCAGGCCGCCGGCACCGACCCGTCGTACGTCGGGCGCATCCGGCAGGACGAAGGTGCTCCCGCCGGTCGGGGCCTGGCGCTCTTCGTCTCCAACGACAACCTGCGCAAGGGTGCGGCCCTGAACACCGTGCAGATCGCCGAGCTGGTGGCCGCGGCCCGCTGATCCTCGGCCTCGGCTGCCCCCGCAGGGGTGATTCCGGTTGCCGTTTGGTCACCAACCACAACGGATCACCCCTCGGCGGTGCCGTTTGGTCACCAACGGCAGGACCCCGTCGGCCACGTCAGTCGACCCCGGGCGGGGTCGGTAGGTCAGTCGCGGGCCGGCTCGATCACCGCGGTGGTGAGCCAGTGCGAGAGCAGGAACGTGCCGATGGCGACCAGCGGGATGACCAGGGCCATCCACGGCGACATCAGGGCGTCGACCAGGAACAGCAGCGCGATCACGCAGAGCAGGCCGACGGCCAGGAACGCCGTGCTGGTGGGGTCGGGGACGCCGAAGGCACGCAGCAGCGCGCCGCCCAGCACGACCATCGAGACCATGATGGCCAGCAGCAGGAAGAAGCCGGGGTTGCCGCACGAGGGAGTGCCCTGCAGGACCTCGCACAGGCGCAGCGAGAGCCAGGTCAGGATCACGACTAGCACTCCGACCACCAGGCCGGTGACGACGGCGGCGGTGCGGCCCTGGAGGCCGGTCAGCGTCGTGCGCACCCGTGAGGGGCTGCGCGGTGCGGGCTCGGCCCCGACAGCCTCGGTGTCGGAGGGCGGGCGTACCTCAGGGGCCGAGATCACGGTCGTGTCGTCCCGGGCCGGCCGCGGCGTGGGCTCCGGCGCCGGGCGGCGCACGCGGACGGGGGCCGGCGCGGCCACGGGAGCGGGCTCCGAGGTCGGCTCGGTCTCGACCACGGGTTCGGTCTCGACCACGGGAGCGGTCTCGACGGCGGGCTCCGGCTCGTCCTCGACCTCGGGCACAGGGGCGACCAGGGGTGCGGCCTCGACCACGGGTTCGTCGACCGGGTCCGTCAGCGGCAGCGTGGTCGTCGGGTCCGTTGAGGCGGTCTCGGGGGCCGGCTCAGCGGCGGTGTTCCTCTTCTTGCGTCCCCAGCGGCCCAGTCCCAGCGAGGGCGGCTCCAGGGACGGGGTGTCCGCGGAGCGGTCGTCGTCTGCCATGGCTGCAGTCTGTCACGGGAGGACCTCCCAGGAGACGGCTGAGGCCCGGATCCGCTGGGGATCCGGGCCTCTGCTGTCGGGCTGACAGGATTTGAACCTGCGGCCTCCTCGTCCCGAACGAGGCGCGCTACCAAGCTGCGCCACAGCCCGATGTGAGGCTCAGCCAAGGCTGACCCCACGAGCACCGGAGCATACCGGAGCCCGCGGGACGTGCCCCAATCGGGTCTGGCTGCCGGACCCGCAGCGCGATCCGAGGAGCGACCCGCGGCGGGGCGTCAGGGCGCGAGCGGCAGGAACGTGAGCAGCGTGGCCTCGGGGCGGCAGGCGACACGGACCTGCGCGTAGGGGCTGGTGCCCAACCCGGCGCTCACGTGCAGCCACGCGGCGCCGCGGTCGCCCGGCTCCGAGTCGGCGGGGTGGCGGTGCAGGCCCCGGGCCCGCTCGGGCTCGAGGTCGCAGTTGGTGGTCAGCGCCCGTCCCCCGGGCAGGCAGACCTGGCCGCCGTGGGTGTGGCCCGCCAGGATCGCGTCGTGGCCGTCGGCGGCGAACTGGTCCAGGACGCGCAGGTACGGCGCGTGCGCGACCGCGAGGCGTACGTCGGCCCCGGGGTCGGCCGGTCCGGCGACGGCCGCCAGGTCGTCGTACTCGAGGTGCGGGTCGTCGACGCCCACGAACGCCAGGTCCAGGCCGTTGACCTCGAGCCGCCCGCGGGTGTTGGTCAGGTCGAGCCAGCCGTGCTCGACGAAGCGGGCGGTGAGGTCGCGCCACGGCAGCTGGGGCACGTCGGTGTGGCGAGTGCCGTCGTCGGGCAGCACGTAGCGCAGCGGGTTGCGCAGCCGCGGCTCGTAGTAGTCGTTGGACCCGTGCACGAACACGCCGGGCACGTCGAGCAGCGGCCCGAGGGAGTCGGTGACCGCCGGCACGGCGCCCTGGTGGGCCAGGTTGTCCCCGGTGTCGACCACGAGGTCGGGCCGCAGCGTCGCCAGCCCGGCCAGCCACTCCTGCTTGCGGTGGTGGCGCGGGGTCATGTGCACGTCGCTGAGGTGCAGCACGCGCAGCGGGTCCGCGCCGGGGGGCAGGAGGGGCACCTCGACCCGCCGCAGCGTGAACTGCCGGGTCTCACGCACGGCGTACGCCGTGACGGCGGCACCGCCGACGGCCGCGGCCCCGAGGAGGGCGGCGCTGCCACGGGCGAGAAGCGGGGTCAGGCTCACCGGGACAGGCTGTCACAATGTCGGGCATGAGCACCCTCAAGGACCAGCTGCGCGCCGACCTGACCACTGCGATGAAGGCCCGGGACCAGGTGCGTTCCTCGACGCTGCGGATGGTCATCTCCGCGATCTCGAACGCCGAGGTCGCCGGGAAGACCGCGCGCGAGCTCTCCGACGAGGAGGTCGTGGCCGTCCTGGCCGCCGAGGCCAAGAAGCGCCGCGAGGCCGCGACCGCGTTCGCCGACGGCGGTCGCGAGGAGAGTGCCGAGAAGGAGCGCGTCGAGGCCGAGGTGATCGCGGTCTACCTGCCCGAGCAGCTCGACGCCGCCGAGATCGAGCGGATCGTCACCGAGGCGGTCGCCTCCACCGGCGCCGCCGGCGAGGGCATGAAGGCGATGGGCAAGGTGATGGGCGTGGTGCAGCCCCAGGTCAAGGGTCGCGCCGACGGCGGCGTCGTGGCGGCCGAGGTCCGTCGCCAGCTCGCCTGAGCCCGCTCACGCGCCCCGGCGGGCCGGTCCAGCGGTGGGGCGGTCAGCGCCGCCCGTTCCCGTTCCCGGTGCCGTTGCCGTTCTTGTTGTTCTTGCCGCCGCCGTTGCCGCCCCCGTTGCCGCCGCCACCACCGTTGTTGCTGGACGGCGGGGGCGGGGGAGGCACCGGGGTCCCGTTGGACTGGTAGAGCGTGATCTGCGATCCCGAGGGCGCGGTGCCGCTCGGCGAGCTGTAGGCGACGGTGCCGGAGGAGTACGAGGAGTTCACGTAGCCGCCGTAGCTGACGCCGAAGCCGGCGTCCTCGAGCACCTGGCGGGCGCCCTCGACACTCATCCCGCTCACCGCAGGCACCGAGATCGTCACGCCGTTGACGACGGTGGCGTCGGGTGAGGAGAAGGGCGTGTTGGCCAGGTCGTCGTCGATGGCCTTCATCGCATCGCCCCAGATCGGGCCGGCGTACCCGGAGCCCGAGGCGGCCGAGATGTACTGCCCGCCGACGAACTGACCGGTCAGGCTGATCGGGGTGCCGAGCTGGTTGGCGCCGGCGATCATCGCGGCAGCGGCCATCTCGGGGGTGTAGCCCACGAACCAGACGGAGCGCCCGTTCTGCGTGGTGCCGGTCTTGCCGCCCGCGGGGCTGTCCAGCGCCTCGTTCTGGGCGAAGCCACCCGGGGCGATCACGCCGGTCAGGATGTCGTTGACCGCGTCGGCCGTGGAGGTCTTGAGGACCTGGCGGCACTTGGCGGGGTACTCCTTGAGCACGTTGCCGTTGGCGTCCTCGATCGAGGTGACCGGTCGCGAGGCGCAGTGCTGACCACGCGCAGCGAACGTCGCGTAGGCCTCGGCCATCTCCAGCGGGCTCACGTCGGCGACGCCGAGCGGGAAGGAGGGCACCATCTCGCGGGACTTGTCGGTGAGCTGGATGCCCATCTTCTTGGCCAGCTGGTAGGGCTGGCACAGGCCGGTGCGCTGGGCCAGCTGGATGTAGAAGGTGTTCACCGACTTCTGGGTGCCGGTGTAGAGGTCGAAGGTGCCCTCGCCGGTGGAGTTCCCGACGGGGTAGGTGTCGGTGGACTGGTAGCTCTGCCCGCCGCACACCCGGAACGAGCTCTGCGCCACCTCGATCTGCTGGGGGCTGTTGATCTGGGTGTTGAGCGGGATGCCCTGCTCGATGGCGGCCGCGAGCACGAAGACCTTGAAGGTCGAGCCCGGCTGGAAGCCGCCCGAGTCGCCGTACTTCTGCGGCACCACGTAGTTGAGGTAGGTCTGCCCCGGGCCCTTGCCGATCGGGCGCGACTGCGCCAGCGCCCGCACCTGGCCGGTGCCCGGCTCGACCATCGCGAGGCCGCCGATGGCCTGGTCGGTGGGGTAGACGTGCGCGCTGACGGCCGCATCGGCGGCGCTCTGGTAGTCCTGGTCGAGCGTGGTGCGGATCGTCAGGCCGCCGGACTCCAGCAGCGAGCGACGCTCCTTCTTGGTCTCGCCCAGGGCCGGGTCGGTGACCAGGTAGCGCAGCACGTAGTCGCAGAAGAAGGGGGCGGCGGTGAACACGCACCCGTTGGAGGTCTTCTGCGTCTTCAGGGCCAACGGCTTGTCCTGCAGGCGCCGGGTCCGCTTGTCGTTGAGGACCCCCAGGTCCGCGAGGCGGCCCAGCACCACGTTGCGGCGCTCGGTGGCCCGCTCGGGGTTGTCGGTGGGGTCGTAGCCGTTGGGGTTCTTCACCAGGCCCGCGAGCAGCGCCGACTGCTGCATGTTCAGCTTGGAGGCGTTGACGCTGAAGTAGTGCTGCGCCGCGGCCTGCACGCCGTAGGCACCGTCGCCGAAGTAGGCGATGTTGAGGTAGCGCTCGAGGATCCAGTCCTTGGAGTGGCGCTGCTCCATGGCCACGGCGTAGCGCAGCTCCTTGAGCTTGCGGGCGTACGTCGTCGCGGTGGCCGCCTTCAGCTCCTCGGGGGTCTTGGCCTGGGTCACGAGCGTCTGCTTGACCAGCTGCTGGGTGATCGAGGAGCCGCCCTGGACGTCGCCGCCCTCGGCCTGGTTGGTCACGAAGGCGCGCAGCGTGCCGCGCACGTCGAGCGCACCGTGCTCGTAGTAGCGCGCGTCCTCGACCCCGACGATGGCCTTCACCATCTTGCGGGACACCTGGGCCAGCGGCACCTCGACCCGGTTCTGGTCGTAGAGCGTGGCCAGGGTGCCGCCCGAGGCGTCGAGGATGGTGGTCTTCTGGGCCAGCGTCTCGGTCTCGAGCTCGGCGGGCAGCTGGTCCATGGTGTCGGCGATGTTGCGCGCGCCGATGCCGACGATGCCCGCGAACGGGATCGCGAGGCCGGCGACCACGACGCCGAGCACGGCGGAGATCGCGACCATCACCGCGAGGTGGGAGAGGACGCGGCTGGCTGGGCGGGGCGCGGGCATGGCTCCCAGAGTACGGGAGCGGCCGAGGCCGGCTCCATCGCCGCGACCCCGCCCCCATACACCCGATCCACGCCCCGGATGGTCCGGACCACGCGCATCTAGTCATTTTGGACTACGTCTTAACAGTCGAAATGACCTGTCCCCCTGCGAGCTGCACCCCTTTACTGTCTACAGGGACATGAGATCGCGATCACACCGACCCCAAGGACGTCTGGGAACGAGGTGGTCCGGTCTCGCGACAAGGATGGGGACATTGTCATGTGGGTTGAAGACTGGACTCCGCGCGCCGCCTGCAGGGCGGCGCAGCCGGATCAGCTGTTCGTGCGAGGCGCCGAGCAGAACAAGGCCAAGCAGCTGTGCCAAGGCTGCCCGGTGCGCACCGAGTGCCTCGCCGAGGCGCTGGACAACCAGATCGAGTGGGGCGTGTGGGGCGGCATGACCGAGCGTGAGCGCCGAGCGCTGCTGCGCCGGCGTCCGGCCGCCTCGTGGCGCTCGGTGCTGGAGAACGCCCGCACCCGGGGCACGGTCGAGGCGGCGCCGGTCAGCGCCCGCTGAGGCGCCTCGAGCAGCACGGGACCCAGCACCGGGCCCAGCACGGGGCCCGATCCACCTAGGCCGACGTCGGCTCGCTGCCCAGCAGCGAGCCGATCCGGCGCAGTCCGTCCAGGTCGTGCACGTCCCCTGCGAGCGCAGGGACCACGGTGGTGGCCACGTCGGGGTGCGCCGCTGCGAAGCGACCGCACAGCTCGGCCTCGCGCTGCACCAGGCGCACGCGATCGGCGTGCAGGCGCAGCAACCCCGCGCCGAGGTCATGCGAGTCGTCGGCGCGCAACCGCTCGGAGGCGGCCATCGCCTCGTCGGCCGACAGGTCGCCGCACGCCGCCGGGCTCGCGCGGTTGACCACCAGCCCGGCCAACGGCATGTCGTCGCCGCGCAGCCGCTCGACGAAGTACGCCGCCTCGCGCAGCGCGTCCGGCTCGGGCGCGGCGATCACCACGAACGCGGTGCCCTCGGCCTGCAGCAGCGCGTAGGTGCGCTGCGCCCGCTGGCGGAACCCGCCGAAGACCGTGTCGAGGGCGGTGACAAAGGTCTGCAGGTCGGTGAGCACCTGGGCGCCCAGGATCTTGGTCAGCGCCCCGGTCACCACACCCAGGCCGGCGGTCACCAACCGGGCCGGGCCCTTCGCGGGCATCAGCATCAGGCGGATGAAGCGACCGTCGAGGAAGCGGGAGAGCCGCTCGGGGGCGTCGAGGAAGTCCAGCGCCGAGCGCGAGGGCGGGGTGTCGACCACGATCAGGTCGTAGGTGCCGTCACGCCGGGCGGCGGCGTGGATCTGGCCCAGCTTCTCCATCGCCATGTACTCCTGCGTGCCGGCGAACGAGCTCGACAGGGCGACGTAGAAGGGGTTCTCGAGGATCTGGCGGGCCTTCTCGGGGGTGGCCTGGCTCTCCACCACCTCGTCGAAGGTGCGCTTCATGTCGAGCATCATCGCGTCGAGGTGGCCCTCGCCCTCGACGCCGGCCACCGGGCGCGGGGTGTTGTCGAGCTCCTCGATGCCCATCGACTGCGCCAGGCGCCGGGCCGGGTCGATGGTCAGCACCACGACCTTGCGACCCCGCTCGGCGGCCCGCAGCGCCAGCGCCGCCGAGGTCGTGGTCTTGCCCACCCCGCCGGAACCGGTGCAGACGATGATGCCGGTCGTGGGGTCGTCGAGCAGGGCGTCGACGTCGAGGTGGGGGGCCTGGGCGGGGTGCGCGGCCAGCGGACCCACGCGGGGGCGCGGTCGTGGGCTCATCCGAGACCCTGCTCCTTCAACGTCGCGGCGAGGTCGTAGAGCCCGCCGAGGTCCACGCCGCCGGGCAGCCGGGGGAGCTCGACCGACGGCAGCCCGAAGTCGGCCACCAGGGCGCGCTGGGCGTCCTCGAGCGCACGGCGCTCGGCGTGGTCGTGCGCCTCGGTGACCAGACCGTCCAGCAGGCTCGGCGTCGGCAGCACGCCGCCGGCCTCGAGGTCCGCGGCCAGCACCTGCCGGTCGAGCCGGCCCGCCAGGGCGGCGGCCAGGTGGTCCTCGTCGAGGTCGCGGGGCCGGACCCGGTTGACCACGACCGCGCCCACGGGCAGCCCGGCCGCGCGCAGCTGGGCGATCCCGTCGGCCGTCTCCTGGACCGGCATCTCCTCCAGCACCGTCACCAGGTGCACCGCCGTGCGCGGGGAGCGGAACAGGGTCATCATCGTGTCCGCCTGGGTGCGCACCGGGCCGACCTTGGCCAGACCGGCCAGCTCGTCGCTGACGTTGAGGAACTGGGTGATCCGTCCGGTCGGCGGGGCGTCGAGCACCACGGCGTCGTACTGCTGGGCGCCCTTGTTGCGGCTGTTGCGCTGCACCGCCTCGTAGACCTTGCCGGTCAGCAGCACGTCTCGCACGCCGGGCGCGATGGTCGTCGCGAACTCGATGACACCGAAGCGGTCGAGGGCACGTCCGGCCCGACCCAGCCGGTAGTACAGCGCCAGGTACTCCAGGAGCGCGGCCTCGGGATCGATGTGCAGCGCGTGCACCGTCCCGGGCGTGCCGTCCCCGGTGAGACCGGTGGCGATGCGCCGCTCGGCGTAGGGCAGCGGGTCGACGTCGAACATCCGGGCGATCCCCTGGCGGCCCTCGACCTCGCACACGAGGACGTGGCGGCCCTCCGAGGCCAGCGCGAGCGCGAGCGCCGCCGCCACCGTCGACTTGCCGGTGCCGCCCTTGCCGGACACCACGTGCAGCTGCACGCGGGAGAGGTCGGGGGCGTCCACGGCGACAACCCTAGTGCGCCCGCGCCCACCCGTCCGGCCTCCGGGCGAGGCGAAGGTGTGACGTGCGGGCGTGGCTACCGGTAACGTCGATCCCTGCTTCCGAACCGGCCTCGGGGTCCGGGCGACCCCACGTGGCCGCAGCCGGCAGCACGACCGACTCACCACGATCCCGATCGAGAGGCAGTCATGACGTCCAGCCCGCCCACTGAGCGATCCCCGCAACCGGGCCAGCAGCCCACCGGGTCCCAGTCCGGTGCTTCCCGGCTGCGCAGCACCTTCCCGATGGCCACCCCCCGGGTCTTCATCCCTGCCGCCGTGCTGGTGGTGCTCTTCGTCGGCGTCGCCGCGATCTTCCCGACCAGGATGGGCGACTGGCTGGCCTCGGCCAACAGCACCGTCGTCGGCAGCCTCGGCTGGTGGTACATCGCGGTGGTGACGTCGTTCGTCTTCTTCTCGATCTGGATGGCGCTCTCCCCGATGGGCGCCATCGTCCTGGGCAAGGACGACGAGGACCCCGAGTTCAGCCTGAAGTCGTGGTTCGCGATGCTCTTCGCCGCGGGCATGGGGATCGGCCTGGTCTTCTGGGGCGTCGCGGAGCCGCTCAACCACTTCGCCAGCCCGCCGCCGGGCACCGACGTGGCGGCCGGCCAGGAGCAGGTGGCCCGCACCGCGATGGACACCACGTTCCTGCACTGGGGTCTGCACGCCTGGGCGATCTACGTGGTCGTCGGACTGGCGATCGCGTACGCCGTGCACCGCAAGGGCCGTCCCGTCTCGATCCGGTGGGCCCTCGAGCCCCTGCTCGGCAAGCGCATCCTGGGCTTCTGGGGTGACGTCGTCGACGTCGTCGCCATCATCGGCACCCTCTTCGGCATCGCCACCTCGCTGGGCTACGGCGTCAAGCAGGTCGGTGCCGGCCTCGGCTTCCTGGGCATCGTCGACGAGGCGTCCACGCCGCTGCTGCTGATCCTGATCACGGTCATCACCGCGATGGCGCTGGTCTCGGTCGTGACCGGGGTCGACAAGGGCATCCGGATCCTCTCCAACCTCAACATGGGTCTGGCCGCACTCCTGCTGGCCGCGGTCCTGGTCCTGGGCCCGACGGTGTTCCTGCTCAGCGACTTCGTGACCCAGATCGGGTCCTACCTGCAGAACTTCTTCCGCCTCGCCTTCGACGTGCGCCCCTTCCAGGGCCAGGCCGGCGAGGACTGGCTCGGCGGCTGGACCACGTACTACTGGGGCTGGTGGATGAGCTGGGCACCGTTCGTCGGTGTCTTCATCGCTCGCATCTCCCGGGGCCGCACCGTCCGCGAGTTCATCCTCGGGGTGCTGCTGGTCCCCACGATGGTGACCTTCCTGTGGTTCTCGGTGCTGGGCGGGACCGCGATCTGGACCGAGATGTTCGGTGGTGGCGGCCTGGTCGGCGAGGACGGCGTGAGCACCGACCTCGCGCTCTTCCAGCTGTTCGACACGCTGCCGTTGAGCGCCGTGCTGAGCGTCGTCGCCATGGTCCTGGTCGTGGTCTTCTTCGTGACCAGCTCGGACTCGGGCTCGTTCGTGGTCGGCATGCTGGCCGAGGGCGGCGACCCGAACCCGCCGGTGTGGAGCCGCGTGTTCTGGGCCGCGCTCGAGGGCATCGTCGCGGGCGTGCTGCTGCTAGCGGGCGCCGGCGGGCTGGCGGCCCTCCAGACCAGCGCCATCCTGGTGGCCGCCCCCTTCAGCGTCATCATGGTGCTGATGATGATCGCCACCGCGAAGGCGCTGCTCGCCGAGAACCGCGTCATCCAGCGCAAGAAGCGTCAGTGGCTGGCCTCGCAGATCGCCGACGAGGTGACCGAGGGGCTGCACGAGACCGGGGTGGTGGTGGCCGCCGAGGGCGACCGCACCCCGCGGGCGGGCCGCCGCAAGCGCTGACCCGCTCCCGCTCGCACGACGCCGCACGACGACCGACCCCGCACGCGCACCGCGCCTGCGGGGTCGGTCGCGTCGGTGGTCGCAGCGTCCGCCACCGGGGTCGGCGGGGTCGCGGTGGTCCCCGTGAGAAGCGGCGGCGCCGCGAGTAGGGTGCCGACATGACCAAGTGGGAGTACCTGACAGCGCCGATCCTGACGCACGCCGCCAAGCAGATCCTGGACAACTTCGGTTCCGACGGGTGGGAGCTGGTGCAGGTCGCGCCAGGGATGAACCCCGAGAACCTCGTGGGCTACTTCAAGCGCCCGGTGCAGGGCTGATGGCCGCCGAGCACACCGAGCACCCCGAGGAGCGGCTGGCCGCGCTCGGCCTCTCGGTGCCGGAGGTCGCCGTCCCGGTGGCGGCGTACGTGCCCGCCGTCCGCTCGGGGCAGCACGTCTACACCTCGGGCCAGCTGCCGATGCGCAGCGGCGAGCTGATGGCCACCGGCAAGGTCGGGGGTGAGGTCACCGCCGAGGAGGCCCAGGCCTGCGCGCAGCAGTGCGCGCTGAACGCCATCGCCGCCGTCAAGGCCGAGATCGGCGACCTCGCCCGGGTCGTGCGGGTCGTGAAGGTCGTCTGCTTCGTCGCCTCCACCCCCGACTTCACCGGTCAGCCCGGGGTCGCCAACGGCGTCTCGGAGCTGCTGGGCAAGGTCTTCGGCGAGGCCGGCGTGCACGCCCGCTCGGCCGTCGGCGTGCCGGTGCTCCCGCTCGACGCGCCCGTCGAGGTGGAGCTGCTGGTCGAGGTCGGCTGATGCAGGTCCCGCTGCCGCCGGTGCCGCTGCCGGCCCAGGTGGTCACGCTGGCGCAGGAGTTCGCCGACGGTGCCCGTGAGCCCGCCGAGCCGCGCAACGCGGCCACGGTGATCCTGATGCGTGCCGGAGCCGCCGGGCCGGAGGCCTACTACCTGCGCCGCCAGTTCTCGATGGACTTCGCCGCCGGGATGGCGGTCTTCCCCGGGGGCGGGGTCGACAAGCGCGACTTCGACGCCGAGGTCGGCTGGGCCGGGCGTACGCCCGCGGAGTGGGGCGAGCGCCTCGGCTGCGACGAGGAGACCGCCCGGGCGCTGGTGTGCGCCGCGGTCCGCGAGACCTACGAGGAGTCCGGCGTGCTGCTGGCCGGGCACTCCGACGGCGAGGTGGTCGCCGACACCACCGGCGCCGACTGGGAGGCCGACAGGGTCGCCCTGGAGACCCGTGAGCTGGCGATGACCGAGTTCCTCAACCGCCGCGGGCTGGTGCTGCGCACCGACCTGCTCGGCGTCTGGGACGCGTGGCTGACCCCGGCGTTCGAGCCCAAGCGCTACCGCACCTGGTTCTTCGTGGCCGAGCTGCCCGACGGGCAGCGCACCCGCGACGTCTCCACCGAGTCGTCGTCGGTGCACTGGCTGCCCGCTCGGGTCGCCGCGGACCAGGCGGAGGCGGGCGAGCTGGCGATGATGCCACCGACCTACCTGACCTCGATCGAGATCGGCGCCCACGACGACCCGGCGGCGGTGCTCGAGACCGCGCGGGGACGCTCGGTGCAGATGTTCACCCCCACCGTGGAGCCGCTCGGCGACGGGTGGACGCTCACGATGCCCGACCGGCTGCGCCCGCTGCTGGCCCAGCGCAGGCAGGCATGAGCGTGGTGGCGCCCTCGGGCTGGACCGGTGGCACCTTCGGCGAGCGGGCCCGCTGCGTGCTGGCTCCGAACGCCGACCACATGACCCTCGACGGCACCAACACCTGGGTGCTGCGCGAGCCGGGCGCCCGCCGCTCGGTCGTGGTCGACCCGGGCCCCTCGATCCTGAGCCACCTCGACGCGGTGGCCGACGTGGCCGGCGAGGTCGCCGTGGTGCTGCTGACCCACCACCACCACGACCACGCCGAGTCGGCCCGCGAGTTCGCCGAGCGCGTGGGCTGCGGCGTACGAGCCCTGGACCCGGCGCACCGCCTGGGCTCCGAGGGTCTCGACGACGGCGACGTCGTCGAGGTCGACGGGCTCGAGGTGCGCGTGGTCGGCACCCCGGGTCACACCGCCGACTCGCTGTCGTTCGTGCTGCCCGCGGAACGGGCCGTCCTGACCGGCGACACCGTCCTGGGGCGAGGCACCACGGTCGTGGCGCACCCCGACGGCCGGCTCGGGGCCTACCTCGACTCCCTGGGCCGGCTGCACGCGCTCGCCGAGGCGCAGGAGGTCGGGACCATCTGGCCGGGCCACGGGCCGGTCATCGACGACGCCGTCGGTGCGCTCACCTACTACCAGGACCATCGCCGCGAGCGGCTCGAGCAGGTCGAGGCGGCGGTCGACACGCTGCGCCGGGCACCGCACCCCGAGGGGATCGCGGTCGAGGAGCTGCCCCAGCGCGTCGTCGAGGTCGTGTACGCCGACGTCGACCCGGTGCTGTGGGGCGCCGCCGAGATGTCGGTGCGCGCCCAGCTGGCCTACCTGGCCGAGCGCCGCTGACGCCAGCGCGCCAGTCCACCGGCGAGTGCGCCCAGGACGAGCAGCACCCCGCCGACGTACCACCACGTCCACGACCGGCGGGCCTCGGCGAACGCGGGGAGCGGACGCTCGACCGCGGACGCCCCGTCGGTGAGCAGGCCGGTCGCCACCGTGACCGGGCCGGGCAGCTCGCCGGGGTCGCTGCGCGCCACCTGCTCGTAGGTGGCACCGTCGCCAGCGAGGGTGACGACGCCGATCTGCGTCTCGACGGTGGTCTCGTCGTCGGAGATGTCCGCACCCACCACGGCGTGGGCGGCGTCGATCCACTCCAGCACCCGCCAGTCGGTGCCCGCCAGCGGTGCAGGTGTGGCGAGCTGTCGCAGGGGCGTGTCCGGCTCCGTGCGGCTCGCTGTCACCCAGCGCAGGGAGTACGCGCGGTCGTCGCCGGGGGTCCAGGTGTTGACCAGGCTGCTGACGGACCGGGCGTCGAGGCCGCCGCTCAGCACGACACCCCGGGTGGCCGGGACGGTGAGGGTGTCGGCACCTGCACGCAGCAGGCGGGTCGAGCGGCTGCCGACCCGCGCGACGGTGGCATCGTCGTCCACGGCCACCGCCAGCGTCTCGTCCTGTCGCCGGCCCGGGAGCGGCGCCGACCTCGACGACCCCGGGGCGATGAGGCCGCCCGCGGTCTCGTCGCCGTAGGAGCGGCCGCCCCCGTCGTCGCCGAGGACGGGCTGACCCGTCCAGAGGACGGTGCGTCCGTCGGGGGAGAACCACACGCTGCGCACCAGCACGGGTCGGCCGGCGTCCTCCAGGGGGATCTCCCGCACCTGGCCCGTGCCCAGGTCGACGAGACCGAGCCCGGTGCGCAAGGTGTCCACCGAGCGCCGGCCGCGCACCCGCGGGTAGGCCAGGGTGGTCCCGGCCGGGGACAGGGCCAGCGGGTGGACGGTCCCGGTGAGGTCCCGGCCGGTCGCGGCGCCGAAGTCGGGCAGGAGCAGCCGCTGGTACGCCCCGGTGCGGGCGTCCACCACGACGACCCGCCGCTGGCCCACCACGCTCCTCGGGGCCATCGCGACCGCCTGTGCGCCGACGGCGAGGCCGTCGGTCGGGTTCATCGGCTCGCCCTCGCCCGGGACCGGCAGGTACGCCGGCAGCGCACCCCGGTCGCCGTCGGCCGGGGCGACCCCGTCCCGGTCGGGCAGCCACGCGAGCGCACCCGCGACCAGGGCGACCACCACGGCCACGGCCGCCACGACCGCGGCGGTGTCGCGCCGCACGCTGCGCCGGGCGCGGTCCCAGGTGTCGGCCGGCACTCCGGCCACGGGCGCGCCCTCGGCGATGCGAGCCAGCTCGGACCGCAGCTGCTCGCTCATCGGGCCACCCCCTCGTTGCCGACGGCCCCCGGGTGCCCGGCGGGCCCCACCAGCTCGGCGAGCTCGGGGGCCAGCGTGCGGATCCGCGCCAACGCCTGCCGGGTCAGCGACTTGGCGGTGCCGGGGCGGATGCCCAGGGCGGCGGCGGTCTGCACCTCGGTGAGGTCCTCGAAGTAGCGCAGCACCAGCACCGTGCGCTGGCGGCTGGTCAGCCGGGCCAGCGCCTGCTCGAGGGTGAGGCGCAGGTCGGGGTCCGAGCCGCCCGGCGCGGGGGCGTCGTACGCGCCGAGCGCCTGCTCGGTGAGGTGGCGCCGGGAGCGCCACCACGAGACGTTCTGCGTGTAGAGGATGCGCCGGACGTAGGGCTCGGGGTCACCGGCCAGGCGCGGCCAGGCGCGGGCCGCCTTGAAGAGCGCTGTCTGCACGAGGTCCTCCGCGAGGTGGGCGTCCCCCGTGAGGAGGTACGCGGTCCGGGAGAGGGCCGGTGTGCGGGCGCGCACGAACGACTCGAAGTCCACGTCCGGTCCCGAGATCACCCGATCACCCCTCTCTCACCCAGGCATACGCGCCGGAGGCAGGGTGCGGGGGTCGGTCGGCCCGGACTTTCTCGACGGAGGCGGTGTCGCTCCTGCAGGGGGACGCGTCAGCGGGCCCGGCGCGACATCCGCTCGACGTCCATGATGACGACCGAACGGGGCTCCAGGCGCAGCCAGCCGCGCGAGGCGAAGTCGGCGAGCGCCTTGTTGACCGTCTCGCGGGAGGCGCCGACCAGCTGGGCGAGCTCCTCCTGGGTGAGGTCGTGGTGGACGTGCACGCCGTCGTCGGCGGTGCGCCCGAAGCGGTCGGCGAGGTCGAGCAGCGCCTTGGCGACCCGGCCGGGCACGTCGGAGAAGACCAGGTCGGCCACGACGTCGTTGGCCTTGCGCAGTCGGCCGGCGAGCTGGTTCAGCAGGCCGCGGGCCACGACGGGGCGCCCCTCGAGCCAGCGCAGCAGGTCCTCGTGGGACAGCGAGGCGAAGGAGGCGTCGGTGACCGCAGTGACGGTGGCCGAGCGCGGGCCCGGGTCGAAGAGCGACAGCTCGCCGAACATCTGGCCGGGGCCGAGGATCGCCAGCAGGTTCTCGCGCCCGTCGGAGGACGTGCGGCCCAGCTTCACCTTGCCCTCGAGCACGACGTAGAGCTTGTCGCCGGAGTCGCCCTCGCGGAACAACACGTCACCGCGACGCAACCGGCTCTCGGTCATGGACGTGCGCAGCGCGGACGCGGCCTCGTCGTCCAGAGCGCTGAAGAGTGGTGCCTGACGCAGTACGTCGTTGTCCACCGGACCTCCTGGAGTACGTGCGGTGATGTGCCGTCACCCGCGCAGGATGCACGGACCTGGGCATCCTATCCAGTGGACTTGGTCACACGTGCCACCGGGACGGTCGTGGCGCGGCGACCGCGGCGGCCACAGGTGTCGGTCTCGTCTCGTACCCTTGCCGCGTGCCCGACCCCGAGACCCCCACCGCGCTCGTGCGCCGCGCGCGCAAGACGGACCGGGTCCTGGCCGAGACCTACCCCGAGGCGCGCTGCGAGCTCGACTTCGAGGACCCCTTCCAGCTCCTGGTGGTCACCGTGCTGTCCGCCCAGACCACCGACCGACGGGTCAACGCCGTGCGGCCCACGCTCTTCGCGGCCTACCCCGACGCCCCGTCGATGGCGGCCGCAGACAGGGCCCGGCTCGAGGAGATCGTCGGTCCCCTGGGCTTCTTCCGGGCCAAGACCGAGTCCCTCCTCAAGCTCTCGGCCCACCTCGTCGAGCACCACGACGGACAGGTGCCGCCGCGGCTGGTCGACCTGGTGAAGCTGCCCGGCGTGGGGCGCAAGACCGCCAACGTGGTGCTCGGCAACGCCTTCGACGTCCCCGGCATCACCGTCGACACCCACTTCGGTCGCCTGGCCCGGCGGCTGGGCTGGACCGAGGAGACCGATCCGGTCAAGGTCGAGCACGCCGTCGGGGCGCTGTTCCCGAAGAAGGACTGGACGATGCTCAGCCACCGCCTGATCTGGCACGGACGGCGGCGCTGCCACGCCCAGCGTCCTGCGTGCGGTGCCTGCCCGGTGGCGCGCTGGTGCCCGTCGTACGGCGAGGGCCCGACCGACCCCGAGACCGCGGCGAAGCTCGTGAAGACCGAGGCGCGCCGATGACCCGACGTCCCCTCGCGATCGTCCTGGCGACGGCCGCGCTGGTGCTGGGCGCCTGCGGGGGAGGGGACGGCTCGTTCGTCCCCGCCCCGGGTCCGGCCCGGATCGACGTCGAGACCCCGGCCCTGCGCGACATGAAGGCCGAGGCCGGGATCGAGGACTGCCGACCGGGCACCGGCGCGCCGGTCGAGGGAGGGCTCCCCGAGCTCGAGCTGGCCTGCTTCGGCGGCGGCCCGGGCGTCGACCTGTCCGCGCTGCGCGGACCGCTGGTCCTCAACGCCTGGTTCGCCACCTGCGCCCCCTGCAAGCGCGAGCTGCCGGTGCTGCAGGACTTCTACGAGCAGCACGGCGACGAGGTGGACGTCCTCGGCGTCGACTACGCCGACCCGATCACCGAGGGCGCGATGCAGCTGCTGACCCGCAGCGGCGTGACCTACCCCCAGGTGGCCGACACGCAGGGAGACCTCAGCGTCGACCCGGTCGTGCGTGCCGTCGCCTTCCCCACCACGGTCCTGGTGGGCGCGGACGGCACCGTCGAGGCGGTGCTGCCGATGGAGATCCGCAGCGTCGAACAGCTCGAGGACCTCGTGGCCGAGCACCTCGGGGTGCGGCTGTGAGCGGCCACAGCGGTTCTGTGGCCCCGCTGCCGCAGTGGCTGCTGCCGGTGCAGGAGGGCGCGCAGGCGATCACCGCCGACCGCCTCTCCCGCTTCACCCCGCCGGCCGACGGCAGCGCCCGGCCCGGGGCGGTGCTGATGCTGTTCGCGGAGGGACCGGCCGGTCCCGAGCTGCTGCTGACCGAGCGTGCCCACGACATGCGCTCCCACCCCGGCCAGGTCTCGTTCCCCGGCGGCGGGGTGGACCCCGGCGAGACCGCGGTGCAGGCGGCGCTGCGGGAGGCGGAGGAGGAGGTCGGCCTCGAGCCGGCCGAGGTCCGGGTCTTCGCCACCCTGCCCGACCTGTGGCTGCCCCCCAGCAACTTCGCGGTCACCCCGGTCCTGGGCTGGTGGGCGCACCCCAGCGGCGTGCACATCGCCAGCAGCGCCGAGGTGCACGCGATCCACCACGTGCCGGTCAGCGAGCTGCTCGCCGCCGAGCACCGCGTCACGGTGCGCCACCCCCGGGGCTTCGAGAGCCCCGGCTTCCTCATCGGGCCCGACAACGACGTGATCCTGTGGGGCTTCACCGGCGGCATCATCGCCAAGCTCTTCGACTTCCTGGGCTGGACCACGCCGTGGGACGAGTCGCGGATCTGCGAGCTGCCGGACTACATGCTCGCCGCCGACCCACGCCCCCGACCGGACCACCCCACGACCGGTGGGCTCCTCGACATCGAGGACGTCCCCGACCGACCCGACGAGGACATCTGAGGCCCGATGAACCTGCTCGACTGGCTGCTGGCCCTCCTCGTCCTCGCCTACGCCCTCTCCGGCTACTGGCAGGGCTTCATCACCGGTGCCTTCGCGACCGCCGGGCTGCTGGCCGGCGGGCTCTTCGGGATCTGGCTGGCACCGATCGCGCTCGGTGACGCCAACCCGTCGCTGCTGGTCACGCTCGGCGCGCTGTTCATCGTCATCCTGGCCGCCTCGCTGGGCCAGGCGACGCTGCAGTACGTCGGCGCCCGCCTGCGCTCGCGCATCACCTGGCAGCCGGTGCGCGCGCTCGACGCCGTCGGCGGGGCCGCGCTGAGCGCCGTGGCGGTGCTGCTGGTGGCCTGGGCGCTCGGGGTCGCCGTCTCGGGGTCACGGATCGCCGGGGTGACGCCGATGGTGCGGTCCTCGACGGTGCTGGCCAAGGTCGACAACGCCCTGCCGCAGTCGGCCGGCGGCCTGCTGCAGGCCTTCAACACCGTGGTGGGCACCAGCTTCTTCCCCCGCTACCTCGAGCCGTTCGCCCCCGAGCGCATCATCGAGGTCGCGCCCGGTGACGAGCGGATGCTGCGCCGTCCGGCGGTGCAGCGGGCAGCCCCCAGCGTGCTCAAGATCCGGGGCGCCAACTCCTGCGGCAACGGGGTCGAGGGCAGCGGGTTCGTCTACGCCCCCGACCGGTTGATGACCAACGCCCACGTCGTCGCCGGCGTGGACGCCCCACAGGTCCAGCTCGAGTCCGGTCCCGTCGAGGGGCGCGTCGTCTACTACAACCCCGACGTCGACGTGGCAGTGGTGTCCTTCGACTCCGGGTCGCTGCCGGCGCTCGAGTTCGCCCAGGCGGCCCCCAAGGACGCCGTGGCGGTGCTCGGCTACCCCCTGGACGGTCCCTACGACGTCCGCGCCGCCCGAATCCGGGCCGAGCAGCGGCTGCGCTCACCCAACATCTACGGCGACGGGGCCGTCATCCGCGAGGTGTTCTCGCTGCGCGGCCTGGTGCGCCCGGGCAACTCCGGTGGCCCGATCATCTCGACGCGCGGCGACGTGGTCGGGGTGGTCTTCGCGGCCTCGGTCACCGACGGCGACACCGGCTACGCGCTGACCACCGACCAGGTCGAGCAGGCCGCCGACCAGGGCCGCGCGGCGACGTCGCCGGTCTCGACAGGCGCCTGCGCGGGGTGAGCGCGCCGCCCTGACCGAGGAAGGAGGTCAGGGCGGCGCGCGAAGGTCGAGCAAGCCCCGCGTCCGAGGAACGAGGGCGCGCAGGGGCGGGTCGAGACCCAGCCGGGCCGGGGGGCGAGCCGGCGAGGTGGCGGGCGTACCCACAGGCGGCCGTGAGCAGCCCGGACACCCACGGCGATCCGAGCGCCAGGCGATCGAGCGATGAAGCCTCAGGCGGTGTGCTGGCCCTTCAGGGCGGACGGGATCTGCTTGCCCTGGGCGATCGCCTTCTCCGGCGCACGCACCTGCTTGACCTTCTTGATGCCGATGAGCACGAGCAGGCCGGCGAGGGCGACGTACAGGCCGAAGACGATCAGGAAGGACCAGTGCAGCCCGAGGCCGGCCCAGTGGATGAAGTAGGCGATCGCGACCGAGAGCATGATGATCGCGAGCACACCCAGGAACCCGGCGGCGGCGAAGAGCCCGGCGCCGATGCCGCCGGCCTTGACGCTCACCTTGAGCTCGGACTTGGCGAGCGCGATCTCCTTCGAGATCAGGCTGGAGATGTCGCGGCTGGCGTCGGTGACCAGGCGTCCGATGGTGGGATCGGTGTCCTTGACCGGCTCGATGGCCATGCGGTTGCTCCCCTGGTGGTGTGTGCGTGCTCCGGGCTCCGACCCTACAAGCCCGTAGCCCCACCCGCGCCGCCAGTGGGGGTGAGCCTCAGTAGGGCGGGGTGGCGGGGTCGTTGTCCCCGGCCTGGTAGACGTCGGGGATGTCGTCGCGGTCGGTGTCGACCTGCTCGGCCTCCCACAGCTTCTTGTAGACCCGGTTGCGGGAGCGGAGCACGATCGTGGCCAGGACGACCGCCAGGGCCGAGCCGATCAGCACCCCGACCTTGACGTGGTCGTCACGCTCGGAGCCCTGGCCGAAGGCCAGCTCGCCGATCAGCAGCGAGACGGTGAACCCGATGCCCGCCAGCATGGACAGCCCGATCACGTCGATCCAGGCCAGGTCGTCGTCGAGGTCGGCCTTGGTGAACTTCGACAGCAGCCACGTCGAGCCGGTGATGCCGATGGCCTTGCCGGCCACGAGACCGGTGACGATGCCCAGCGCGACGGGGTCCTTGAAGGAGTCGACCAGGCCGCTGAAGCCGCCGACGGTGACGCCGGCGGCGAAGAAGGCGAAGACCGGGACCGCGATACCCGCTGAGATGGGTCGCACCAGGTGCTCGAGGTGCTCGGCGAGACCCGGCTTGTCGGAGTCCTTGTCCTTGCGCAGCACCGGCACCGTGAAGCCCAGCAGCACACCGGCGACGGTGGCGTGCACGCCGGACTCGTGCACCAGGACCCAGGCGAGGAGCGCCAGGGGGATGAGCAGGAAGCCGGGGAAGATCCGCTTCTGGGCCAGGAACCCGAACACCAGGATCGGCAGGATGCCCAGCGCCAGGAAGAGCAGGTCGAGGTCCTCGGTGTAGAAGATCGCGATGATTGTGATGGCCAGCAGGTCGTCGACGACGGCCAGGGTCAGCAGGAAGGTGCGCAGGCCCGAGGGCAGGTGGGTGCTGATGACCGCGAGGATCGCGACCGCGAAGGCGATGTCGGTGGCCGTCGGGATCGCCCAGCCCCTCGGCGCGCCGTCGGCGGCGGCGAAGTTCCAGGCCAGGTAGAGCAGCGCCGGCACGGCCATGCCGCCGACCGCGGCGGCCATCGGCAGCGCCGCCCGCTTGGGGTCCCTCAGGTCTCCGGCGACGAACTCACGCTTGAGCTCGAGGCCGACGACGAAGAAGAAGATCGCCAGCAGCCCATCGGCGGCCCAGGTGCCGATCGAGAGGTCGAGGTGCAGGGTGAAGGCACCGAGATCGAGGGGCGCGGAGAGCGGCTTGAAGTCGCGGATCGCCTCGTAGGTGCCGGCGAAGGGGGTGTTGGCCCACACGATCGCGATCAGGGCACCGACGATGAGCAGCAGACCGCCGGTGGTCTCGGCGCGCAGCACCCCCGCGATGCGGGAGTCCTCGAGGAAGCTCCCTCGGGAGAAGAGGCGGGGTGAAGAGGTGCTGGAGTTCACGAGGGCTCCTCGGATCGATCAGCGGTCATGAGCGAGGTCGTCGACAGGGGTCGACAAGACAGTTGCCGACCAGACTTCCCGGCGCACCAGTCAGTCATCGTAGCGGCGCACGCGCTCACCCCGCACGGTCGACCCGGCCGGAGAGGACCGGCCGGGTCGCCACCGGGACTACTCGTCGCCCCGGCCTCCGGAGACGCCCGAGGAGATCAGGTCCATCACCGAGGAGTCGGCCAGGGTCGTGACGTCCCCGACCTCGCGGTTCTCGGCGACGTCGCGCAGCAGGCGGCGCATGATCTTGCCGGAGCGGGTCTTGGGCAGCTCCGGCACGATCATGATCTGGCGCGGCTTGGCGATCGGGCCGATCTCCTTGCGCACGTGGGCGCGCAGCTCCTCGACGATGTCCGCGCCGCCGTCGCCGGCCTCGTCGCGCAGGATCACGAAGGCGCACACGGCCTGGCCGGTGTCCTCGTCCTGGGCGCCGACCACCGCCGCCTCGGCCACCTTGGGGTGCGAGACCAGCGCCGACTCGATCTCGGTGGTGGAGAGCCGGTGGCCCGAGACGTTCATGACGTCGTCGACGCGGCCGAGCACCCAGAGGTCACCGTCGTCGTCGAGCTTGGCGCCGTCCCCGGCGAAGTAGTAGCCGAGCTTCTCGAAGCGCGCCCAGTAGGTCTCCTTGTACCGCTCGTCGTCGCCCCAGATCGTGCGCAGCATCGCGGGCCACGGCTTGGTGAGCACGAGGTAGCCCCCGCCGCCCTTGGCGACCTCGCGGCCCTCCTCGTCGACCACGGCCGCCGAGATCCCGGGGATCGGCACCATCGCCGACCCGGGCTTGCCGGCGGTGACGCCGGGCAGCGGCGAGATCAGGATCTGGCCGGTCTCGGTCTGCCACCAGGTGTCCACGACCGGGGTGCGGTCGCCGCCGATGACGTGGCGGTACCAGACGTAGGCCTCAGGGTTGATCGGCTCGCCGACCGAACCCAGCAGGCGCAGGCTCGACAGGTCGTGGCGGTCGGGGATCTCTCGCCCCTGCTTCATGAACGAGCGGATCGCCGTGGGCGCGGTGTAGAGGATCGTGACGCCCTGCTGCTCGATGATCTGCCACCAGCGGCCCTTCTCCGGTGAGTCCGGGGTGCCCTCGTAGAGCACCTGGGTCACGCCGTTGGCGAGCGGGCCGTAGACGATGTAGGAGTGGCCGGTGACCCAGCCGATGTCGGCGGTGCACCAGAAGACGTCGTCGGGCTTGATGTCGAAGACCGCCCAGTGCGTGTACGCCGCCCCGGTGAGGTAGCCGCCGGTGGTGTGCAGGATGCCCTTGGGCTTGCCGGTGGTGCCCGAGGTGTACATGACGTAGAGCGGGTGCTCGGCGTCGAAGGCCTCGTGGGCGTGCTCTGTCGAGGCCCGGTCCACGCTCTCGTGCCACCACACGTCGACGG
Source organism: Nocardioides dokdonensis FR1436 (assembly GCF_001653335.1). Taxonomy (NCBI): domain Bacteria; kingdom Bacillati; phylum Actinomycetota; class Actinomycetes; order Propionibacteriales; family Nocardioidaceae; genus Nocardioides; species Nocardioides dokdonensis. Next base: position 1,625,769 of record NZ_CP015079.1, read on the forward strand.
CGTCGTCCCAGCTGTCGGCGCCGAGGTCCTGGCCGGTGCGGCGCACCACCAGGACCTTCTCCACGGTGTGCCCCAGGCCGGCGGCCTTGACGCGGGCCTCGTCGACGGCGGGCTTGAGCGCGGAGGGTGCCCCGCGGCGGTAGCCGCCGTCGGCGGTCACGACGACCTTGGCCTGGCAGTCCTCGAGCCGGGACGCGAGGGCGTCGGAGGAGAAGCCGCCGAAGACCACGGTGTGCGGGGCGCCGATGCGGGCGCAGGCCAGCATCGCCACGACGGCCTCGGGGATCATCGGCATGTAGATCGCGACCCGGTCGCCTGTCTGCACGCCCAGGTCGATCAACGTGTTCGCGGCCTGGCAGACCAGGTCCTGGAGCTCGGCGTAGGTGATGTCACGCGTGTCGTCGACGGGCTCGCCGACGAAGTGGAACGCGACCTTGTCGCCGCGCCCGGCCTCCACGTGGCGGTCCACGCAGTTGTACGCCGCGTTGAGGCGACCGCCCTCGAACCACTTGGCGAACGGCGGGTCGTCCCAGTTCAGGACCCGGTCCCAGGGGGTGGCCCAGGTCAGGCGCCCGGCCTGCTCGGCCCAGAACGCCTCCGGGTCGGCCGCGGCGGCGTCGTACGCCTCCGCGGTGACGTTGGCGTTCGCCGCGAGCTCGGCGGGCGGCTCGAACCGGCGGTCCTCCTTGAGCAGGTTCGACAGGGTCTCGTCGCTCACGGTCTCTCGTCTCCTGGGTCGGGGTGCAGTGAAGGGGTGAAGGGTGGTGCAGGTGGTGTCGGCCACACTAGGCCGCGGCGGGGAGCAGCGGAACGGCCCCCGGTGCGCGGGTGCCGGGTCGGCGCCCGGTGGCGCCGACCCGGCGGGTGCGGCGTCTCAGATCTCGCCGGCCTGGTGCTGGGCGACGAGCTTGGTCTTGCCGGGGTAGCGGATCTCCTCGACGAGCTCCTGCATCAGCGGGGAAGGCTTCGCGGTGAACTGCGAGACCGCGATCGTGACCGCGAAGTTGATCAGCATCCCGATCGTGCCGAAGCCGGTCTCGGGGATGCCGAGGAGGCCGTCGGAGTTCCCGTAGATGTCGATGGTCCAGATCATGTAGGCCATCGTCACCGTCAGTCCGGTCACCATGCCGGCCACGGCGCCCTTCGCGGTGCAGTTCTTCCAGAAGATCCCGAGCACCAGGATCGGGAAGAAGCTGGCCGCGGCGAGCCCGAAGGCCAGCGCCACCACCTGCGCCACGAAGCCGGGCGGGTTGATGCCGAAGTAGCCGGCGACCAGGATCGCGCCGCCCATGGCGATGCGACCGACCAGCAGCTGCTTGGCCTCGGTGGCCCGCGGGTTGATCTTCTTGTAGTAGACGTCGTTGGCCACCGACGAGGAGATCACCAGCAGCAGCCCGGAGGCCGTCGACAGTGCCGCCGCCAGGGCCCCCGCCGCGACCAGGCCGACGATGGGGGCCGGCAGGCCGCCGATCTCGGGGCTGGCCAGCACGATGATGTCGTTGTTGATGACCGTCTCGGTGGCGAAGTCGATGATGCCGTTGCCGTTGGCGTCGGTGGCCGAGACCAGCCCGACCTCCGACCAGGTGTTGAACCAGCCCGGCTCGGAGCCGATCGCGGTGCCGTTGAGGTCCTGGAGGATCTGCAGCTTGGTGAACGCCGCCACCGACGGGGCGGTGGTGTAGAGCAGGGCGATGAAGAAGATCGCCCACAGCGCGCTGTAGCGCGCCGCCCGCACGCTCTTGGCGGTGTAGAAGCGCACGATGACGTGCGGCAGGCCGGCGGTGCCGAACATCAGCGCGGCGGTGATGAGCACCATGTTGGGCATCGAGGTCTGCGTGAAGGCCTCGCTGTACGCCGCCAGGCCGAGGTCCTGCTGCAGCCCGTCGAGCTCGGCGAGGATGTCACCGAACCCGATCTGCGGCAGCGGGATGCCGGTGACCTTCGTCGAGACCGCGAACGCCGGGATCATGTAGGCCACGATCAGCACGGAGTACTGCGCGACCTGGGTCCAGGTGATGCCCTTCATGCCGCCGAGCACGGCGTAGAAGAACACGATCGTCATGCCGATGATGACACCGGTCGTGGTGCCCACACCCAGGAAGCGGGTGAAGACCAGCCCGGCGCCGGCCATCTGCCCGGCGACGTAGACGAACGACACGACGATCGCGGCGAGCACGGCGACCAGCCGCGCGGTCTCGGAGTACCGGTCGCCGACGAAGTCGGGGAGCGTGTACTTGCCGAACTTGCGCAGGTACGGCGCGAGCAGCAGCGCCAGCAGCACGTAGCCGCCGGTCCACCCCATCAGGAAGACGCCCCCCGCGTAGCCGTTGTAGGCGAAGGCCACGATGCCGGCCAGCGAGATGAACGACGCGGCGCTCATCCAGTCGGCCGCGATCGCGGCGCCGTTGGCCACCGCCGGGATGCCGCCGCCGGCGACGTAGAAGCCGGAGGTGGTGCTGACCCGGCTGGCGTAGGCGATGTAGATGTAGACGCTGAAGGTGATGACCGTGAAGATCAGGGTCCAGAGCTGGATGTCGCTCACGAGTGGTGCACCTCCTGCTCGTACTCCTCCACGCCGAACTCCGCGTCGAGCTTGTCCATCCGCCACACGTAGACCGCGATGATCGCGACGAACGTGAGGATCGCGCCCTGCTGGGAGAACCAGAAGCCGAGCGGGAACCCGGCGACCACGATCTTGTTGAGCGGCTCCACGAACAGGATCCCGGCGCCGAACGACACCAGCGCCCAGATCGTCAGCAGCACGGCCATCAGCCGCAGGTTCCGGCGCCAGTACTGCTGGCGCGCTGCGTCATCCATCGCTTCCTCCTCGTCTCGACGTCGCGAGCGGTGGACCCCGCGGCGATAGCGTCAGGACGGGATGCAAACGCCTCGGTACGGGCCGCGACAAGAGGTCGAGGTGACCCCGGTCACACTGTGCGGCGAGTGGTGGGCGGGGTGCGACGAGCGGCGGCCGCTCGCCCACCGCGGCGCGTCGATCGGGCTCTCGAGCGCCCGGTGGACCGCTCGTCGTGGCTGGCCGACCGCTCGGCGCACGGCGTACGACGCTCGGCCGGTGGCCGCCGGCCGAGCCTGCCGTGACGGGGGTCACCCGCCCTACTGTCGGCGCATGGCCACCTCGACCCGCCCCACCCCAGCCCCCGCAGGCACCGCCCCTCGGGCGGGCGTCGGCCCCCGTCGGGGCGCCGAGCCCGGGCGGCGGATGCTCCTGGGAGCCAGCTTCCTGGTGCTGGTCGGCTCCTTCATGCCGTGGATCGACACACCTCTCGGCACCGTCCTCGGCGCGCAGGGCGCGGGGCTGTGGACCTTCTACACCTGCATGCTCGGCTTCGCCGGGGTGATGGTGCCCGCCCGGCGCCTCGCAGCAGCCCAGGCCGCGCTCCTCGGGGCGGTCGCGGTCGTGCTGCCGCTGTGGCAGGTGGTGCACCTGCTGGGCCTGGTCGGCACCGCGGGCTGGATCCCCGGGCCGGGCCTGGTCCTCGTCGTCGGAGGCGGGGTGCTCGCCGGGGTCAGCGCCGTGCGGCTGTTCCGGGGCCCGCCCGCCTGAGGGTCTCTCAGCGCCCCTGTCTCGGGGGGAGGCGGTGCAGGGTCACGTCGTGCAGCGCGCCGTCGGCGGCGACAGCGGTGAGGTAGGTGCAGTGCGGCTGCCGGCGCCGGTCGGTCGGCGACCCCGGGTTGAGCAGGCGCAGGCCGCCCTGCGTGGTGGTGTCCCACGGGATGTGGCTGTGCCCGAAGACCAGGACGTCGAGGTGCGGGTACGCCGCGTCGCAGCGCCGCTCGCGCCCCTGCTTGTCGCCGGTCTCGTGCACCACCCCGAGCCGGACGCCCTCGATCTCGGCCTCGGCCACCAGCGGCAGCCGCTCGCGCAGCACTCCGTGGTCGTTGTTGCCGTGGACGCCCACCAGGCGCCGGCTGCGCTCCTCGAGCTCGTCCAGCAGCGCCACGTCGACCCAGTCGCCGGCGTGCACCACCACGTCGGCGCGCTCGACCTGCTGCCACAGCTCCTCCGGCAGCGCCTTGGCGCGCTTGGGCAGGTGGGTGTCGGCGGTGATCAGCAGACGGGTCGGCACCCGACCAGCATCTCACCGGGTCGTGCCCCTCAGGGTGGTGCAGGGGCCACCCTGAGGGGCACGACCCGGCGCGGTCAGGGTCGGTGGAGGTAGGCGCGGACGCGGGAGGCCCGGCCCTCGCCGATCCCGTTGGTGGCGCGCACCCGGAAGGTGTGCCAGCCGGGCTCGAGGCCGGACCACACCAGGCGGGTGGCGGGGCTCTCGGGGACGCCGCCCCGGGTCGTGCGGTCCTCGCGTCCGTGGCGGATCCGGTAGGTGTGGACGTGCGACCCGTTCGGGTCAGCGCCGTCCCAGCGGAGGACGAAGCCCCCGCGACGGGGCCGCGCCTCGGCGCGCAGGCCCTGGGGGCGTCCCGGCGCGTCGGCGCCGATCACCGTCGTGGTGCGCGAGCTCTCGTTGCCCTCGAGGTCGCGGGCGTAGAAGGTCACCTGGTGCTCGCCCTCGGGCACGCCGACCACCATCGCGTAGTCGACCTCCTCGACCGTGTCCTGGCCCGGCGCGGTGAACGGGCCGTGCGGCTCGAAGCCCGACCCGTCGTCGTACACGCGCTCGGCGACCGGCTCGCCGTCGAGGAGGGCGCCCAGGACGGCCAGGTCGTCGCCGTCGTCGAGCCGCCCGGCGACGTACGCCGCCTCGCGCTGGCAGGGCTCGGATCCGAAGCACGGGTCGAGGTCGATCTGCGGCGGTGTGGTGTCGGTCGGGGTCCCCGCCGACGTCGACGCCATCGCCGGCGGAGCGCCTGCGACCGGGAGGGCGGGCAGCAGGGCCAGGGGGACGCACAGCAGCAGGGCCGCGGGCAGGGTCCGAGTTCGCACCCCCGGAGCATCCCACGTGGGTCGTGGCCCCGGGTCGTGGTTTGCGATGCGGCCCGGGTGGTGGTTCGGGTCGTGGCCCGGGTCGTGGTTCGGGTCGTGTGGCTCAGGACGCGCCAGGGCGCGTCGACAGGCCACGACCCAGGCCACGACCCAGGCCACGACCCAGGCCGGAGCCGGAGCAGGGCTCGGGCCGGCGGGGGTCAGCCCCGGTCGAGCTCGACGGCCTCGGGCGTGTGCAGGCGCACCATGAAGCGCCGCACGTGCAGCGGCGCGCGGGCCCGGGTGGCCCGGCTGACACCGACCATCGCCAGGACCGCCAGCGGCACGCTCCAGGCGGCCGGGCGCTGGAGCAGGATCTCGACCCAGCCGTCGGCCCGGCCGGGGAAGAGGGTCAGGACGGCGGCGAGCCCCGAGCCCAGGCCCCCGACGAGGAGGCCGGCCAGGGCGCCGGCCGCGGTCAGCCCGCGCCACCAGATCCCCAGGAGCAGCAGCGGGCAGAACGTCGAGGCCGAGACCGCGAAGGCCAGCCCGACGGTGGTGGCCACACCCACCTGCGGCTCGCTCAGCGACACCGCCGCCGGCACCACGACCGCCAGCACCGCACCGACCCGGAAGGCCGCGACCCCGCCGAGCCGGCGACCGGCGTACGCGCGCCCGGTGACGTCCTGGCTCAGCACCCCCGCGATGGCGATCGCCAGTCCCGAGGAGGTCGACAGGAAGGCGGCGAACGCCCCGCCGACGACCATCCCGGTGAGCACGTCGCCGCCGAGCCCGGGCAGCATCAGGCGCGGCAGCTCCAGCACCAGGACGTCGGAGCGGCCGGTCGCGGCCAGCTCGGCGGCGTACACACGACCGAGGGCGCCGTAGATCGGCGGGACCATGTAGAAGATCCCGATCAGCACCAGCACCACCAGCGTCGTACGCCGCGCGGCGCGGCCGTCGGGGTTGGTGTAGAAGCGCACCACCACGTGCGGCAGGCCCATAGTGCCCAGGAAGGTCGCCACGATCAGCGAGTAGGTCAGGTAGAGGCCCATCGGGCCGGACTCCGCCAGCGGGCTCGACCAAGGCAGCGGGCCGCCGCCGCCCGCGTGCCCGATCGCGGGGTCCGCGCCGGGCCGGCCGTCGCCTGCCCACACCACCAGCAGCACCGCGGCCGGGACGAGCAGGGCGGTGAGCTTGAGCCAGTACTGGAAGGCCTGGACCAGCGTGATGGAGCGCATCCCGCCGCCGATGACGTTGACGAGGACCACCGAGCCGACGACCAGGGATCCGATCCACGTCGGGCCGCCGACGGCGCTGGCCAGCGTGATGCCCGCCCCCTGGAACTGGGGGAGGAGGTAGAGCCAGCCGATCGCGACCACGAGCAGCGAGCAGACGCGGCGGACCAGCTGCGAGTCCAGCCGTGCCTCCGCGAAGTCCGGGAGCGTGTAGGCGCCGGAGCGGCGCAGCGGGGCCGCGACCAGCGTGAGCAGGACCAGGTAGCCGGCGGTCCAGCCCACGGGGTACCAGAGCATGTCGGCGCCGAAGCCCAGCAGCAGGCCGGCGACCCCGAGGAAGGAGGCGGCCGAGAGGTACTCGCCGCTGATCGCCGAGGCGTTCATGCCCGGGCGCACGGTGCGCGAGGCGACCATGAAGTCGCTGGTGGTGCGCGAGAAGCGCAGCCCGTAGGTGCCGATCGCCAGCGTCGCGACGCTGACCAGCACGATCGCGACGATGCCGGGGGCGGCGTCGAGGTCGGGGTTCACCGGCGCGACCGATCCTCGGGGCCGGGGCCGGGCTCGGGCTTGCGCTCGGCCCCCATCAGCTCGACGAACGCCTCCTCGTTGCGCTCGGCGCGCAGCACGTAGCGCCAGCCCAGCAGCACCAGGAACGGGTAGACCAGGACCCCCAGCAGGAGCCAGGGCAGCGGCAGGCCCAGCACCGCGATCTCGTCGAGCCCCGGCACGAGCACGAACAGCACCGGCAGCAGGCCGAGGGTCAGCGCGAGCACCAGCAGCGTGCGCAGCGCCAGCCAGAGCTGTTCGCGCAGCAGCGACCCGAGGTAGAGGCTGCCCAGCGGGGTCTCGTCGTCGACCTCGCGGGTGCGCGCCAGCGGCGTACGCCGCCGCGGCGGGCCGGTGACCCGCACCCGTGGCTGCGGGTCGCTCACGGCTGGTGCCTCACGACTGGGCCCGGCGCAGCAGGAGGTCGCGCAGCTGGCGCGTGTGCCGGCGGCTGACCCCGAGCTCGACCCCCGGCTCGCCCTCGGCGCCGGTGACCACCACCGAGCAGCGCCCGGCGTCCATCCGCACCTCGCTGACGTGGGCCAGCGAGACCAGCAGCGAGCGGTGGATCCGCACGAACCCGGCCGCGCCCCACTCCTCCTCCAGCGTGGACAGCGGGGTGCGCACCAGGTGCGACCCCGTGGGGGTGTGCAGGCGCGCGTAGTCGCCGTGCGCCTCGACGTGGGTCAGGTCCGAGCGGTGCACGAACCGGGTCACCCCGCCCAGCTCCACCGGGATCTGCAGGTCCTGGTCGGCGGGGGCCCGCGGGTCGCCGCCGCGCACGCGGCGCACGGCCTCGGCGAGGCGTTCGGCGCGCACCGGCTTGAGGACGTAGTCGACGGCCTGGAGGTCGAAGGCGTCGACGGCGTGGTTGTCGTGGGCGGTGACGAAGACGATCGAGGGCGGTTGCTTGAAGCGCATCAGCACCTGGGCCAGCTCGAGGCCGCTCAGGCCCGGCATCTGGATGTCGAGGAAGAGCGCGTCGACCTCCTGCTCCTGCAGCACCCGCAGCGCCTCGGTGGCCGAGTCGCAGGTCAGCACCTCACCGATCCGGTCGTCGCGCTGCAGGAGGTAGGCCAGCTCGTCCAGTGCGGGCCGCTCGTCGTCGACGACGAGCACCCGCATCCGGGTCGCGGGGCTCACGCGTGCACCCCCGGCGCGAACTTCGGCAGCCGCACCACGACCTTGGTGCCGGCCCCGGGCGCGGTCTCGACGACCAGGCCGTAGGCGTCGCCGTAGACCGCGCGCAGCCGGCCGTCGACGTTGCCCAGGCCCACCGAGTCGCCCGACTGGTCACCGGCGAGCACGCGCCGGATGTGCTCGGGGTCCTCGCCGGCGCCGTCGTCCTCCACCTCGATCACGCACTCCTGACCCTGGTCGATGGCCACGATGCGGAGGTGGCCGCCCCCGGCAGCGGACTCCAGACCGTGCCGCACCGCATTCTCGACCAGTGGCTGGAGGCAGAGGAAGGGCACGGCGACGCCGAGGACCTCGGGCGCGATCGAGAGGGTCACCTGCAACCGGTCGCCGAAGCGGGCCTGCTCGAGCAGCAGGTAGCGCTCCACCGAGCGCAGCTCCTCGGCCAGCGTCGTGAACTCGCCGTGCCTGCGGAAGGAGTAGCGGGTGAAGTCGGCGAACTCCAGCAGCAGCTCGCGGGCGCGGTCGGGGTCGGTGCGCACGAAGCTCGCGATGGCGCCGAGGGAGTTGTAGATGAAGTGCGGGCTGATCTGGGCACGCAGCGCGCGCACCTCGGCCTCCATCAGCCGGGTCCGCGAGCTGTCGAGCTCGGCCAGCTCCAGCTGCCCCGAGACCCAGCGGGCCACCTCGTCGGCGGCCCGCACCAGGCCCGCGGAGGCGTAGGGCCCGAAGACCTGCAGGGTGCCGATCACCCGGTCCTCGACGACCAGCGGGCTGATCACCGCGGCCCGCACGGGGCACGAGCCCTGGCGGCACGGCAGCTCGCGGCGGGCGACGACCTGGGTGCCGCTGCGGGCGAGCGCCTCGGCCACCAGCGCCGGCACCTGGGCGGCGTGGTGGTGCCCGGCGCCGTCCCAGGCCAGCAGGTCGGCGGTGTCGCTCAACGCGATCGCCGGGGTGCCGAGCAGGGCGCGCAGGTGCTTGATCGAGCGTTCCGCGCTGTCGGCGGTCAGGCCCGCGCGCAGGGCCGGGGAGGCCAGCGAAGCGGTGTGCAGGGTGCGGAAGGTGGCGCGGTCGGCGTCGGTGCCCAGGTGCGTACGCCGCCAGGGTCGCGGCAGCCGCGCCATGTCAGGCCCCGCTCACCGGAAGTCGATCAGCAGCATCGCGTTGTCGTCGTCGGCGACCGCGGACCGGGGAGCCTTGAAGATCTCGTCCTCGATGCGGGGCATGCTGCCCGTGGTGACCGTCCACGGCGGGTCCGGCGGGACGTCGTCGCCCGTGCCACCGGCCTCGGCCAGCTGGCGGGCGGGTGCCGGCGGCGCGGCCTGCGGGCGCACCTGGGCGCGGAAGCAGGAGGTCACGTGCGGCAGCTGCATGCCGTCCATGCCGCGCCCGTAGTCGTCGTAGAGCGCCAGGACGTCGGCCAGGACGCTCTCGCGCTCGGCCTCGCCGAGCACCGCCACGGTCGACAGGGAGGCGACGTAGTCGAGGATCGTCTCGCGGTCCAGGACCTGCCAGTGCTTGAACGCCTGCTCCTCGGCGTCCGCGAAGAGGTCGCTGTCGGCCAGCGGCCGGGTCAGCTCCTCCAACGGGTGCTCGGGACCGAGGATGCGGCTGAGCTTGCGCACCCACGGGATCCGCACGTCGCGCTGGTGCCAGACCAGGGCCAGGTGGCCGCCGGGCTTGAGCACCCGGGCGAGCTCGGGCAGCGCCCGGTCGTGGTCGAACCAGTGGAAGCTCTGGGCAGAGACCACCACGTCGTAGCCGCGGTCGGCGGCGGGCAGCTCCTCGGCTCCCGCCACGCTGGTGCGCACCTGCGGCAGCCGCTCGCGCAGCACGGCCACCATCTGCTCGTCGGGATCCGTGGCGTGCACCACGTGGCCGAGCGCGACCAGCTGCTCGGTGAGCTTGCCGGTGCCGGCGCCGACCTCGAGGACGGTGAGGCCGCCACGCTCCGGTCCGCCGCACATCCAGGCCGCGACGTCGCGCGGGTAGGACGGTCGGCCCCGGTCGTAGGCCGCCGCCACCTGCCCGAAGGATCGCGCGTGGGGGAGGGGATCACTCATCGGGTCGAGGGTATCGGCTCGATACCCTCGGCGGCGTGACCACTGATCCGTTGTCCTGGCTGGTGTCGCTCGAGGGCGTCCCCAGTGGCCTGGCCGCCGCGCGCGACAGCATCGACGTCGTGCTGCGCGACCGCGGGCTGCGGCGCACCAGCCCCGAGACCACCGCCGAGTCGCTGCTGCGCGGCGCCCACGCCAGCGCGGTGCTGGAGGGCTCCGTCTCGTCGGTGGCGCAGGTGCGCGCCGGTGAGGGCGACGCGCTCGCCCGCGACGCCGTACGCCTCTCCTCGGAGCTGTTGTCGCTGGTGCCGACCCTGCGTCTGGCCCCGCTGCAGGCCCTGGCCCGCCTGCACGCGCTCGCCGCCGGCAGCACCCTGCCCGCCGAGGAGCTGGGTCGCCCGCGTGACGCCGCGGCCGCGGACCGGTTGCGCGGCCTCGCCGACCTGCTCACCTCCAGCGCCGACTCGCCCGGCCTCCTGGTCGCGGCCGTCGTGCACGCAGACCTCGCCACCTCCACCCCCTTCGCCTCCCACAACGGTCTCGTGGCCCGGGCGGCCGAGCGGCTCGTGCTGGTGGCGCGCGGCGTCGACGAGAAGTCGCTGATCGTGCCGGAGGCCGCCCACCTGGCGCTGCGCGAGCAGTACGAGTCGAACCTGCGCGGCTACGCCACCGGTGGCGACTCCGGCGTGCACTCCTGGCTGCTCTACGTCATCGAGGCGTACGCCACCGCCGCCGAGGCCTCGCCGCTGCGGCGCGACGCCGAGGGCTGAGGGGGCGCCCTCCGGCCGTGGTCGGCCGGCAAGCAGATGGCCCCCGGAGCAGAGCTCCTGGGGGCCATCGCTGACACGTGTCCTGGCTGGCTACCAAGCGTGCTTTCTCTATGCTGCCTCGGAAGTTTTCCGTTGACATGCGCCCTATCGGAAGGGTGGGTCGCCGCGTGGGTACCCCGGGTCACGTGTACGTCTGTTGAGTTCTGGTACCCCCTTGTGTACGCCGTTGTGACGCACGACACAAGGGCTCCGGAGGAAATTCATCGCCGGCCCCGGCGGGTCCTGGCGTTTCCCCGGGGCGACCGGAAGCGGTGTCTCAGATCGCCGGGCCGCGGCGCCGGGCACCGGCCCAGACCACCCCGCCGACGGCCACGGCCCCGCCCACGGCCACGGCGGCCAGGGTGGGACGCACCCGCAGCCGGCTGCGCAGCGCGACCGGGCGCATGAAGACCAGCACCGGCCAGCCCCGCTCGCCGGCGATCCGACGCAGCTCCTTGTCGGGGTTCACCGCGAAGGCGTGCCCCACCGCCTCGAGCATCGGCACGTCGGTCACGGAGTCGCTGTAGGCGTAGCTCTGGGCCAGGTCGTAGCCGCGGCGCTCGGCGAGCTCGCGGATCTCGACGGCCTTCTGCTCCGCGTAGACGTAGGTGGCGATCTCGCCGGTGTAGCGACCGTCCTCGACCTCCAGCCGGGTCGCGACCACGGTGTCGGCGCCCAGCATCTCCCCGATCGGCTCGACCACCTCGGTGCCGGAGGCGGAGACGATGACGATGTCGCGCCCGGCGGCCCGGTGCTCCTCGATGAGCGCCACGGCCTCGTCGTAGACGATCGGGTCGACGACGTGGTGCAGGGTCTCGGCCACGATCTCGTTGACGGTGGTCACGTCCCAGCCGGTGCACAGCTGCGACATGAACTGCCGCAGCTTCTCCATCTGGTCGTGGTCGGCGCCGCCGACCAGGTAGACGAACTGCGCGTAGGCCGAGCGCAGCACCGCCCGTCGGGAGATGAGGCCCCCGGCCTGGAAGGGCTTGCTGAAGGCGAGCGTGCTCGACTTCGCGATGATGGTCTTGTCGAGGTCGAAGAAAGCCGCGGAGGCGGTCATGGCACGAGCCTAGGCGCTCGGGCACCCGGAGCGGGGGGCGCACGCCCCGTCCGGGCGTGGGATGCGCCACCCGCCGCCCACAGCACGACCCCGCAGCGCACACCTCCACAACGCCGCACGACCACGCCGTACGCCGCCGCCGGCACGGGGAGCGTGGGCCCATGAGATCCCTGCGACCCGTCCCCGACCCCTCGACCGCGACCGGGGCGGCCGGGCCCGACCCCGGGGGTGCCGGCACCGGACCGGCGGGCGCGGCGCCGCTGGTCGTCACCCGGGACCCCGACCTGCTCGACCAGGTGGGCCGCCTCGCCGCGGCCGCCGGGACGTCGCCTGCGGTGACGGGCGAGCCGGCCCAGGCCCTGCGGCGGTGGACGCGCGCACCCCTGGTGCTGCTGGGCGCCGACCTCGTCGGCGAGATGGCCGTGCTCGGCCCACCGCGGCGCCCCCGCGTGCACGTGGTCAGCACGCGGGTGGTGCCCGACGACCTGTTCCGGCTGGCCCTGGCGGTCGGCGCCGCGGACGTCTCCGACCTCCCGGCGTCGGCCGGGTGGCTCACCGAGCTGCTCACCGACCTCGGTGAGGCCCGGGTGCGCCCGGCCAGGGTCGTCGGGGTCGTGGGCGGCTCCGGCGGCGCCGGGGCCACCACCCTGGCCTGCGCTCTCGGGCAGGGCGCCGCCCGGCGGGGGACCACGCTGGTCGTCGACACCGACCCCGCCGGCCCGGGCCTCGACCGGGTGCTGGGCCTCGAGGGCGTCGACGGCATCCGGTGGGACGCCCTGGGGCGCACCACCGGGCGGCTCAGCGCCCGCTCGCTGCGCGACGCCGTGCCCCGCAGGAACGGCCTGGGGGTGCTGACCTGGGCGCCGGGCGCCGTCGACCTGGTGGCGCCCTTCGCGGCACGTGAGGCGCTCTCCGCGGCCCGGCGCGGTCACGAGACGGTCGTCGTCGACCTGCCCCGGGTGCTGGGCCCGGTGCCCGAGGAGGCCGTCGCGCACTGCGACCTGATCCTGGTCGTGGTGGTGCCGACGGTGCCGGGGCTCTCGTCCGCGGCCCGGGTCTGCGCCCGGCTGGCCGACCCCGGGCGGGTCCGGCTGGTGGTGCGCGGCGGGGCGGACGCCGCGCTGGTGCGGCGTGCGGTCGGGGCGCCGGTGCTGGCAGCGATGGGCGACCAGCGCGGCCTCGACGAGGCGGTCGACCTGGGCCTGGGGCCGGTGCGCTCCCACCGTGGCGTGCTCGGTCGCACCGCCGCCGGGCTGCTCGACCGGCTCGAGCTCTTGGGGGAGGCGGCGTGAGCGACGTGCTGGCTGCCACGCCGGTCGAGGACGAGGTCGCCGCCCTGGTCGAGGTGGTCCGCGACCACTTGGCCCGCGAGCCCGGACCGCTGACGCCGCACCGGGTGGCGACGGCGCTGCGGGCCACCGGGCGACCGGTGGGCGACACGACCGTGCTGGCCGTGCACGAGGCCCTGCGCCGCGACGTCGTCGGGGCCGGACCGCTCGAGCCGTTGCTGCGGCGTCCCGGGGTCACCGACGTCCTGGTCAACGGCCCCCACCAGGTGGTGGTCGACCGCGGCCAGGGGCTCGAGCCCACCGGGGTGCGGTTCCCCGACGACGCAGCCGTGCGCCGGCTGGCGCAGCGACTGGCGGCCGCCGCGGGGCGCCGCCTCGACGACGCGACGCCGTACGCCGACGTGCGGCTGCCCGACGGCACCCGCCTGCACGCCGTGCTCGCCCCGGTCGCCCGGCCCGGCACGTCGATCTCGCTGCGGGTGCCACCGACCCGGGCCATCCACCTCGACGACCTGGTCGCGGCCGGCACCCTGGCGCCCGACGGAGCACGGCTGCTGCGCGCGGTCGTGGCGTCGCGCTGCGCGTTCCTGGTCACCGGCGGCACCGGGAGCGGCAAGACCACGCTGCTGGCCGGGCTGCTGGGGCTCGTCGACCCGACCGAGCGGCTGGTGCTCGTCGAGGACTCCTCCGAGCTGCGACCCGACCACCCGCACGTCGTGGGCCTCGAGGGGCGGCCCGCCAACATTGAGGGCGCCGGGGCGGTCGACGTGCGCACCCTCGTGCGCCAGGCGCTGCGGATGCGCCCCGACCGACTCGTGGTCGGGGAGGTGCGCGGCGCCGAGGTGGTCGATCTCCTGGCTGCGCTCAACACCGGTCACGAGGGCGGCTGCGGCACCCTGCACGCCAACTCCGCCGCCGACGTCCCGGCCCGGGTCGAGGCGCTGGCCCTGGCCGCCGGGCTCGACCGGGCCGCCACCCACAGCCAGCTCGCCTCCGGGGTGCAGCTGGTGGTGCACCTGGCGCGCGGGCGCGACGGCGTACGCCGCATCCGCGAGGTCGCGGTGCCCGAGCGCGGTCGTGACGGGCTGGTGCGGATGCTGAGCGCCGCGCGCCTCGACGGCGACGACCTCGTGGACGGTCCGGGCGCGGAGCGGCTGGCGGTGCTGTTGGCGGGGGCGCTGTGAGCGGGCCGGTCCCGGTCGACGCGGCGGTCACCGACGTCCGGGTCGTCCTGGCCGTGCTGGGTGCCGCCGGGGCGGCCGCCCTGCTGGTGCGTCCGCGCCGGGTCGTCCTGCCCCGTCCCGGTCCGGGGCGGGGTCGGGGCGCCACCCGTCCCGGGTCGGTCCGGGCGGTGGGGCCGGTGGCGACGGCGGTCGCGGGGACGGTGGCGGCGTTGGCGCTGGGCGGGACCGCGCTGCTGCGGGTGCTCGCGCCGGTCGGGGTGGGCCTCGCCGTGGCGCGGGTGCTGCTGGCGCTGCACCGTCGCCGTCGCGCGGACGTCCGGGCCACGGCGTGCGCCGAGCGCGTGCGGGAGACCTGCGAGGCGCTGGCCGCGGAGCTCGCAGCGGGGCGGCCGCCGGGCGCTGCTCTGGAGCGGGCCGCGCAGGAGTGGCCGGTGCTGGCCCCGGTGGCCGAGGCGCACCGGGTCGGGGCCGACGTGCCGGCCGCGTGGCGGGTGGCGGCCGACGAGCCCGGAGCCGGCGACCTGCGGCTCGTCGCGGCCGCGTGGCAGGTGGCGCACCGCACCGGCCACGGCCTCGCCCACGCGGTGGCCCGGGTGGCCACCGACCTGCGCCGGGCCCGCGGCACCCGTCGCATCGTGGCCGGCGAGCTGGCCTCGGCGCGGGCGACCGCGCGGCTGGTCGCGGCCCTGCCGGTCGCCGCGCTGCTGATGGGGTCCGGGGTCGGCGGGGACCCGGTGGGATTCCTCCTCGGGCACCCGGTCGGGCTGGCGTGCCTGGCCGCGGGAGCGGCGCTCGGGCTCGCCGGCATCGCCTGGATCGAGGCACTCGCCCGCGAGGCTGGACGCGCGTCGTGAACCCCGCGCGGGCCCGGGGCCGGACGCCGTGCTGATCGTGCTGGTGGCAGGGCTGGCCGCCATGGCGGCCGCTGCCTGGACGCCGCCGCCCCGGGCCCGCCCCCGCGCCGGCGCGGCGGGCACCGCCGGAGCACCTGGCAACGCCGCTGAGCCGACCGGCTGGATGCGTCGCCACCGGCCCCTGTGGGCCGGGTGCGCGGGCGCCGCGGGGCCCACGCTGATCGGTGGCGGCACCGGCTTCGTGGCCGGGCTCGGTGCGGCCGTGCTGGTCTGGGTGCTGGTGGCGCGCGCCGAACCGCCGGCGCTGCGGCGACGGCGCGAGCAGGTGCGCCGCGACCTGCCGCACCTCGTCGGTCTGCTCGCGGTCGCGCTGCGTGCCGGCGCGGCCCCGGGCGAGGCGGTCTCGGTGGCCTGTGCCGCCCTGCCCGGGCCTGCGGCCACGCACCTGGGCGCCCTGACGGCGCGGCTCGGGCTCGGGGTGGACCCGGGGACGGTCTGGTCCGACGTCGCCCGCGACCCGCTGCTCGCCCCGCTGGGCCGGGCGCTGGCCCGGGCCCACAGCAGCGGCTCCTCGGTCGTCGAGGCCGTCGAGCACCTCGCGGACGACCTGGCCCGCGAGTCCCGCGCCGCGGCCGAGGACCTCGCCCGGTCGGTGGGCGTGCGGGCCGCGGTCCCGCTGGGCATCTGCCTGCTCCCGGCGTTCGTGCTCATCGGGATCGTGCCGCTGGCCGCCGGTCTGATGAGCACCCTGCTGTGAGGGACCGGCGACGTGCCGCGCCACCGACCCTCCACACCCCTGGCGCGCGTACGGCCCCGCCCACAGCCGTCGAGCGAGCGCCGCCGGGCCGGGCGGTCTCCGCACATCCTCGGAGCACCGACCGCGACCCCGCGGCCGCTGACAGGAAGGACGACCCATGACCCACCCCCGCACGCCCGAGAACCGGGCCGAGGACGGCATCACCACCGCGGAGTACGCCGTCGGGACCGCCGCCGGCGCCGGCCTGGCCGGTCTGCTCTACGCGATGCTCACCGGTGGCTTCGGCGACCGGCTGCTGACCACCCTCTTCGACCACGTGCTCGGTCTGCTGGGCATCGGGTGAGCAGTGGGTCGCGACGCGAGCGTGGCGCGGTCACCGCCGAGCTGGCGATGGTGCTGCCGCTGCTGCTGGCCGTGGTGGTGGCGATGACCTGGCTGCTCAGCGTCGGCCTCGCCCAGGTGCGCACCGTCGACGCGGCCCGGGAGGCCGCCCGGGCGCTGGCCCGGGGCGAGGACGAGGCCCGGGCCACGTCCCTGGCGGTGCAGGTGGCGCCGGCGGGGAGCCGGGTCAGTGTCGGTCGCACCGACGGGACCGTGGTGGTCACCGTGCGCGGCACGGTGCAGGGCCCGGGCGGGCTGTTCGGTGGGCTGCCGGGAGCCGAGGTCTCGGCGAGCGCGACGGCGCTGGCGGAGCAGTGAGGACTTCTCCCCGGGCCGCCGGGGAGCGGGGCGCGGCCACGCTCCTCGGCGTCGCGCTGGCCGGGATGCTCCTGCTGGTCGGCGTCACCCTCGCGGAGATCTCTGCCGTCGTGGCCGCCCACCGCCGGGCGCAGGCCGCGGCCGACCTCGCGGCGCTCGCGGGGGCCACCAGCCCGGGGGAGTCGTGCGCCGCCGCGGACCGGGTCGCCACGGCCAACGGGGCCCGGTTGACCGGCTGCCTGCTGGAGGGGGCGGACGTGCTGGTCAGCGTGCAGGTCGACCCGCCGCCCGGCCTCGACCGGCTCGTCACGATCCAGGGTCAGGCCCGCGCCGGTCCGGCGCCGTGACCGTCGCTGGCGGCCTCCTCCAGCAGCACCTCGAGCAGCCGGGCGGCGCCGGCCTTGTCGAGCGGGTTGTTCTGGTTGCCGCACTTGGGTGACTGGATGCAGGAGGGGCAGCCCGACTCGCACTCGCAGGACACGATCGCCTCGCGGGTGGCGCCGAGCCACTCGCGGGCGGTGCGGTAGCCGCGCTCGGCGAAGCCGGCGCCGCCGGGGTGCCCGTCGTGCACGAAGACGGTGAGCACCCCGGTGTCGGGGTGCCGGGCGGTGGAGACACCACCGATGTCCCAGCGGTCGCAGGTCGCGAAGAGCGGCAGCAGCCCGATCGAGCAGTGCTCGGCCGCGTGCGCGGCGCCGGGCAGGTCGCCGGGGTCGAGCCCGCTGTCCTCGAGCACCTCGTCGGGCACGCTCCACCAGACCGCGGTGGTGCGCAGCGAGCGCTCGGGCAGGTCGAGCGGCTCCTCGCCGACGACCTCGCCGCCCGGCTGGCGCCGGCGCAGGAAGGAGACGACCTGGTGGGACACCGCCACCTCGCCCAGCGAGAGCCGGCACCGGCTCCAGGCGGTGTGCTCGCGCTCGCCCAGCACCGTGATGTCGGTGATCTCGCGCGCCGAGGTGGAGTAGTCGGGATCGGCCCGTTCGATGACCGCGACCGCCTCCTCGAGGTCCAACGACTCCACCAGGTAGGTCTCGCCGCGGTGCAGGTAGACCGCGCCGGGGTGGGCGGTGCCGTGCGCGCTCGCGGCGTCGACGGTGCCCACCACCCGCCCGGTCGTGGCCTCGACCAGCTGCACCGGCCGGCCCCCGGCGGAGCGGAGGTCGGCCAGGTCGGAGGCACGGCGCCGGTCGGTCCAGAACCAGCCCTGCGGACGGCGCCGCAGCAGCCCCGCCGCCACGAGCTGGTCGAGGACCGCCCGGCTGGTCGGACCGAACAGCGCGAGGTCGGGCTCGGTGAGGGCCTGCTCCTGCGCCGCAGCGCACAGGTGCGGGCCCAGGACGTAGGGGTTGGACTCGTCGAAGACGGTGGCCTCGACCGGGCGCCCGAAGATCGCCTCGGGGTGGTGCACGAGGTAGGTGTCGAGCGGGTCGTCGCGGGCCACCAGCACGGCGGCGGCGTCCCGGGCGCCGCGACCGGCCCGCCCGACCTGCTGCCACAGGGCGGCCCGGGTGCCGGGGAAGCCGGCCATCAGCACCGCGTCGAGCCCGCTCACGTCGATGCCGAGCTCGAGGGCGTTCGTGGCGGCCAGGCCGAGCAGCTCGCCCGAGCGCAGCTGCTGCTCGATGGCGCGCCGCTCCTCGGGCAGGTAGCCACCCCGGTAGGACGCCACCCGGGCCGGGAGGGAGGGGTCGACCTCGCCCAGCTGCGCGGCCGCGGTCAGCGCCACCTGCTCCGCGCCGCGCCGCGAGCGCACGAACGCCAGGGTGCGCACCCCCTCGACGACGAGGTCGGTGAGCAGGTCGGCGGTCTCGGAGGAGGCCGCGCGGCGCACCGGCGCGCCGTTCTCGCCGGCGTACGACGTCAGCGGCGGCTCCCACAGGCCCAGCGTCACCGCGCCCCGGGGCGAGGCGTCCTCGGTCACCGCGTGCACCGGCAGCCCGGTGAGCTGCCCGGCCGCGGTCGCTGGTTCGGCCACGGTCGCCGAGGCGAGGACGAAGGTGGGGCTCGCGCCGTGCAGCGCGCACACCCGGCGCAGCCGGCGCAGCACCTGCGCGACATGGGCCCCGAAGACGCCGCGGTAGTGGTGGCACTCGTCGACCACCACGTAGCGCAGCGCCCCCAGGAACCGGTGCCAGTGCTCGTGGCCGGGCAGCAGGCTGTGGTGCAGCATGTCGGGGTTGGTCAGCACGTACTCCGCGTGGTCGCGGGCCCAGTCGCGCTGGTCGCGACCCGAGTCGCCGTCGTGCGTGGTCACCCGCAGACCGACCTCGAGGGCGCGCAGCGACGCCAGCTGGTCCTGCGCCAGGGCCTTGGTGGGCGCGAGGTAGAGCGCGCTGGCCCCGCGCTGGCCCCGGCGCCCGCGGGCACCCAGAAGGGTGGTCAGCGCCGGCAGCTGGAAGGCCAGCGACTTGCCCGAGGCGGTGCCGGTCGAGACCACCACGTGCCGCCCGCCGTACGCCGCCTCCGCGGCCTCGACCTGGTGCTCCCAGGGTCGCTCCACGCCGCGTCGCCCGAACGCCGCGACCACCTCGGGGTCGGACCAGGCGGGCCACGCCGCGGGGCGCCCGGGCCGCGGTGCCAGGCGTTCCAGGTGGGTCAGCCGACCCTCCCGCGCCGGCAGCGCCGCCAACCGCTCGACCACGCCCGCGACGCTGCCGCCGACCGGGGTCGGGTGGCGGGCGGAGGGGGGCGGCGGCATGCGACCATGGTCCCAAAGAGCGCCGACAGCGCTCTGCTCGGGCAACGCCCCGACCATCCGCGGTGCGACCAGCCTTTTACTCTGGTGTGCGCGACGCTGGTGGTCGTGGTTTCATATCACTGATCAACGGCCGGACGGGGGCCCCTGAAGTCCCCGGGTGCCACCGCAGCTGACAGGGAGTACACGTGGACCTCACCCTTGCGACACGCGACGCCGATGGCAAGACCATCGTTGCGGTCGGCGGGGAGATCGATGTCTACACAGCACCGAAGCTCCGGGACAAGATCACCGAGCTGGTCGCTGCGGGCGTCTACGACCTCGTCATCGACATGGAAGCCGTCGAGTTCCTCGACTCCACCGGCCTGGGCGTCCTCGTGGGCGGGCTGAAGAAGGTCCGCGCGCACGACGGGTCGCTGCACCTGGTGTGCACCCAGGACCGCCTGCTGAAGATCTTCCGCATCACCGGGCTGGCCAAGGTCTTCGTGATCCACCAGTCGGCCGACGACGCGCTCGCCGCCACCTGAGCCGAGCCCCTCGATCGACGACACGCTGTGGCGTGCGTCACGTGCGCGCGCGCTGAAGCGGTCGCCCGTGCGTAGAGTCTGCCTCGTTCCGTGAGACCTGGGTCACGTTCAGTGGCCCGGGACCCGCTCGTCCGAGTCGCAGGAGGCAGCACATGACGGGGATCGCTCCCGTTGTCGTTGAGGTCACCGGTGGGAACCTCGTCCTGGTCATCGTCGTCGCACTGATCGCGCTCGGCGCGCTCGCGATGGCAGCGATGTTCAGGGCAGAGGTCCTCGCCGCACCCGAAGGCACCGAAAGCATGAAGACCATCGCCCGTGCGGTCCAGGAAGGAGCCAACGCCTATCTGACCCGCCAGTTCCGGACCCTGGCCGTCTTCGCCGCCATCGCGTTCTTCGCGTTGCTGCTGCTCCCGGCCGACGACGCTGTCGTGCGGATCTTCCGGTCCGTGGCCTTCCTCGGCGGTGCGGGCTTCTCCGCCGCCGTGGGCTACCTGGGCATGAACCTCGCGGTGCAGGCCAACCTGCGGGTGGCCACGGCCGCCGAGACGCAGGGTCGCGACCCGGCGATGCACATCGGCTTCCGCACCGGCGCCATGGTCGGCATGCTGACCGTGGGCCTGGGCCTGCTCGGCGCGAGCCTCGTGGTGATCTTCTTCCAGGACAACGCACCCAAGGTCCTCGAGGGCTTCGGCTTCGGCGCCGCACTGCTCGCCATGTTCATGCGGGTCGGCGGCGGCATCTTCACCAAGGCCGCCGACGTCGGCGCCGACCTGGTCGGCAAGGTTGAGAACAACATCCCCGAGGACGACCCGCGCAACGCCGCCACCATCGCCGACAACGTGGGCGACAACGTCGGCGACTGTGCCGGCATGGCCGCCGACCTCTTCGAGTCCTACGCCGTCACCCTGGTCGCCGCGCTGATCCTCGGCTCGCAGGCGTTCGGCGACAAGGGCCTGGTCTACCCGCTGCTCATCCCCGCCATCGGCGCCCTGACCGCTGTCGTCGGCGTCTACCTCTGCCAGCCCCGCGCCGGCGAGAGCGGCCTGAAGACCATCAACCGGGCCTTCTACATCTCGGCCGCGATCGGCGCCGTCGGCTCGGTGCTGCTCTCGTTCGTCTACCTGCCCGGCGAGTGGTCCGAGCTCGACGTCTCGGTCGCCGCCGAGGTGAGCCCCCCGGTCTTCGCCTCGGTCGCCGTGGTGATCGGCATCGTGCTGGCCGCCGCCATCCTGGCGCTGACCGGCTACTTCACCGGCACCGAGCACCGCCCGGTCCAGGACGTCGGCAAGACCTCGCTCACCGGCGCGGCCACCGTCATCCTCTCCGGGCTCTCGGTCGGCTTCGAGTCGGCCGTCTACACCGCGCTCGTCATCGGTGCGGCCGTCTTCGGTGCCGCGCTCATCGGCGGCCAGGTGGCCCTCTTCGGCGTGGCGCTGGCCGGCTGCGGTCTGCTGACCACGGTCGGTGTGATCGTGGCCATGGACACCTTCGGTCCCGTCTCCGACAACGCCCAGGGCATCGCGGAGATGTCGGGCGACGTGAGCCCCGAGGGCGCGCAGATCCTCACCGAGCTCGACGCGGTGGGCAACACCACGAAGGCGATCACCAAGGGCATCGCGATCGCGACGGCCGTGCTGGCCGCGAGCGCGCTGTTCGCCTCCTACACCCAGGATGCTTTCGACAAGTTCGCCGAGGTCGCCGCGCAGAGCGAGACCAGTGCCTTCCTCGAGGGCTTCTGGGTCTTCGACGCCAAGGTCCTCGTCGGCGCGCTGCTCGGCGCGAGCGTGGTCTTCCTCTTCTCCGGCCTGGCGATCAACGCCGTGGGCCGGGCCGCGGGCGCCGTGGTCTACGAGGTGCGGCGCCAGTTCCGCGAGATCCCCGGGATCATGGAGGGCACCGGTCGACCGGAGTACGGCAAGGTCGTCGACATCGTCACCCGCGACTCGCTGCGCGAGCTCGCCACGCCGGGCATCCTGGCCATCCTCGCGCCGGTCGCGGTCGGCTTCGGCCTCGGTGTCGCGCCCCTGGCCGGCTTCCTGGCCGGCGCGATCGCCACCGGCACCCTGATGGCCGTCTTCCTCGCCAACGCCGGCGGGGCCTGGGACAACGCCAAGAAGCTCGTCGAGGACGGCCACCACGGTGGCAAGGGCTCGCTGGCCCACGAGGCCACGATCATCGGCGACACCGTGGGCGACCCGTTCAAGGACACCGCCGGCCCGGCCATCAACCCGCTGCTGAAGGTGATGAACCTGGTCTCGCTGCTGATCGTGGCGGCGATCGTGGACATGTCCTACGGGGAGGGCGAGAACGACGTGCTCCGCATCTTCATCGCGCTGGTGGCCGCGGCGATCATCGTGGTCGCGGTCTACATCTCCAAGCAGCGCTCCGTGGTCATCGGTGACGACGAGCCGGTCGTCGCCGGCCCGATGACGCCCTAGCCCCCGGAGCGTCGCAGCACCACCCGCACGACGAAGCCCCCGCCCGGACTCCGGGCGGGGGCTTCGTCCATGGCGGGACGTCGGGTCAGCGACGCTTCTTCTTCTTCAGCACCGTCACCCGGACCGGCTTCGCGGTCGAGGTGGCGGTGGTCTGCGAGCCGGCGTAGCCCACCAGGAAGGTGTGCTTGCCGGGCCTGAGCTTCTTGAGGCGGATCGTCCTGCGGCCCTTCGGGACGGCGACGGTCGCGAGCGTGCGCGCGCCCTCGGTCACGGTGACCGTGCCGTCGGGGCTGACCGACCCGGCGTCGACGACGATCTTCAGCACCGCGGCCTTGCCCTGGCGCACCTTCTTCTTGCGGGCCTTCGCCGTGGTGCTGGTGGCGGCCTTCGGCACCGTCACGGCCGAGGTGGTGAAGACCCCGGGGGCGTACGCCGTCCGGGTGGCGGTGACCCGCATGGCCAGGGCGCGGCCCAGGTCGGCGGCGGTGACGGCGTACGTCGCGCCGGTGACGCCGCTGAGCACCGTGCCGTCGCGCAGCCACTGGTAGCCGAAGGTCGGCGTCTCGCCGGTGCCCCAGGTCCCGGGCGACGCGGTGAGGGTCTGGCCCAGGGCGGGCGTGCCGGTCAGGCGCGGCTGGACGGAGGCCACGATCGCGTCACCGACGGCCGGGGTGACCGGCTCGGTGTCGACCGTGGCTCTGGTGAAGCCCTTCTTCGTCCCGGTCACGGTCGCGGTGATCGCCCGGCCGAGGTCGGCCGGGGTCAGCAGGTACGCCGCCGTGGTCGCGCCGCTGATCGGGGTGCCGTCGCGCAGCCACTGGTAGGCGTGCTGCACCGCGTCGGTGTTCCACTGCGGGTCGCTGACGGTGACGGTCCCGCCGACCTTCGCGGTGCCGGAGACCGCCGGCTGCGAGGTCGCGCCCAGCTTCTGCTCGGGCGCTGCCGGGATGGGCAGGTAGTCGGTCAGCAGGCTGATCAGCGGCAGCCCGGCGAGCAGACCCGTGACCCGGGCGTGGATGGTGGTGCCGGCCTGCGCGAGCCCGGGCACGAACGTCTGGCCGGTGGCGCCGGGGATCGCGACGTCGTCGGAGAACCACTGGTAGCTCGTGCTCACGCCCGGCAGGCTCCAGACCGGGTCCAGGATCTGCAGCAGCGACCCGACCCCGGGGATGCCGGAGAGCTGGGGTGGCGTGCCTGTCAGGTCGCCGGTCGTGCCGCCGCCGCCGGTGCTGGGGGCGAGGATGCGGACGACGCCGGTGATCGACGGCACCGGGACCAGGCCGAGCACCGTGCCGGTGACGACCGCTTGGAGGTTCTTCCCGACGTCGTCGGGGGTGGGCAGGTAGGAGTCGCCCGTGGCGCCCGTGACGGCCACGCCGTCGCGCAGCCACTGGACCGACTCGGTGACGGTGAGCAGCCCGAGCGGGTTGTCCCACCGCGGGCGCTGCAGGCCCAGCAGATCGCCGGGCGCGGCGGTGCCGTCGAGAGCGCCCAGGATCGCGGCCGGGTCCAGGATCTTCAGGAGGTCCAGCACCCCGCGCTCGGCGGTGGCCGCGGGTCCCGGTGCGGGCTCGGCAGCGGTCGCGGAGGCCAGCCCGGTGCCGGAGGCGATCAGTGTGGTCGCCACGGTGGTGCTGACAGCGGCGCCCAGGCCGGTGGTCAGGGCGCGTCGAGCTCGGGTCATGTGGGTTCCCTCCCCGTGTATGGTCACCGCGAACTGGGGCTCCCGACCCGGGCGCGGCGGATGGTGCTTGGCAAAGTAGGACGAGATGCCCGCGCCCGTCCGCGGATCCGCGAAGATGTGACCGTTCGGGCTACGTCCTACAGTCGCGGGGTGAGCGATCTCCCCCATCTCCTCCGCGACGCCCTGGTCCGAGCCGACTTCACCTACGACGCCGTGGCCGAGCTGCTCGGCCCGCGCGCGCACGACGCGCTGGCGCGCAACGAGACGACCCCGGGGCTGCGGCGTACGGCGCAGGCCGGCTCGCCGCTGGCCACGCTGGTGCGGCTCTTCCTGCTGCAGACGCCCGTGGACGTCGCGGACGCGGAGGCGGCGCTGCCCGACCTCGTGGACCGGATGTGCGTCGAGGGCCTGCTCGAGCAGTCGGTCGGGGAGGTGGCGGCGCGCCTCGACGTGCGGCCCTACGCCACCGAGCACGCCGGCCCCGCCGGGTCGGCCGGGGTCGTCACCGAGCACCTGTGGGTGGTCTCCGACCTCACTCCCGGTCTCGACGGTGCCCCGCAGCGGCTCAGTGCCGACCACGTGCTCGGCATCAGCCCGGCGTCGACCTCGTTGGCCCAGCTGGTGCGGCGCGAGCCGGTCGGGCGCGCCCTCGACCTCGGCACCGGGTGCGGCGTCCAGGCCCTGCACCTGGCTCGGCACAGCGGCAGCGTCGTCGCCACCGACGTCAACGCCCGGGCGCTGCGGCTGACCCGCTTCAACGCCGCCCTCAACGACCTCGCCGACACCGTGGAGGTGCGCGACGGGTCGTTCTTCGAGCCGGTCGCCGACGAGCGGTTCGACCTGATCGCCACCAACCCGCCGTTCGTGATCTCCCCGGCCACCGGCGAGCGGCTGGTCTACCGCGACTCCGGGCTGCCCGGCGACCGCGTGGTCGAGGACATCGTGCGCACCGCGCCCGACCACCTCGCTCCCGGCGGCTGGTGCCACGTCCTGGCGAACTGGGTGATCACCGAGGACCAGCCCTGGGACGAGCGGATCGGTGGGTGGCTGCGCGACGACGTGGACGCGCTCGTGGTGCAGCGCGAGACCCTCGACCCCGCGGCGTACGTCGAGCTGTGGCTCAAGGACTCGGGCCACCACCCCTCCACGGGCACCGACGGCCCGGCCGCGGCCGCCGACTACCGCCGCCGCTACGACACCTGGCTGTCGTGGATGGAGGACCAGCGCATCCAGGCCGTCGGCTTCGGCTGGGTCAACCTGCGCCGCCACGACGAGTCGGGGCAGACCCCGGCGCGCGAGCTGCTGTCGTGGCCCTACGAGGTGGAGCAGCCGATCGCCCCGGCCGTCGCCGCCTGGGGCAGCGCGACCCGCCTCGCGGTCGGGACGGCGAGCCGTCTGGTCACGCGCCCCGACGTACGGCAGGAGACGCTGGGCGCCCCCGGGGCGGAGGACCCCGAGACGATCGTGCTGCGTCAGCAGACCGGCCTGCGCCGGGCCCGCACGGCCGACACCGTCGTGGCCGCCCTCGTCGGCGCCTGCGACGGCGAGCTGACGGTCGGCCAGATCCTCGACGCCCTCGCCGAGCTGCTCGACCTCGACGTCGCCGCCGTGCACGAGGACTACCTCCCCGTGGTGCGCGAGATGGTCCGGGAGGGCTACCTCACCCCCGCCTGACCCGCGACCCGGCCCAGATATCACCCTGACCCGGCCCAGATGTCACCCTGACCCGGCCCAGATATCACCGCGACCCGGCGCGAACATCGCGTCGAGCCGGCGCCTGTCCGCAGCGTCTCGGGGCCGAGCGGCCGATTGCGCCGGCTCAGCGCGACATCTGCGCCGACTCGGCGGGTGGTCAGGGAAGGGCGAGCCGCCCGGCGATCGGGTACGCCGGCTGCTCGAGCTCGCTGCCGAGGACCGCGTCGATGGTGACGTCGAGGGAGGGCACCGCTCCGCAGGTGGCTGCGTCGAACCGGATCGTGCCGGACGAGTCCGGGGCGGCACTCGTGATCTCGTTGGCACGACGGGTCGGGTCGCTGCTGGGCACGGCGGCGAAGTACTGCAGGGTCCACTCGTCCGAGGAGACGTTCTTGCGGGTGGAGCTGCCCTCGAAGGGCAGCTCGTAGGTGCGTCGCAGCTCCACGTCGTCGACGAGGACCGAGATGTCCAGCAGCGGTTCGAGGAGGGTGTCGTCGTCGCCGGGGGCGGTGACCAGGGGCGAGGTGGCGGTGAGGCGCTGCCCCAGCCTTCCGGCCTCCTCGCAGCTCAGCTCGACGGGTCCGAACCCCATCCGGGCGCCGTCGTCGCGGGTCACCACCACCTCGTTGACGCCGCCCTGGCCGGCCGGGTCCGGGGCCGTCTCCGGCTCGGTGCCACCGGTCGTGAGGGCCAGGGTGCCGCCGACGAGAGCGAGGGCGAGCGCGCCCCCGGCGACCACGCCGGCCCGGCGCTGGCGCCGACGGCGCGTGATGGCGGTGTCGAGCGTCCCGACGAGGTCGGTGGGTGGGGCCAGGGAGCCGCTGAGCCGCGCGTAGGCGTCGCTGAGCGCGGGGTCGCGGCCGTGGGAGGTGGGGTGGAGGTCGGTGGGGGTCATCGCTGGGTCGCTTCCTGGGAGCCGGGGAGGGCCGGGTGGTGGGGGCGGCGCGCGCCCAGCTGCTCTTGCAGCCGCTCGGTGCCGCGGGAGAGGTGGGACTTCACGGTGCCCTCGGCGCAGCCCATCCGTTCCGCGATGCCTCGGACGTCGAGGTCCTCGACGTAGCGCAGCGCGAGCGCCGTGCGCTGCCGCGGGGTCAGGGTCGCCAGGGCCTCGACGAGCCAGGCGTCGAGCTCCCCGACGAGCTGGACCCGGGTGTCCTCGCGTCGGGGGCCGGGCGTCAGCACCTCGCGGCGGAAACGGCGCAGCCGGTCGATGTTGAGCCGGGTCATCACGGTGCGGGCGTACGCGGCCGGCTCGTCGAACCGGGTGCGCCCCCACCGCTCACCCATCCGCACCAACGTCTCCTGGGTCAGGTCCCAAGCATCGTGGGGGTTGCCGGTGAGGGCGTGGGCGAACCCGAGCAGGCCCGGGGTCTGGGCCTGCGCGAAGTCGGCGAACTCCGCTGGTCCGGGTCGTGGTGGGTGGGTGCTCATCCGAGTCCTCTGCTCGCAGGGTCCTGACACCACCATGACGGTGCCGGGCCCCAGAAGGTTGAGACCGGCACCGACCGAACCGACATCCGGGCCGACTGGACGCGACATCCGGGCCGGGTCGGCGTGATATCTGGGCCGGGTCAGTCGGCGTCGCTGGCGGCCACGGCCCGGTCGCGCAGGTGCACCAGGCGGGCCCGGGTGGCCGCGGTGAGCAGGTCGGCCCGGCCGAGGTCGAGCAGGTCCGGCACCCCGAGCGGGCGGTGGTGGGGCTGCGAGGCGGGCTGGCGGAAGCCGACCAGCCCGGCACGCACCGGGGCGCCGTACGTCGACGGGGTGCTGCGCAGGCCCAGGAAGTCCCGCAGGGTGCCGACCCGCATCCCGCCCACGGGGTGGATCAACCCGTTGGCCTTGGCCACCGCCCAGGTGATCCCCGCGGCGGAGGCCGCCGCGGAGGTGGCGCCCGTCACCACGCGGGGGTCCTCGCGCCACAGCGCCAGCAGTGCGGTGCGCAGCGCCGTGGCGACCTCGGCGTCGAACCAGCTCCGGGCGACGGCGTCCAGCAGCTCGGCCACCGACTCCACCCGCTGCCGGTCGGTATCACGGGCGTAGTCCTCGGGCAGGTCGGGCGGGTCGCCGAGCGGCTCGCTGTCGAGCGCGGTCAGGGCCGTCCGGCCGCCGACCCGGTCGGCCAGCCAGCCGAGCACGTCCTGCCACACCGGGGTCGGCGCCGGCGGGGCCGGGCGCTGCTGCTCGCGGTCCAGCCGGGCGGCGTGCTCGGCCCAGGCGCTGCCGGCGACCGAGCCGGTGGAGTGCGAGACCAGCCGGCCGTCGATGAACACCAGCTCGGTGAGCCGCTCGTCCTCCGGCGCCCCGGCCCAGGCGGGGCCCCAGCCCCGGTGCTCGGCGCGGTCCGGGTCGGCGCGGTCGAGGTCGTCGAGGTAGCGGTCGTCGTAGGGCAGGCGCAGGCGGGGGTGCGGCGGGGCGACGTGGTCGTGCACGGGGCTCTCCTCGGGGTGGGACGGGTGGTGGACGGACGAGGCTGGCACGGTTCGCGCTCGGCCGTGCCGCTCCTCCACAGGCCCCGACCGGGACCGAGCGACACCCGCACTGACCTGCGCAAAGTGTCCAGGGCGGTGCCGCCGGAGCGGCGTACGCCGGGTCACGCGCTAACGTGACGGCCGGCGGGACCCTCGGGGGTCGCCCCAGCAGGCACGTCAGAGAGCACCGCCGCTCGTCCCCTCTCTCCTCGAAGGAATGACAGACCCAGTGGCACACAAGTTGGTGATCGTCGAGTCCCCGGCGAAGGCCCGCACCATCGGCGGGTACCTCGGTCCGGGGTACGTCGTCGAGTCCTCCATCGGCCACATCCGCGACCTCCCGCAGTCGGCTGCCGACACCCCGGCGAAGATCAAGGACAAGCCGTGGGGCCGGCTGGCCGTCGACGTCGACAACGGCTTCGCGCCCTACTACGTGGTGCCGCGCGACAAGAAGGCGCACATCACCAAGCTCAAGGGTCTGCTCAAGGACGCCGACGAGCTCTACCTCGCCACCGATGAGGACCGCGAGGGCGAGGCCATCGCGTGGCACCTGCTCGACGAGCTGAAGCCGAAGAACATCCCGGTGCACCGGATGGTGTTCCACGAGATCACCAAGTCGGCGATCCAGGCCGCGGTGGAGAACCCGCGCACGATCAACGACGACCTCGTCGAGGCCCAGGAGGCGCGCCGCATCCTGGACCGCCTCTACGGCTACGAGGTCTCCCCGGTGCTGTGGAAGAAGGTCATGTCCGGGCTGTCCGCCGGGCGCGTGCAGTCGGTGGCCACCCGTCTGGTCGTCGACAAGGAGCGCGACCGGATGGCGTTCCGGATCGCCTCCTACTGGGACCTCGAGGGCACCTTCGACGCCGGGTCCAAGCACGACCAGCGGATGTTCCCCGCCAAGGTCTACTCCGTCGACGAGCGACGCGTGGCGCGCGGCTCCGACTTCACCTCCGACGGGGTGCTGAAGGCCTCCGCCGAGGGCAAGGTCGTGCACCTCGACCGCACCCGCGCCGAGGCGCTGGTCGCGGGCCTGCAGGAGACGACGTTCGACGTCCGCTCGGTGGAGTCCAAGCCCTACCGCCGCTCGCCGTACGCGCCCTTCCGCACCACGACGCTGCAGCAGGAGGCCAGCCGCAAGCTCGGCATGGGCGCCAGCGTGACGATGTCGGTGGCCCAGCGGCTGTACGAGAACGGCTACATCACCTACATGCGTACCGACTCCACGACCCTGTCGGGCACCGCGGTCAACGCGGCGCGCGCCCAGGTCCAGGAGCTGTACGGCGCGGAGTACCTGCCCGACAAGCCGCGCACCTACGCCTCGAAGGTCAAGAACGCCCAGGAGGCGCACGAGGCGATCCGGCCCGCCGGCGAGTCGTTCCGCACCCCCGCGCAGACCGGGCTCAAGGGCGAGCAGTTCCGCCTCTACGAGCTGATCTGGATGCGCACCGTCGCCTCGCAGATGAAGGACGCCGTCGGCCAGTCGGTCACCATCCGCCTCGGCGGCGCGGCCAGCACGGGCGAGGACGTCGTGTTCTCCGCCAGCGGTCGCGTCATCACCTTCCACGGCTTCCTCAAGGCCTACGTCGAGGGCACCGACGAGGGCGCCCAGAAGGACGACGCCGAGACCCGGCTGCCGCAGCTGGCCCAGGGCGACGCCGTGTCGGCCGCCTCGATCGCCGCCAACGGCCACGAGACGAAGCCGCCGGCGCGCTACACCGAGGCGACGCTGATCAAGGAGCTCGAGGAGCGCGAGATCGGCCGCCCGTCGACGTACGCCTCGATCCTGGGCACCATCCTCAACCGCGGCTACGTCTACAAGAAGGGCACCGCGCTGGTCCCGGCGTGGCTGGCCTTCTCGGTGATCCGGCTGCTCGAGGAGCACTTCCCGCGCCAGATCTCCTACGAGTTCACCGCTCAGATGGAGGACGTGCTCGACGAGATCGCGGCGGGGCGCAAGCAGCGCACCACCGAGCTCGGCGAGTTCTACTACGGCTCCGGCGAGCTGGTCGGGCTGAAGAAGCTCGTCGACGAGCTGGGCGACATCGACGCCCGCGAGCTGGCCACCTTCCCGATCGGCGACCCCGCGTCGGGGATCAACCTGAGGGTGGGGCGCTACGGCCCCTACCTCGAGGGTCCCGACGACGAGGGCAACCCGGCCGGCAAGCGGGCCAACGTGCCCGAGGACCTGCCGCCCGACGAGCTGACGATGGCCAAGGCCGTCGAGCTGTTCGCCAACCCCGCCGGCGAGGAGATCGCGCTCGGCGTGCACCCCGAGACCGGTCTCGAGGTGGTGGCCAAGAACGGTCGGTTCGGGCCCTACGTCACCGAGGCGCTGCCCGAGGACGCCAAGAAGAGCGCGAAGGCGCGCACCGGCTCGCTGTTCAAGTCGATGTCGCTGGACACCATCACCCTCGACGACGCCGTCCGGCTGCTCTCGCTGCCGCGCGTGGTGGGGGCGGACCCCGAGAGCGGCGACGAGATCACCGCGCAGAACGGCCGCTACGGGCCGTACCTGAAGAAGGGCACCGACTCCCGCTCGCTGACCAGCGAGGACCAGCTCTTCACGATCACCCTCGACGAGGCGCTGAAGATCTACTCCCAGCCCAAGCAGCGCGGCCGGGCGGCGGCCGCGCCGCCGCTCAAGGAGCTGGGCAACGACCC
Source organism: Nocardioides dokdonensis FR1436 (assembly GCF_001653335.1). Taxonomy (NCBI): domain Bacteria; kingdom Bacillati; phylum Actinomycetota; class Actinomycetes; order Propionibacteriales; family Nocardioidaceae; genus Nocardioides; species Nocardioides dokdonensis. Next base: position 1,656,461 of record NZ_CP015079.1, read on the forward strand.
GGTCTCCGGGCAGCCGGTCGTGGTGAAGTCGGGCCGCTTCGGCGAGTACGTCACCGACGGCGAGCACAACGCGACCCTGCGCAAGGACGACACGGTCGAGGACATCACCCTCGAGCGCGCCGCCGAGCTGCTCGAGGAGCGACGCGCCCGCGGTCCGGCCAAGAAGGGCGCGAAGAAGACCGCCAAGAAGACGGCGAAGAAGACCACGAAGAAGGCCGCGGCCAAGAAGACGACGACGAAGAAGGCCGCCGCGAAGAAGACGACCAAGAAGGCTGCCGCGAAGAAGGCCTGAGGTCGGCCCTGCATGAGTCCCCGGCCGACCGGGGACTCATGCACTGGATGGGCGTTGCAACACCCAACAAGTGCTGGAGATGCCCGACCAGCACCGACGTACGCCGCTCGCGGACGGCCACCGCGAGCGGTCGCCGCACGTCGTCGGTGCCGCGCCCTAGCCTGGGCCCATGCCCCGCACCACCGCCGCGCAGCGTCTGCTCGACGTCCGCACGATCTACCACGAGCCGCAGATCGAGCAGTGGGCGCGCGCCCGGCAGGTGCTGGAGCGCTTCCCCGACGCGGAGCGGGTCGAGGTGCCCTCCCACCAGGACATCCCGGGCCTCTACGGCAACCCGGGCGGGGTCGAGCGCTGGGTGCGCACCAAGCGCGAGGTGCTGGTGCTGGGGGAGAAGAAGAGCCTGGCGGCGCGACCCAACGGCCGCTCGGCCGACTTCATCGCGCCCTCGACGAGCAACGGCTGCGCGATGGCGTGCAGCTACTGCTACGTGCCGCGGCGCAAGGGCTTCGCCAACCCGGTCACGGTCTTCGTCAACATCGAGAAGATCGCCGGCTACCTCGCCCGCCACGCCGCCCGCCAGGGTCCGAAGCCGGAGCCCAACCAGTGCGACCCCACCGACTGGGTCTACGACCTCGGGGAGAACGGGGACTGCTCGGCCGATGCGCTGGTCTCCGACAACGTGCGCGACCTCGTCGACCTCTTCGCCGGGCTGGAGGGGGCGAAGGCGAGCTTCGCGACCAAGCTCGTCAACCGCGACCTGCTCGACTGGGACCCGCGGGGCGGCACCCGGGTCCGGTTCTCGCTGATGCCGGAGCCTATGGCGCACCGCCTCGACCTGCGCACCTCCCGGATCCCCGAGCGGATCGCCGCGGTCAACGACTTCGTCGAGGCCGGCTACGAGGTGCACCTCAACTTCAGCCCGGTCGTGGTGCACGAGCAGTGGCAGGCCCAGTGGGCCGAGCTGTTCGAGCAGGTCGACGACGTCCTCAGCGAGCGCGCCAAGGCCCAGCTGGCCTGCGAGATCATCTTCCTGACCCACAACGAGCAGCTGCACGAGGTCAACCTCGGCTGGCACCCGCGCGGCGAGGAGCTGCTGTGGCGCTCGGACCTGCAAGAGGCGAAGACCAGCCACTCCGGACAGGCCAACGTGCGCTACCGCGCCGGGTGGAAGGGCACCTGGGTCCGCCAGCTCACCGACCTGCTGGCGAGCCGGATGCCCTACTGCCGGGTCCGCTACGCCTTCTGAGCCGGACGTGTGGACCGGGAGTGGTCGGTGTCGGGGCGGCCACGTAGGTTCGGGTCCGTGACAACGCCCGGCACCTACACCCAGCGCGGCGTCTTCGTGTGCTTCGAGGGCGGCGAGGGGTCCGGCAAGTCGACCCAGTCGCGGCTGCTGCGCACCTGGCTGGAGGAGCAGGGCTACCGCGTCGTGCTCACCTTCGAGCCCGGTGACACCCCGGTGGGCCAGGAGCTGCGCCGCATCGTGCTCTCGCCCGAGACCGGCGCCCTGGCCGACCGCACCGAGGCGCTGCTCTACGCCGCCGACAAGGCCGAGCACGTCGAGACGCTGGTGCTGCCCGCGCTCGAGCGTGGCGAGGTCGTCATCACCGACCGCTACGTCGACTCCACGCTGGCCTACCAGGGCGCGGGGCGCAGCCTGCCGGTCGCCGAGGTGGAGCAGGTGGCCCGCTGGGCCACCGGCGACCTGCGCCCGCACCTGACCGTGGTGCTCGACCTCGAGCCCGCTGCCGGCCTGGGCCGCTTCGAGGGCCGCGACCGGATCGAGGGAGAGTCCCTGGAGTTCCACCGACGCGTGCGCGAGGCGTTCGTGGCGATGGCCGCGGCCGACCCCGCGCACTACCTGGTCCTCGACGCCCGCGCCAGCGTCGACGAGATCGCGACCGCGGTGCAGCGCCGGCTCGAGCCGCTGCTCGCCGGCGCGACCCGCGCCGGGGCGGAGGCCCGATGAGCACCCCGGTGGCCACGACCACGGTGTGGGAGCGGCTGGTCGGGCAGCGCCCGGCGATCGAGGCGCTGCGCTCGGCCGCGTCCGGGCGCGGCATGAGTCACGCCTGGCTCTTCACCGGCCCCCCCGGCTCCGGCCGCTCCAACGCCGCGATCGCCTTCGCCGCCGCCCTGCAGTGCGAGAACGCCCCGGACGACCCGGGCTGCGGGCACTGCCACGGCTGCCACACCACGATGGCCGGCAGCCACGCCGACGTCTCCCTGATCCGCACCGAGAAGCTCTCCATCGGCGTCGACGAGGTGCGCGGCCTGGTCCGCCGCTCCGCGCTCGCCCCGGTCGGCAAGCGGTGGCAGGTCCTCGTGGTCGAGGACGCCGACCGGCTCACCGACCAGGCCTGCAACGCGCTGCTCAAGGCGATCGAGGAGCCCACCGAGCGCACGGTGTGGATGTTGTGCGCGCCCACCGTCGACGACGTGCTGCCCACGATCCGCAGCCGCTGTCGGCTGCTCACGCTGACGACACCGTCGTCCCCGGACGTGGCGAGCTTCCTGTCCCGCACCCTCGGCGTGCCCGACGCGCTCGCGTCGTACGCCGCCCGCGCCAGCCAGGGCCACATCGGCCGGGCCCGGGCGCTGGCCACCGACGAGGCGACCCGCAACCGGCGCCGCGAGGTGGTGCTGCACCCCGCGCAGCTCACGACCCTGGGAGCCTGCATGCAGGCCGCCTCCAACCTGGTCGACGTCGCGAAGGAGGAGGCCGAGGCGATCACCGTCGACCTCGACTCGCGGGAGAAGACCGACCTCGACTCCTCCTACGGCGTGGTCGAGCGCGGCCGCCGTCCGCGCGAGTACGCGCCCGCCCTCGCGGCCCTGGAGAAGGGCCAGAAGACCCGCGCCAAGCGCCGGGTCCTCGACGTGGTCGACCGCAGCCTGATGGACCTCGTCTCGGTCTACCGCGACGCGATCGCGCTGGCCGTCGGCGCCGCGGGGCCGCTGGTCAACGAGGAGATCCGACCCGACGTCGAGGAGGTCGTGCGCACCTCGAGCCCCGAGCTCAACCTGCGCCGCATCGACGCGGTCTTCGAGGCCCGCGAGCAGATGCTGGAGTTCAACGTGCCGCCCGCCCTGGCGCTGGAAGCCATGATGGTGGCCCTGATGGTTCCCGAGGGGAGCAGCCGGTGAAGCGTGCTGTGGCGATCGTGGTCGTCTTCGCGATGGTGCTCAGCGTGCTCGGCCTGGCGCTGGCGCTCGTGCTCGGTGGCGTCCTGGGCAGCGACGGGCAGAGCGGCCGGCCGCAGCGCGACGGCCCGGCGCCGACGACCACCCCCAGCGGCGACGCCACCGAGCCGCCCGACCCGGCGCTGGCCGGGTTCTACTCCCAGACCCTGGACTGGCAGCCCTGCGAGAGCGGCCCGGAGAACGAGTGCGCCCGCCTCGAGGTGCCGCTCGACTACGCAGCACCCGACGCCGAGACCATCGAGATCGCCGTGCTCCGCGTGCCCGCGGCCGAGCCCGAGCAGCGGCTCGGCTCGCTCGTGGTCAACCCCGGCGGCCCCGGCGCCCCCGGCACGTCGTACGCCGCCGCCGGCGACGGGGTCTTCCGCGCACCGCTGCTGGCCCGCTACGACATCGTGGGCTTCGACCCGCGAGGCACCGGTGCCTCGGCGCCGGTCGACTGCCTCTCCGACGAGGAGCTGACCCGGTTCCTGGCCGCCGACCCCGCGCCCGACGAGCCGGCCGAGGTGACCGCGCTGGTCGAGGACCTCGAGGACTTCTTCGCCGGCTGCGCCGAGCTCTCGGGCGACCTGGCCGCCCACGTGAGCACGGTCGAGGCCGCGCGCGACATGGACGTGCTGCGCGCCGCGCTGGGCGAGACCGGGCTGACCTACCTGGGGGCCTCCTACGGCACCAAGCTGGGCGCGACGTACGCCGACCTCTTCCCCGACCGCGCCGACCGGCTGGTGCTCGACGGCGCCGTGGACGTGTCCCTGACCGGCCGTGGGCTCAACCTCGGCCAGGCCGCCGGCTTCGAGCGGGCGCTGCGCGCCTACGTCGGCGACTGCGTCGAGAACACCGACGACTGCTTCCTGGGCGACACCGTTCAGGAGGGGCTGGACCGGATCACGGCCTTCCTCGACGACGTCGACGAGGAGCCGATCCCGGCGGGACGCCGAGAGCTCACCGCCGGCAGCGCCTTCTACGGCCTGATCACGCCGCTGTACGTCAGCGACTACTGGTTCCTGCTCAGCCAGGGCCTGGAGACCGCCTTCGAGGGCGACGGCACCACGCTGATGCTGCTGGCCGACACCTACGCCTCGCGCACCCCGAGCGGGGAGTACGCCGACAACTCCGCCGAGGCGATCTACGCCATCAACTGCCTCGACGACCCGTCCTCGACGCCGGTGGAGGACATCCCGGCGCAGGTGCCGGACTTCCTCGAGGTCTCCCCGACCCTGGGCGAGGTCTTCGCCTGGAGCCTGGTCGGGTGCGCCGGCTTCCAGAGCGCGCCGGACGCGCTGGACGGCCCGACCGGCGAGGAGATCACCGCCGCCGGGGCCGAGCCGATCCTGGTCGTCGGCACCACGCGGGACCCCGCGACCCCGTACGAGTGGGCCGAGGCCCTGGCCGCCCAGCTCGAGCCCGGCGTGCTGCTGACCCGCGACGGCGACGGCCACACGGCGTACAACTCGGGCAACGCGTGCATCGACACCGCCATCGAGGACTTCCTCATCGACGGCACCGTCCCCGACGACGGCACCACCTGCTGACCCGGCCCAGATATCGCGCCGACCCGGCCCAGACCTACCGCGTACGCCGCAGCAGCCGCAGCAGCCCGACCACGGAGGCGACGCTGGCAGCGCCCCAGCTGTAGCGGTCGTCCCACAGGGTGATCAGCCCGTCGCGCACCTCGAAGGTGCCGTCGACGTGGAAGCGGCTGCCGTAGGCCTTGAAGGTCAGGGTGTCGTGGCGATCGGTGAGCACGGTCGAGCCGTCGGCGGCGGCGTGGTGCAGCTCGACGCCGACCCCGACGCCGCGTCGGGTGAGCATCTGCAGCGCATCCGCGACCTTCTCGCCGCGCACCGTGGGCAGGCCGGTGTTGCGCCAGACGACATCAGGGGCCAGCAGGGCGACGGCCTGGTCGGTCTCGTCGGCGCTGAGGTGCTGCAGGAACGCGCGGACCACGGCGAGGGGCTCGGTCATGGCGCCACCCTAGGCGCGGGTGTCGCTCAGCGGGGGTTCAACGGCTCGGCGATGGCCTGCATCCGGCGGGTGGCCAGCTCGATCATCAGCTGGGCGGCGGGGGAGAGGACGGCGTTGCTGCGGTGCACGATGGCGAAGGTGTCGAACTGGCGCGGGCGCAGCGAGACCCAGCCGGCGCCGGGGGCCAGTCGGGGCAGCAGCTGCTCGGCGGCTCCCCGGGGGATCACGCTGTCGGCCAGGCCCATCCCGACGAGCTCGACGGCGGTCTCGACGTCCTCGACCTCGATCCGGCTCTGCGGGTTGCGCCCGGCCTCGTGCAGCATCTGGCGCAGCGTGGCGCGGGTGGAGTCGACGGCACGGTAGGTCGTCTCCGGCATCACCAGCGAGGCCTGGGAGAGCCGGTGCGCGGTGACCGGGGAGGCCAGGTGCTCGGCGTGCGCGCTGATGTAGACGAGCTCCTCGCGCGCCACGGGGCGCACCGTCATCCCCTCGCTGGCCACCGTCGAGACGGCCAGCATCGCTGCCTCGAGCCGCCCGCGGCGCAGGTCCTCGACGACCTCGGTGGAGTTCTGGCCCACCAGCTCCACGCGCACGCCCGGGTAGCGGGCCAGCACGTCGGCGATCAGGGCCGCGCCGGCGTACAGCCGGGCGATGCCGAACATCCCGAACCGGATGGTGCCGGTCTCCAACGACTTCACGCTCGCCACCGCCTCCTCGGTCTCGGCGATCGCGGCCAGCACCTTCTCGGCGTAGGGCCGCATCGTGTCGGCGACCGGGGTGGGGACCACACCCCGCCCGACCCGGCGGAAGAGCTGCACGCCCAGGGACTTCTCGAGCGCGCGGACCTGCTCGGAGACCGAGGGCTGGGCGTAACCGAGCTCCTCGGCGGCGCGAGTCAGGGAACCCTGCTCGTAGGTGGCGAGGAAGCATGTGAGCTGGTGCACAGAAAGCACAAGGGCGAGCCTATACCTCGTGCTGGAAAGTCAGGCTACCCCTATGTCTACTGGCGGGTCAGAATAGAGCCAGACAACGTGTCTCCGAGCCGTGAAAGGAATCGCCGTGCTCACTCACCTCTGCACCTCCTGCAGCAAGCGCCAGATCATCTTCCCCACCCAGTTCACGGCGGTCACCGCCTCGGAGCAGGGCCCCGTCGCCACCTTCGACTGCTGGTGCGGCGCCGAGCAGTCCGCCCCGCTGGGCTGGGCGGCTGCCGAGCCCCGCAAGCGCGTCCTCGCCGCCTGAGCGACACCGACGTCGTACGCCGCCGCCTCGCCGCCGCCTGATTTCTCGCGGCCGGGGCGGCGTCTGTATGCTTCGCCGGGTTGCCTGTCGCCGGTCCGCCGGATGTGGGCAGCACGCCGCCTTAGCTCAGTCGGTAGAGCATCTCACTCGTAATGAGAAGGTCGTCGGTTCGATTCCGACAGGCGGCTCCATGTGATGTCGCAGGACATACCGGACAGCCGAACCCTCAGGTCGTGGGTCCGGCCCTCGGGTCTTGCGGCGCTCGCGGTGCTTCGCGTCGCCGCCGCGCTAGTCCTGCGCACGGCCGAGACCGTCCGCCCGACAGACACGCACGTCGGGCTGCCCCCCACACGAGAGGGACAGCCCGACGTTCGGAGAGGGTGCTGCTACATCCGGTCCACCGGCTTGTCGACCACGAAGTCGTGGATGACCCGGCCCATGGAGTAGGTGAAGGTGACGTCGCCGTACAGCAGCGACGTGATGTTCAGTGGATCCGGACCAGGATCAGGCCCAGCGCTGGACGAACTCGGCGGCGGCGGCGTTGACGACGTCGGGGTGCGAGGCGCTCATGAAGTGCTGACCGCCCTCGACGACGCGCAGCTCGGCGTCGGACGAGCCGGTGAAGAAGGTGATCTCCTCCTCGGCGTTGGCGACCGAGTACACCTGGTCCGCGGTGCCCTGCAGCCACAGCACCGGGCACCGCACGCCGTCGAGCCGCGCGTGCAGGCCGTCGCGGTCGCGCAGGTTGATGGTGCACACCCGCAGCCGGTGCCGACCGTCGTCGCCGGTGTAGTTCTGCTGGTAGACCGAGTGCCAGAAGCCCCGCTCGTCCTCGGACACGTCCTCGCCGAGCCCGGCGCCGAGCACCGCGTCGACGAAGTCGGTGGGCACCACCCAGTCGTCGCCGACGGGCTCGGCCAGCGCGTCGATCGAGGGAGAGCAGAACTCGATGCCGTCCCAGCAGCCCCGCTCGCGGCTGCGCGGGGACTCGTAGTCCATCGAGGTGCCGAGCAGGAGGACCCCTTGCACGGTCGCGGGGGCCAGCATCGCCATCCGGGCCGCGATCCAGCCGCCCTGCGAGGTGCCGAGCACGAAGGCCCGCTCGATGCCGAGGGCCTCGAGCACCTGCAGGTTGGCCACCGCGCTGTCCCAGTAGGTGAACTGCTCGTACGCCGCCCGCGTCGCTCCGTGCCCGAAGGGCTCGATGGACAGGAGGTTCGCCGCGCCGCTGAGCTCCTCGCTCGCGAACTGGGGCCGGTAGAGCTCGACCGAGGTGGTGAAGGAGTTCACCAGCACGAGGGTCGGCTTCGAGGCGTCGTACTCCTCGCCGAACCGGTAGCCGATCTGTGAGCCGCCGAGGTGGGGGACGCTGACGGTCTGGGTGTCGTTGCTCAAGATGCTCCTCAGGATGAGCCCGGGGCCGGATCGTCCGCGGACGAGCGGCCGGGCGTGGAGGCGTGCCGGGGATGGAGCGAGATGCCGCACGCCGCTGGCTCGCGGCGTCCCCGCCACGCTAGCCCCGGACAGCGGCGGTGGCCATGGGTGCCAGGGACCCGCCCGAGGGCGAGGTGCTGCCGCCCGCTTCCGGTTAAGATCCGGTGCCGCGCAGGACGCGCGGGGAGGCCCGCCTCCGCGAGCGTGGAGGCACCGACGATGGTAGCGACGGGCTCACCAGGGACCCCGCACGGCTCGGCACCGCCCCCCGACGTGCGCAGCGCCGTCGTGCGGCGGCTGGTGGCCGGAAGCGACCGCAGCTCCTCCCTCGACCGCCTGTGCGAGCTGGCCGCCGCGCTGCTCGACGCCGGCTCCGCCCAGGTGTCGCTGATCGGCGAGACCCAGGTCGTGGTCGGCGGTCACGGCGCCGGGAGCGCCGCCGTCGGGATCGAGACGCCGGCCGAGGACTCCCTGTGCACCGTCACCGTCGGGCTCGGCGCACCCCTGGTGGTGCCCGACGCCGTGGCCGACGTCCGGGTGGGTGGCCTGCCCCCGGTCACCTCCGGCGCGGTCGGTGCCTACCTGGGCGTCCCCCTGGTGGCCTCCGGCGGCCAGGTCGTGGGCGCCCTGTGCGTCTACGACGTCGCGCCCCACGAGTGGTCGCCGCTCGACGAGAGCACCCTGCAGCGGCTGGCGCAGGCGGTGGTCGGCGACCTCGAGCTCGCCGCGCTGAGCTCTGACTACGAGGTGCAGCAGGTGGCCTGGCGGTTGGCGACGGATGCCGCGGGCGTCGGCGCCTGGGAGTGGGACCTGCCCTCCGGCGAGCTGAGGTTCGACGACCGGCTGCTCGAGATCTTCGGCTTCGACCACGACTCGTTCGGCGGCACCATCGAGGCCTTCACCGACGTCGTCCACGTCGAGGACGTGCCGCGCGTGACGGCGGCGCTGGACCGGGCGATCGCCTCCTGCGGCGAGTACGCCGCCGAGTACCGCATCAACCTGCCCGGGGGCGGGGTGCGGTGGATCGCGGCCCGCGGCCGAGCGCTCGGCGACGAGCGCGGACAGGCGGTGCGCGTGCTGGGTGCGGCGTACGACACCACGGCCGTGCAGGAGGGCGAGGCCCGGGTCGCGCGGGTCCTGGAGTCGATGCCCACGGCGTTCTTCCAGCTCGACCGCTCGTGGCGGTTCGCCTACCTCAACGGCGAGGCCGAGCGGCTGCTCGGTCGCAGCCGCGAGGAGCTGGCCGGCCAGGACATCTGGACCTCCTTCCCGGCCGCCGTCGGCAGCGACTTCGAGCACCACTACCGGCTCAGCGCCCGCACCGGCGAGCCCGTCGCCTTCGACGCCTACTACCCCGAGCCGCTCGACGCCTGGTACGAGGTGCGGGGCTGGCCCAACCCCGACGGCCTGGCCGTCTACTTCGTCGACGTGACCGCCCGGCACCGGGCCCAGGAGCAGGTGGTCCGCACAGCGCGGCGCGACGCGCTGGTGGCCGCGGTGACCGAGCAGCTCGCCGGCACCCTCGACCTCGAGGAGGCGGTGGCGCGGCTGGGGGCACTGGTCGTGCCCGAGCTCGGCGACTGGTGCGTGGCGACGCTGGTGGAGGAGCCCGGTCACGAGGGGCGCCTGCCCGGCCTGCGCGACGTCGGCGGGTGGCACCGCGACCGCGACGCCCAGCCCCTCGTCGACCGCTTCGCCGAGGTGCGTCTGACCCGCCTGGTCGACCAGTCCTTCCTGCCCGCCGTCCTGGCCGCGGACCGCCCGATCGTCGCGACCGGGGCGACCGAGGGCCTGTGCAGCATCTTCGAGGAGGGCGAGGTGCCCGACCTGGTGCGCCGGCTCGCCCCCGAGCACGTGGCGGTCGTCAGCCTGCGGGGACGCGATCGCGTCGTCGGGCTGCTGACGGTGCTGCGCGACTCCGCCCGCGGGGGCTTCAGCGGCAACGACCTCGACACCCTGGGTCAGGTCGCGGAACGGGCCGGTCTCGCGGTCGACAACGCGCGGCTCTTCGCCGAGCAGCGGGACCTGGCCGAGGGGCTCCAGCGCAGCCTGCTCACGGCGCCGCCGCAGCCCGACCACCTCGAGATCGTGGTGCGCTACGAGGCCGCGGCCGAGACCGCGCAGGTGGGCGGCGACTGGTACGACGCGTTCGTCCAGGACGCCGGCGCCACGATGCTGGTCATCGGCGACGTGGTCGGTCACGACACCGCCGCCGCGGCCGCCATGGGCCAGGTCCGCAACCTGCTGCGCGGGGTGTCGGTCTTCAGCGGCCTGGGCCCCGGCGACGTGCTGCACGGCGTCGACCGGGCCCTCGACACGCTGGGGGTGGACACCACCGCCACTGCCGTCCTCGCCCGCCTCGAGCAGACCCCGGAGGAGGTCGAGGAGGGCGTGACCCGGCTGCGGTGGTCCAACGCCGGGCACCCACCCCCGGCCGTGCTGACGCCCGAGGGCACCGTCGACCTGCTGCTCACCGACGATCCCGACCTGCTGCTGGGCCTCGACCCCGACGTACGACGCGGGGAGCAGCAGGTGGTGCTGCGGCGCGGCTCGACGGTGCTGCTCTTCACCGACGGCCTGGTCGAGCGCCGCGGCGAGGACCTCGACGTGGGCCTGGAGCGGCTGCGGCGCGAGCTGGCCAGCCTGGCCGTGGGCGACCCTCCGCTCGACGAGCTGTGCGACCGGCTGCTGGCCCGGATGGTGCCCAGCGTGCGGGAGGACGACATCGCGCTGGTCGCCGTCAGGCTGCACGAGCAGGACGGCCCGCCGCCGTCGCGGCGCGTCCAGCCGGGCCCCGGCGTCGAGGCGGTCGAGCTCGAGCGGTCACCCACGGTGAGCGGCCGGATCGTGCGGACCCGCTTCCCCGCCGACCCCGCGAGCGTCCCGGGCGCGCGGCGGTTCGTGCGTGAGGCGCTGCGCGGGCGCGGCGCCGAGCTGGTCGACGACGCGGAGCTGTGCGTGGGCGAGCTGGCCGCCAACGCCGCGCTGCACAGCGGTGGGGCGATGATGGACGTCTCGGTGCGCCTCGACCACGGCGCCACCACGGTCGCGGTGACGGACGAGGGCGACGTGCCCGTCGAGGCCCTGATGCCCCGTCTGGTCGTCGAGCCCGGCGCGGCTCACTCCGAGCCCACGACCGGGCGCGGGCTGGGGATCGTCTCCGTCCTCGCCGACGACTGGGGGGTCGAGCGGGTCCCCGGTGGCACGAGGGTCTGGGCGCGGCTCGTCGACGAGCGCGTCGACAGCGTCGTACGCCCGCCCGACTCGGCGCCCGGCCCCGAGCAGGGGCCACGGGCCGACGCGGTCGCCGGGTCCGAGCGGGTGCACCTGCGGGCCTGCCCCGTGGAGCTGTGGTTGCGCCAGGACGCGCACATCGACGAGCTGGTCCGGGACCTGCAGCTGTTGTCCGCGACCCACGCGCTCGATCCCGCGCTGGGCTCGATGAGCGAGGTGCGCGACCTCCTCGCCGTCTTCGGCCCCGTCCGTCGGGCCATCCGTCGCTCGGTCGAGGACGCCCGCTCGCGGGGGCTGGCCGAGGTGGACGTCGTGGTGCAGCTGCCGCCCTCGGTGGCGGACGACGCCGCACGCCTGCACCGGCTCCTCACCGCTACCGACGTGAGCCTCGACGAGGAGCGGCTGCTGACGGTGCGCGCCGAGCCGGAGGTGCTGCGGTTGCGGGCGTGGATGATCGCCCAGGTCCGCGGCCAGACGGAACGCCCAGACGAGGGTGAGCCGTGGCCGGCCTGGTTGCGGCGTACCGTGCCCGGCTGAGGGTCCGGGCGGGAGCCCGGGCTCGTCGACGAGTCGACCGGCACGATCTCCACCGACCGAACGGGACAGCTGTGAACGACCTCATCTTCGCCAACGGACGGCTCTTCGACGGGCTGACCTACCACCACGACAACGCCGTGGGCGTGCGGGGCAGGAAGATCTACGCCGTGGGCCCGCTCGACCGGGTCCGCGAGGAGATGTCCGCGGCCGGCCGGAAGATCGAGGAGGTCGACGCCGCCGGGGGCCTGGTGATGCCGGCCTTCCACGACGCACACGTCCACCCGCTGATCGGGGGCCTGGAGCTGCGCAGCGCCCTGCTCACCGACTGCAGCAGCGCCGAGGAGTGCCTCGACACCATCGCCGACGCGGTCGCCGAGCAGGGCGACGCGCAGCGCGACGCCTGGTTCCGCGGTGGCGGCTGGTCGCTGGAGCACTTCGACCCACGCACGGGGCCGACCGCGGAGATGCTGGACCGCGTCGTACCCGACCGGCCGGCTTTCCTGCCCAGCAACGACCACCACAACGCCTGGGTGAACACCCGCGCGCTGCAGCTCGCCGGCATCGACAAGCACACCCCCGACCCGGAGGACGGCTGGATCGAGCGGGACGACGACGGGAACCCGACCGGCACGCTGCGCGAGTCCGCCGCGGGGCTGGTGCACCGGCTCGTCGACACGACCCGCGAGGAGAAGGCTGCGGCGCTGCGCGACGCCCAGGCGCACCTGCACTCGTGGGGGATCGTGGGCTGGCAGGACGCCCTGGTCGGTGGGTACGCCGGCATCGACGACCCGACCCAGGCCTACCTCGACCTCGTGGCGGCCGACGAGCTCACCGCGCGCGTGCGGCTCGCCCTGTGGTGGGACCGCCACAGGGGCGTGGAGCAGGTCGAGGAGCTGGAGGCGGAGCGCGCCCGGCTCGCCGAGGCCGGCCTCGACGCGGGCTCGGTCAAGCTGATGGTCGACGGCGTCTCCGAGACCCTGACCATGGCGGTGGACGAGCCCTACCTCGGCGGCGCCCGCTGTCCCTGCGCCGGAGGGGAGCGGGGCCTCACCTTCCTCGGCCCCGAGCAGCTGGACGAGGCCGTGACCGCCCTGGACGCCGCAGGCTTCCAGGCACACTTCCACGCCCTGGGCGACCGGGCCGTGCGGACCTCCCTCGACGCGATCGCCGCCGCGCGACGCCACAACGGGTGGAGCCACCAGCGCCACCAGCTCGCGCACCTGCAGCTGGTCGCGCCCCGCGACCGCAACCGGTTCCGCCTGCTCGGCGCGATCGCGAACGTCGAGGGGATGTGGGCCCGCTACAACACGCCCGCGGTGCAGATGGTCGAGCCCTACCTCGACGAGGAGCGTCGCGAGTGGCAGTACCCGTTCGCCGACATCGTCGACAGCGGGGCCCTCGTGGCGGGCGGCTCGGACTGGCCGATCAACCCGCCCGACCCGATGGAGGGCATCCACGTCCTGGTGAACCGTTCCTCGCGCAGCACCGACGAGCGCGACGAGGAGCCCCCGATGCGCGACGAGCAGGGGCTCACCCTGAGCCAGGCCCTGCAGGCCTACACGAGCGGTGCCGCCCATGCCAACCACCAGGAGGACTCCGGCAACCTCCGGGTCGGGGCCTCCGCCGACATCCTGGTCCTGGACCGGGACCCGTTCGACCTGCACGAGGACGAGATTGGCTCCGCGGAGCCGGTCACCGCCTGGGCGCGGGGCTCGGAGGTCTACCGCCGCGACTGACCGCCGGCCGAGCAGTCACTTCTGCACCACCGACCAGTCACTTGTGCACCCTCCAGAAGTCAGCTCTGCACCGCGGAGATGCTCCTGGAGGCAGGGACCCCCGTGCTTCGTCAGGCAGGTGGTTCGACCCGCCGTCGCGTCGGGAGCTGTGGCCGCGCCGTAGCCGGAAGGACCGAAGGGGCCATGGCCGGCGTCCGCCCCGCGGGGACCGGGCGTCGGTCGGCCGTTCGGTCCTCCTGACTACGAGAGGCCGGGACCGACCCCACATCCGGAGCGTCGCAGGGCTGGGGGGAGCGCGTCCGGGAACTGGCGACGGCTCGGCGCTCGCGGCGCTGGTAACTTGGGCGCTTCCGACCACGCCCGGGGTCCGGCCCCGCCGTCCCGCCGTTCCCCGAGGAGTCGATCAGTCATGGGTGGGCACCACCGCAGGCCGGGCCGCGACGAGCTCGTGCGCACGCCCCGCGCCGCGTGGCTGGTGCTGGCGCCGATCGCGCTGCTGACCCTGGCGGCGATGGTGTGGCTGTGGCCCACCGAGGACCTGTCCCCACCCGAGGGCCAGAGCGGTGTGGCGCAGTACCAGGGCAGCATCTCCGCGATCGAGCGCACCGAGTGCACCGAGGAGCTCAGCGACGACGTCAACGGCTGCGGCACCGCCACGGTGGCGCTGGAGGTGCCTGAGGACGACCCGCGTGAGAACCCGGTCGAGACCGCGGACGTGCCGCTGCCCAACGGGCCCGGCGCACCCGAGGTCGACGAGGGCGACGACGTCGTGCTGATCCTCAACGAGACCCCCGACGGGGAGTCCTACGCCATCGTCGACCACCAGCGCGGCACCGGCCTGGTGCTGCTCGTGGGGGCCTTCGTGCTGGCGATGGTGGCGTTCGGGCGCTGGCGCGGCGTGAGCGCGCTGGCCGGTCTCGGCGTCACCTTCGTGCTGCTGCTCTACTTCGTGGTGCCCGCGATCCTCGCGGGCTCACCGCCCCTGCTGGTCGCGATCGTCGGCTCGGCCGCGATCATGCTCACCGTCCTGTACCTGACCCACGGGCTCGCGGCCACGACCACGGTCGCAGTGCTCGGCACCCTGGCCAGCCTCACCCTCACCGGCCTGCTCTCCGCGCTGGCTGTCTCCGCGCTGCACCTGACCGGGGTCACCGACGACCTCTCGCTGGCCGTCGGGACGACCCAGGGTGTGAACACGCAAGGCCTGCTGCTGGCCGGCATCGTCATCGGTTCGCTGGGCGTGCTCGACGACGTCACCGTCACCCAGGCCGCCACCGTCGCCGAGCTCGCGCGCGCCAACCCGGCGTACGGCGCCCGCCAGCTCTTCGTCGCCGGCAGCCGGGTGGGGCGCTCCCACATCGCCTCGGTCGTGAACACCATCGTGCTGGCGTACGCCGGCTCCGCGCTGCCGCTGCTGATCCTGATCGTGGCCAACACCGAGTCCTTCGGCGGCGTCGTGACCGACCAGATCATCGCCCAGGAGGTGGTGCGCAGCGTCGTGGCCACCCTCGGCCTGGTCGCTGCGGTGCCGCTCACCACGGGGCTGGCGGCGGTGGTGCTGCGCGCTCACCCCAGGACGGTCAGCGGCAGGCCCTCGCAGGGAAGCACGGTCGCGTAGGCCGACCGGCTGACCGGATCCCCGGCGAAGACGCGGGGGTCGCCCGAGAGCACGACCCGGTCGTGGTGGTTGACCAGGGTGGCCCCCGACGTGCGGAAGGCCGCGAGCATCTCCTTCTCGAGCGTCTCGGCGAGGACGTCGGCCCCCATCATCCCGACCAGCCGGCCCTGCGCCGTCACCGGGACGGTGGTGGTGAGGACGAACTCGTCGGTGCAGACGTAGTCGATGTAGGGGCCGGTCACGTGCAGCCGTCCGGTCCGCGCAGGGGTGCGGAACCACTCCTGGTGGCGGTAGTCGGCGTACCGTCCCAGGGCCGCCGACCCGGACATCAGCTCCCGGTCCTCGCCCTGCCACCAGGCCAGGAGGTGCCCCTGGTCCTCGAGCAGGCCCGGTGCGGCGACGAACCCGCCGCCCAGCAGGCGGGAGTCCTCCAGTAGCGCCAGCGCGAGCGGCCGGGCGTGGGACAGCACCTGCTCGCGCGAGCGCTCGCCCTCGCCCAGGGCGGCGGCCATGCGCTCCCCGTGGGCGGCCAGGCGCGCGCCGAGGTCGTGGAAGAACGACTCGACCAGGGACCTCGAGTCGGCGGCGGGCTCGGGCATGCGGCTCACGGTACGGCCACCCGCAGCTCGGCGAGGTCCTCGAGGGCGCGGCGCACGCGAGCGCGCATGCTGGAGCGGGCGCCGTCCCCGTCCCGGGCGGCGACCGCAGCCACGACCTCGAGCTGGTGGGCGTGGACGCGCACGCGGTGCGCGTCGTCGAAGAGCGGCAGCCGGACCAGGGCGCCGAAGTCGGCCTCGAGCCGCATCACCTCACGCGACAGCCGGGCCGACTGCGTCAGCGCGGCCAGCGCCAGGTGGAGCTCGGTGTCGGCGTGACGCCATCCGCCTAGGTCGGTGCTGGTGAGGTCCGGCAGCAGGCGGCGCAGGTCCTCGACGTCCTCCTCGTCGGCCCGTTCGGCGGCCAGCTCGGCGCAGGCGGCCAGCAAGGACGCGTAGTACGTGCCCCGGTCCACGAGGTCGACCTTGCTCATGGCGCTGAGCCGTCGGCGGATGTCGTCGGTGTCGTCGGCGTTCGGCCTGCGCACGAACGAGCCGCCACCCCGCCCCCGGGTCGTGGTCACCAGTCCGCTGGTCCGCAGGGCGCCCAGCGCCTCGCGCGCGGTCACCGGGGCCACCCCGAGCAGTGCGGCGAGCTCGGCCTCGCTGGGCAGGCGCTCGCCGTCGGCGAGCACGCCGGACCGGATGGCCTCCTCGAGCCGCTTCTCGACCCGTACGGCGCGGCCGGCGTTCCCGATCGGCGCGAAGACGGCCGACCGGGTGCGTGAGCTGAGCCGACGGATCGCCGCCACGCCACCACCTCTCGTCGGGTGCGGCCAGTCTGGCACCGTCGCGGGGAGAGGGGCTAGACACATAACCTCTGCAGTCATAGGTTTTGTGTCCCGAGTCACGCAGGGACAGGAATCTGATGGACCATCCTCAGCGGCACCCCCCGGCCATCGAGCTCGTCGGGCTGAGCAAGAGCTTCGGACGCGTCCAGGCCGTCGACGGCGTGGACCTGGAGATCGCCGACGGCGAGTTCTTCTCGATGCTCGGCCCGTCGGGATCGGGGAAGACCACCGTGCTGCGCCTGATCGCCGGCTTCGAGCGACCGAGCGCGGGGACCATCCGGCTCGCCGGGTCGGACGCGACGGGGGCGGCCCCCTTCGAGCGGCCCGTCAACACCGTCTTCCAGGACTACGCGCTCTTCCCGCACATGAGCATCCTGGAGAACGTCGCCTACGGCCTCCGGGTGCGCGGGGTGGGCAAGGCGGAGCGCCGGTCCTCGGCCCGCGACGCCCTCGACACGGTCCAGCTGGGCCACCTGGCCGATCGTCGCCCCTCCCAGCTGTCGGGAGGCCAGCGCCAACGGATCGCCCTGGCCCGGGCGATCGTGGTGCGCCCCAAGGTCCTGCTCCTCGACGAGCCGCTCGGGGCGCTCGACCTCAAGCTGCGCGAGCAGATGCAGGTCGAGCTGAAGGCCCTGCAGCGTGAGCTCGGCATCACCTTCGTGTTCGTCACCCACGACCAGGAGGAGGCCCTCACCCTCAGCGACCGGATCGCCGTCTTCAACGAGGGGCGCATCGTCCAGCTCGGCACGCCGCGCGAGATCTACGAGGAGCCCCAGTCGGAGTACGTCGCCACCTTCGTCGGCACCTCCAACGTCCTCGACGAGCCCGCCGCCCGGTCGCTGCTGGGCCGGGAGGGCCGGTTCGCGCTGCGTCCCGAGAAGATCCACATCGCCGGCCCGGCGCCGCAGCACGCCGTCTCGGTGCGCGGTGTCGTCGTCGAGACGATCTACCTGGGCACCGGCCGTCGGGTCGTGGTCGACGCCGACGACGGGATCCGGCTGGTCGTCCTCGAGGCCGGCACCACCCCGACGACGTCGAGCGCGGCGACGAGGTCACGGCGTGGTGGCGACCGGAGGACGTCGTGCCGCTCGAGGCGTCGGCCCGCCCCGCCGGCGCCCGGACCTGACCCCGCACCCCGATCACCAGCCCCGACCCCGGAGCCCCGCACCCACGAAGAAGGACGGACACGAGATGAAGCAGACCACCCGCCGGCGGCGCCTGAGCGCCCTGGCCATCGCAGGCCTGGCCTGCAGCGCGGCCCTGACCGCCTGCGGCAGCGACGACGAGACCAGCACCACGGCCGCCGACGAGCTCGGCGAGATGGAGGGCGAGGTCTCGATCCTGGCCTGGCCCGGCTACGTCGAGGACGGCAGCAACGACCCGGCCGTCGACTGGGTCAGCTCGTTCGAGGAGGAGACGGGGTGCCAGGTGACCAGCAAGGTCTACGGCACCTCCGACGAGGCGTTCAACCTGACGAAGACCGGTGACTACGACGTCATCGCCGCGTCCGGGGACCTGACCCTGCGGATGATCGCGGCGGACCAGGCCGCCGAGGTCAACACCGACCTGGTGCCCAACTACGACCTGGTCTTCGACTTCCTCAAGGACCAGGAGTGGAACACCGTCGACGGCAAGAACTACGGCGTGCCGCACGGCTACGGCGCCAACCTGCTGATGTACAACGCCGACGTCGTGGACGAGCCGACCTCGTGGTCGGTGGTGTTCGACGAGAGCGACCAGTACGCCGGCAAGGTCACCGCGTACGACTCCCCGATCTACATCGCGGACGCGGCCATGTACCTGATGGCCACCCAGCCCGACCTGGGCATCGAGAACCCCTACGCCCTCGACGAGGACCAGCTGGCCGCGGCGGTCGACCTCCTCAAGCAGCAGCGGGAGAACGTCGGCGAGTACTGGTCGGACTACCTCAAGGAGGTGTCGGCCTTCAAGACCGGCGACTCCGTGGTCGGCACCACCTGGCAGGTCATCGCCAACACCATCGACAAGCCCAACATCAAGGTGACGCTCCCCGAGGAGGGCGTCACCGGCTGGAACGACACCTGGATGATCTCCTCGCAGTCGCAGAACGTGAACTGCGCCTACGCCTGGCTCGACCACATCGAGGACCCGGAGATCAACGCGCAGGCCACCGAGTACTTCGGCGAGTCGCCCAACAGCCAGGAGGCCTGCGACTTCGCCAGCGAGGGGTTCTGCGAGACCTACCACGCCGGTGACCAGGAGTTCTCGGACCAGATCTGGTACTGGCGGACCCCGGTCGCGGAGTGCCTCGACGGGCGTACCGACGTGGAGTGCACCGACTACTCCGACTGGACCAAGGCCTGGACCGAGATCAAGGGCTGATCCTCCTTGGCCGCCCCCGACCCCACCGCGGTAGCCGCTCCACGCAGAGCGGCCACCGCCCGGGTCTCCTCCTTCCTGGCCACCCACGGCTGGGCGCGCCTGGTGCTCTTCCTGACCGCGCCCCTGGCCTGGCTGGTGCTGGTCTACGTCGTGGCCCTGGCGCTGCTGCTCGTCGCAGCGCTGTGGTCGGTCGACTCGTTCACCGGGGAGGTCGACCGGTCGCTGACGCTGGACAACTTCCGCGAGCTGGTCACCGAGCCGCTCTACCGCACCGTCACCCTGCGCACCCTGGGGGTGGCCGGCCTGGTGACGGTCATCGACGTGGCCGTGGCGCTGCCGATCGCCTTCTACATGGGCAAGGTGGCCACCCCACGGGTACGCCGCGCGCTGGTGGTCGCGGTGCTCACCCCGCTCTGGGCCAGCTACCTGGTCAAGGCCTTCGCGTGGCGCTCGCTGCTCTCGGACGCCGGCCTGGTCGACTGGGCGGCGGGTCTGGTCGGGATGGACGGCCCGGGGTACGGGCTCACCGCGGTCGTCCTGGCACAGGCCTACATCTGGTTGCCCTACGTGATCCTGCCCATCTACGCCGGGGTCGAGCGGGTCCCCGACTCGCTGCTCGAGGCGTCGGGCGACCTGGGCGCCCCCGCCTGGACCACGCTGCGGATGATCGTGATGCCGCTGCTGCTGCCCTCGATCCTCGCCGGGACCATCTTCAGCTTCTCGCTGACCCTGGGGGACTACATCACCGTGAACATCGTCGGCGGGGCCAACCAGATGCTCGGCAACCTGGTCTTCGTCAACGTCGGCGCCGCCAACAACCTGCCGCTCGCGGCGACGATCGCCCTGATCCCCATCGTCATCATGCTCGGCTACCTGGCCGCGGTGCGCCGCACCGGCGCCCTGGACAACCTGTGAGCGCCACCGGCACGACGCTCCCGCGCCACGGAGGTGTCCTGTGTCCCTGAGCCCGCTCGCCCGCCGGCTGCTGGCCGGCGTCACCGTCCTGGTGCTGCTCTTCATGTACGCACCGCTCGCCGTCGTGGTGGTCAACTCCTTCAACCAGGACGCCTCGATGACCTGGCCGCCGTCGGGGTTCACCACCGAGTGGTGGCAGCGGGCCTTCTACAGCCAGGGCGCCCGGGACGCGGTCTGGACGAGCGTGCAGGTCGCCCTGGCCTCGACCGCGGTCGCCCTCCTGCTGGGGACCCTGGCCGCGTTCGCCCTGCAACGCTTCGACTTCTTCGGCAAGCACAGCGTCAACCTGCTCGTGATCCTGCCCATCGCCCTGCCCGGCGTGGTCACCGGCATCGCGCTCAACAACGCCTTCCGGGGCGTGCTGGGCGTGCAGCTGTCCGTGCTCACCGTGGTCGTCGCCCACGCCACCTTCTGCATCGTGACGGTCTTCAACAACGTCGTGGCCCGGCTCCGCCGGATCGGCGGCAGCCTCGAGGAGGCCTCGAGCGACCTGGGGGCCGGACCGTGGACGACGTTCCGCCTGGTCACGCTCCCGCAGCTGCGCTCCGCCCTCCTCGCCGGCGGGCTGCTCGCCTTCGCGCTCAGCTTCGACGAGATCATCGTGACCACGTTCACGGCCGGCGCCGGCACCACGACCCTGCCCATCTGGATCCTCAACAACCTGTTCCGTCCCAACCAGGCCCCGGTCGTCGCCGTGGTCGCCGTGGTCCTGATCGTGCTCTCCGTGGTGCCGATCTGGATCGCTCAGCGTCTCTCCGGCGACACCGATGCCGTCCGCTGACCCCAGGAGATGACCATGACCACGTACGCCGTCACCGACCCCGCCACCGGAGAGCAGATCCGGACCTTCCCCACCCACACCGACGACGAGGTCCAGGACGCCGTCGGCCGGGCGGACACCGCGTTCCGCACCTGGTCGCGGTCGGTGTCGGTGCCGGAACGGGCAGCGCTGGTCGCGAAGGTCGCGCAGCTGCACCGCGACCGACGCGAGGACCTGGCCGAGACGATGGTGCGGGAGATGGGCAAGCCCCGGGAGGAGGCGCTCGGGGAGGTCGACTTCAGCGCCGACATCTACGACTACTACGCCCAGAACGCCGCCGACTTCCTCGCCGACGAGCCGGTCGCGCTGCTCGGCGGGGACGGGACGGCCGTGGTGAAGAAGCGCCCCCTGGGGGTGCTGCTCGGGATCATGCCGTGGAACTTCCCGGCCTACCAGGTGGCCCGGTTCGCGGGACCGAACCTCGCGGCCGGCAACACGATCGTGCTCAAGCACGCCCCCCAGTGCCCGGAGTCCGCTGCCGCGCTGGAGCAGCTGTTCGCGGACGCCGGCTTCCCCCCCGGCGCCTACGTCAACATCTACGCCAGCAACGAGCAGGTCGAGGCCGTGATCGCGGACCCGCGCGTCCAGGGCGTCTCGCTCACCGGCTCCGAGCGGGCGGGCGCGGCGGTGGCCGAGATCGCCGGCCGGCACCTGAAGAAGGTGGTCCTCGAGCTCGGCGGCTCCGACCCCTTCATCGTCCTGTCCACCGACGACCTGGACGCCACCGTCGCCGCCGCGGTCGCCGCGCGGCTCGACAACACCGGCCAGGCCTGCAACGCGGGGAAGCGGATCATCGTGCACGCCAGCCTGTACGACGACTTCGTCGAGCGCTTCACCGAGCGGATGCTGGCCACGCCGGCGGCGCCGCTGTCCTCCCTCGCGGCGGCCGAGCGGCTGGAGGCGCAGGTCTCCGGCGCGGTGGCCGACGGGGCGTCCCTGGCGGCGAGCGGGGAACGCCGCGGTGCGTGGTACGCGCCGGGCGTGCTGAGCGGGGTCCGACCCGACCACGCGGCGTACCACGAGGAGCTCTTCGGGCCGGTCGCGATGGTCCTCAAGGCCCAGGACGAGGCCGAGGCGATCGAGATCGCCAACGACACGCCCTACGGTCTGGGGTCCTACGTGTTCACCACGGACCCGGAGCAGGCGCAGCGGGTCGCCGAGCTCATCGACGCCGGCATGGTCTTCATCAACGGCGTCGGTGCCGAGGGGGCCGAGCTGCCGTTCGGCGGGATCAAGCGGTCCGGGTTCGGCCGCGAGCTCGGCCGGTTCGGCATCGAGGAGTTCGTGAACCGCAAGCTGGTGCGCACGGTCGCCTGACGGGATCGGTCCCAGGGCTCGGTCCCAGGGCTCGGTCCCGGGGCGCTGTCCCCGGGCCTTGCCCCGACTTCCTAGAGTGGCGACTCCTGCTCCCCACCCTCTCGAGGCCCCATGCGCCGCGTCTTCGCCGCCCTGTCCGTCACCGCCGTGCTCTCCCTGACCGCCTGCGGGGGGTCCGGCGGCGACGACGAGGCCGCTGCGCCCGCCGACGCGATCGCCGGGGTGAGCGTCACCGGCGACTTCGGGGAGTCGCCCGAGATCGACGTCACCGACCTCGAGGTCGACGAGGCCGTCGACGCCGTGGTGATCGAGGGCGACGGCGCCGAGGTGACGGACGACAGCACGCTGCGCTACCGCTTCCGGATCGTCTACGCGAGCGACGGGGAGGAGGTGTCGAGCAACTACACCGCCGACAGCCCCACGCCCCTGGAGGTCGCGGCCCAGCCCGCCGTGCTGGTCGACGCCCTCGTCGGCACCACCCTCGGCAGCCGCGTCGTGCTCGCCCTCTCCGTGGACGACCTGCTCAGCGACGAGGAGGCGGAGCAGGTGGGGCTGCGCACGGACGACGACCTGGTGATGGTGCTGGACCTCGTCTCGGAGGTGGCGCCCCCGCTGGAGGGCCCGGACGGTGAGGCCGTCTCCCCGCCGGCCGACGCCCCGAACGTCGTCGAGGACGACGGGGTCGTCACCGGCATCGGGTTCGACTCGGCGCCGAAGAAGGCGTCCGGGGAGCTTGAGGTGACCACCCTGGTCGAGGGCTCCGGCGAGCCGGTCGCCGAGGGCGACAGCGTGACCGTGGACTACCTCGGCGTCGTCTACGGCGGCGACGAGCCCTTCGACGAGTCCTACTCCCGCGAGCCGGCCACCTTCACGCTGGCCAAGGGCAGCCTCATCGACGGCTGGGTCGAGGGGCTCGACGGGGTCACGGTCGGGAGCCGGGTGCTGCTCGAGATCCCCGCCGAGCAGGGGTACGGCGCGCAGGGGTCGGGCAACATCCCCGGCGGCGCGACCCTGGTGTTCGTGATCGACGTCCTGGCCGCGGGCGCCTAGGCCGAGGGGGGCTCAGTCGCCCCGCTTGAGCACCGCGAAGGAGCCGAGCGAGATCTGCAGGTCGAACCACCGGCGCCGCAACCGCCAGGCGCCTTCGACCAGCACCCAGGTGTCGTCGTACTCACCGAGGCACTCGAAGAACTGTCCCTCCTGGGACCCGGCGCCGACGTGGTGCACCCGCGCGTAGGCGCGCACCCGGGCCTCGAGGCCGTCGCTGCCGAGCGCGACGCGGTGGTTGCCGAGCAGGTGCTGGGTGGGACCGACGCCGTCGAGGTGGTCGCGGACCTGCTCCACGACCCGCGCGGCTCCGGTGACGCCGTACCCCTCGCAGTCGGGGGTCAGTGCGGCCTCGAGGGCGGCCCAGTCCTTGCGGTCCAGGGTCGAGGCGAGCTCGGCCATCGCCTCGACGACCTGCTCGCGCGCCGAGGGGGGCCGGTGGGTGCTCACCGCCCGGACTGTAGCCGCGCTCAGGCGCTGGGGCGCGCCATCCGCACCATCGTGTCGGCCACGAAGTACTCGTCGGCGTAGCCGGCGCGCATCACCGGTTGGGCGACGCGGGTGTCGAAGCGGCCGTCGCCGGTGATCAGCGCCGGGTCGACGTGCACGCCCACGACCTCGCCGACGACCAGCCACTGGTCGACCTCGACGCCGTGCCGGTCGCGGAGGCGCGTCGAGTGCACCACCGCGCACTCCAGCGAGGCCGGGCTGTCGGCCACCCGAGGCGCGCCGATCATGCGGCCCGGCAGCAGCTCGAGGCCGGCCACCTCGGCCTCGTTCTCGCCCCGTGCCAGGGGGCGGGAGGTGGTGTTCATCTGCTCGGCCAGCGCCAGGGTGGCCAGGTTCCAGCAGAACTCGCCGGACTCCAGCGCCAGGCTCGCGGTGTCCTTCATCCCGGTGCTGGAGAACATCACCATCGGCGGCCGGTCGCCGACCGCGTTGAAGAAGCTGTACGGCGCCAGGTTCGTCGTGCCGTCCGCGGTGCGGGTGCTGATCCAGCCGATCGGCCGTGGGGCGACGATCGCCTTGAACGGGTCATGGGGGAACAGCGTGCGGTCGCGGTCGGCCGGCTCGTAGAACACCATGCGGTCCATTGCACCAGCAGGGCCCCGGCTCACCGCCCGGGTGGTCGCGGCCGGCTGGGGGTGCTGCCTGCCAGGCTGTACGTCGTGGACGTGAGATGGCTGCCCGCGGCCGGGGTCGTGGCGGTGCTGCTGAGCTCCTGCGTGAGTGGTGGGAGCGTCGGCGCCGGGTCGGTGGTGCAGGTCCAGGAGCCCGCAGCCGCTGCGCCCGCACCCGGCCCGTCGGGCCGCGAGACCGGAGAGGTGGTGCGCATCGTCGACGGTGACACGCTCTACCTGCGCGGCGACGGCGACCTGCTCGACCCGTCCGGCACAGCGGTGCGGCTGCTCCAGGTCGACACCCCCGAGACCGTCGCGCCCGGCATGCCGGTGGAGTGCTGGGGTCCGGAGGCCTCCGCCGCGCTGGCCGAGCTGGCGCCGCCGGGGTCGACGGTCACCGTCGAGGCCGACCGCGAGCTGCTGGACCGCTACGGCCGCACGCTCCTCTATGTCTACGACGCGGACGGCGCCATGGTGAACCTCGAGCTGGTCCGCGCCGGGCACGGCACCGCGGTGCTCTACCCGCCCAACGACCGCCACATCGAGCGGATGCGCGCCGCCGAGGAGTCCGCCCGCGACGCCGGGCGCGGTCTCTGGTCGGCCTGCTGACCCAAGCAGCCCCGGCCCCCGCCCTCGGACCGAGTCGGGCCTCGACGGGTGGCGGCAGGTCATGGGGGGCAGACTCACCTTCGTGAGTGACCTCCTCTGGCCCGGTGACGAGCGCGCCGGCGCCACCGACGCCCCCGCCGAAGAGACCCTGGCCCAACCGCGCTGCGCCGAGGGCCCCGCCACCGGAAGGACCCCATGAAGTCCCGCGCCCCCGTCACCGCCGTCCGCCTGGGCGGGCGCCCCGAGCTGCCGCTGCTGGTGCTCGGCCCCGCGCTCGGTACCACCGCGCAGACCCTGTGGACCGAGGCCGCCCAGCACCTCACCGAGCACTTCCAGGTGGTCGCGTGGGACCTGCCCGGGCACGGCACGAACCGCTCGCCGGTCGAGAACCCCTTCACCATGTCCGAGCTCGCCGCCGGCGTCCTCGACGTCGTAGGCACGATCGGCACCGCCCTGCAGGCGCCGACGTTCCACTACGCCGGCGACTCGGTCGGCGGTGCCGTCGGCCTCCAGCTGCTCCTCGACGCGCCCGACCGGGTGGAGTCCGCGACCCTGCTCTGCACCGGTGCCGCGATCGGCACCCCCGAGTCGTGGGCCGAGCGGATCGAGACGGTCCGGGCCTCCGGCACCGCCTCGCTCGTCGCGGCCTCGGCGTCGCGCTGGTTCGGCCAGGGCTTCCTCGACCGCGCCCCCGAGGCCGGCTCGGCGCTGCTGCACGCCCTCAGCGAGGCCGACGACGAGGGGTACGCCGCCGTGTGCGCCGCGCTGGCCCGCTTCGACGTGCGCTCCCGGCTAGGCCGGATCACCACCCCGGTGCTGGCCGTGGCCGGCTCCGAGGACGCCGCCACCCCGCCCGCGTCGCTGCGCGAGATCGCGGACGGGGTGCAGGACGGGCGGCTCGTGGTGCTCGACGGCGTCGCGCACCTCGCCCCCGCCGAGTCGCCCTTGGACGTCGCACGGCTGGTGCGCGAGCATGCTCTCGGGCCGGACCCCGAGCCAGCTGCCGGGATCGGTGACGGCGCCTTCGGCGATCTCGTCACCGTGCTGGGCGTGGACGGCATCTGGTCGCGACCCGGCCTCGATCGGCGGGACCGGACGCTCGTCGCCCTCACCGCGCTGGTGGC
Organism: Nocardioides dokdonensis FR1436; assembly: GCF_001653335.1. Lineage (NCBI taxonomy): Bacteria > Bacillati > Actinomycetota > Actinomycetes > Propionibacteriales > Nocardioidaceae > Nocardioides > Nocardioides dokdonensis. The sequence continues at coordinate 1,682,481 of NZ_CP015079.1, forward strand.
CGGAGGGCACGACCAGGACCTCGCCGACCACGTGCGCGAGGCACGCCGGCAGGGTCTGGGCCGCGACGAGATCGAGGAGCTGCTCGTCCACGCGGCGGTGTACTGCGGCCTCCCGCGCGCGAGCGCGGCGCTGCGCGTGGTCAGGTCGGCGTTGGCCGACGACGCGGAGGGCTGAGCCGGGGCGGGCTCAGTCCAGGTCGCCCTGCATGGCGGCGACGAAGTTCTTCTTGACCGAGCGCCACTGCTCGTCGGTCATGCCGCGCCGCCAGTACGCCGAGCAGGAGAGGTCGGCGAGGGTGACGCCGCGCTCGCGCACCAGGTGGGCACGGATGGCGCGGATCTCCTCGGCCTCGCCGTGCACGAACGCGTGCACCGACCCCTCGGGCAGCTCGGCGTCGACGACGGCGCTGACGAGCGGGCGCGGGTCCTCGGCGCTGCGGTGCACCCACTGCAGGTCGAGGTCGGCGGGGCTCTCGACCGCGATCTCGTGCTCGGGTCCGTCGCAGGCCAGCCGCACCACGGCCCGGTCGGAGGGGCGCAGCACCTCCAGCGACGCCGCGATCGCCGGCAGCGCCGACTCGTCGCCGACCAGCAGGTGCCAGTCGACGTCGGTGCGCGGGCGGTAGTCGCCGGCGGGGCCGTTGAAGACCAGCACGTCCCCGGGCTCGGCCGCGTCGGCCCACGGTCCGCCGTACCCGTCGCCGTGCACCACGACGTCGATCGTCAGCTCGCGCCGCTCACCGTCCCAGCGGCGCACCGTGTAGCGCCGACGAGCCGGCCACTGCTCCGGCGGGTGGGTGTCGCGGACCGCGCGCGGGTCGAAGACCGGCCCGTACTCCGCCCCTGCGGGCGGGATGGCGGCGTTGATGTAGCTGTCGGTGCAGCGTGACTCCTCGAACCCGTCGAGCCCGTCGCCGCCGAGCACGACGCGGACGAGGACGGGGGAGATCTGCTCGGTGCTCAGGACGGTGCCGTGCACGGGTGACCCTCTCGCTCGACGTACTGGTTAGGCAACCCTAACTACTGGGTCTCCGGCTCGGGGAGGAGGGTCCGCGGTCAGCCTGCAGTGGTCGCGCTGCTCGACGGGTCGATGAGGATCTTGGCGTGCGCGTCGGGGTCGCCCAGCGCGGTGAAGGCGCTGGCGACGCCGTCGAGGCCGACCCTGCCGGTGACCAGGGGCGAGGCGTCGATCTCGCCCTCGGCGAGCTGGTGCAGGGCGTCGCGCAGCTCGAGCGGCGTGTAGGCGAGCACGAACCGGAGATCGACCTCCTTGTTGATCGCCATCGTGGGCCGCAGCCGGTCCTCGCCCATGCAGACGCCGACGACGACCACGCGGGTGCCGATCGGCGCGGCGCTCACCACGCCCTCGATCATCCCCGGCACCCCGACGCACTCGAAGACGACCGGCCCGGTGATGTCGGCGGCGCCGAGCGCGTCCGCGGCCCGGTAGAGGTGCACCCAACCGGGCAGGCGGCGCAGCCTGCGCATCGAGTCGACGGCATGGTCGAGCACCTGGGGTGCCGAGCGCATCCACCCCGCCGCGGCAGCGGCGTCGTACGGCGACTCCTCGGCGGGGTCGACGACCGTGTCGGCGCCGCAGGCCAGGGCCAGCGCGCGCCGACCGGCGGAGTAGTCGGAGGCCACGATGCGACGCACCCCGCGGGCCTTGAGCTGCAGGATGACCGCGAGCCCGACCGGGCCGCACCCGAGCACCACCGCGACGTCCTTGCGGCCCACGTCGCCGCGGTTGACCGCGTGCAGCGCCACCGCCATCGGCTCGGTGAGCACCGCGGTCTCGGCGTCCAGGCCGTTGGGCACCTTGAAGCTGAGCGCGCCCTCGACGAGCACCTGCTCGGCGTACCCGCCCGGTGCGCGCGGCGACAGTCCGGTCGGGTGGACCCCGGCGCTGTCGCGCACCAGCGGGAACGGGACCACCAGGTCGCCCTCGCGCAGCCCGCGCCCCGCGCCCCGGCCGCGTCCGACGACCTCGCCGACGATCTCGTGGCCCAGCACGACGTGGTTGTCGCGGCGGATCGAGTGCGCGTAGCCGAGCTCGTCCATCACCTCGGCCAGCGCGTCACCGTGCTCCTTGGCGTGCAGGTCGGAGCCGCAGATGCCGCAGCGGCGCACCGCCAGCACCAGCTGCCCGCGCCCCGGGGCGGGGTCCGGCAGGTCGACGACCTCGAGCCGCCCGGCGTGGCAGTCGACCGCCCTCATCGGCCGCCCCCGCTCGTCGTGGTCGGGCGGTTGCTGGGCTGGGGGGAGGGCATCCGCGCAGTATGCCGCCCGGGTCGTGGTCCCGGTCGTGGTTCGGGTCGTGTGGCTGACGACGCGCCAGGGCGCGTCCACGGGCCACGACCCAGGCCACGACCCGGGGGCCGGCTCAGGCCGCCAGCACCGGGTCGGGGGCCGGGGTGGCGAGGAGGACCGGACGGGGCCGGCGGACCGAGAGGGCGAGCAGCACGCTGAGGGAGGAGACGGTGCACACGACGCCGAAGGCCAGCCCGCCGACCAGCAGCCCGGGCAGGCTCTCCCCGAACCACACCAGGCCCTGCACCAGCAGCAGCCACCAGGTCAGCGGGGCGATGCCGGCCAGGGACGGGCCGCGCCACGCCCCGACGGCCTGCGGCAGGAAGACCAGCAGCGACCCCAGGCCCAGGGCGGTGCCCAGGAGCGCGGGCTGCCGGGTGCCGACGACCAGGAGCACCAGCATCCAGGCCATCGGGACGAGGCAGGCGCGGGTGCGGGGGAGCCCGCGCACGGCCAGCACGGTCATCGCCGTCCACACCAGCCAGGCCAGCAGGTTGCCGACCAGCAGCCCGGTGGCGCCGGCCCCGGAGAGGTAGACCGTCCAGGCGGCGTGGTTGACCAGTCCGGCGAGCAGGGCCGGCAGGGACAGACCGGACGGGTCGCCGGTGCGCAGCAGGCGCCCGAGCTGGGGCAGGCAGGGGACGACGCCGATGGCGACGACCAGGCAGGTGTAGGTGGAGTCGACGAACGCGAGCACGGAGGACCTCGGGGCGAGCGGGCCCGACCGGGGCGCGCACGACAGCGACCCACCAGGACCCCCGGCGCGCGGCAGCGCGGACGGGAACCTCGGGCAGGCCGGGGCGAGCGGGACACGGACGAGCGGACGGGACGGGACGTGGGTGGCGCCGCGGTCGGTCCCGGAGCGCGGAGCGCTCCCGGCCGACCCCCAGGTGACGTCGTACTCGCCGGCCGTGTGGCCTCGTCGTTCTGTCGGGCTGGTGGTGCTGGTGCCGGGGAGAACTGTACGACCTCGCCACCCCTGCTCCGCACGATTTCCGCGCACCCCCGACCCAGGCACGGCGTGGGATGCGTCACGCCACCCCGGGCGGCAGGTGAGCCGACCGGGGTGAGCACATGGTTACGATGCCGAGGGCGGCACCCGGCCGTCCTGGGCGCACGAGGGGGTGACCGCCCGTGTCGACGTCCATGCTCAGTGAGCAGCAGGTGCTGCCCGCCGAGCCGCGCAGCGCCCAGGTGGCGCGTCGCCTCGTACGTCGCATGCTCGAGGAGGCCGGTGCGCCGCACCTGGCCGAGGCCACCGAGCTGGCCGTCTCCGAGCTGGTCACCAACGCCGTGGTCCACGCCGGCGGCGACGTCCACCTGAAGGTGCGCTGCGATCCCCGCCTGGTGCGGGTCGAGGTCGGCGACGCCAGCACGCACCGGCCCGTGCCCCGCAGCTGGACCACCACCTCGGGCACCGGGCGCGGCCTGCACCTGCTCACCGACTACGTCGACGCGTGGGACGTGGAGATCCACCCCGGGGTCGGCAAGACGGTGTGGTTCGAGATCGGCGAGAGCACCGCGACGAGCGGCCACGGCGAGGGCGCGCCGTCCGACCACGGGCTCGTCGGGGTCCTCGACGTCGAGCTGCTCGAGGTGCCGCTGCTGATGCACCGCGCCTGGCAGGAGCACGCCACCGGGCTGCTGCGCGAGCACCTGCTGCTGCGCCTCGAGACCGACCCGCGGGCCCTCGACGACCACGCCGCCGCCAGCGACGCCCTGAGCCTGCTGCACGAGCAGCTGCCCCTGCCCCGCCTCTTCCACGAGGACGACGTGCTGATGTCCGAGGCGGTCGAGCCCGGCGTCACCGAGAGCCGGTTGGTGCTGCAGGTGCCGGCCGCGTCGGTGCCCCACTTCGCCGTGCTGGCCAGCACGCTGGGCTCCGCCCTCGCCGCCGCCCGCGCGGGGCACCTGCTGGCCCCGCCGACCCAGCCCGAGATCGAGCGGATGCGCGACTGGCTCTGCGGCGAGGTCCTCGGCCAGGCGCAGGGCGCGACCCCGAACCCGTGGCGCAGCACCGGCATGGACCTGGCCGGGCCGTCGCGGTCCCCGCTGCTCGGCCGCGCGAGCGTCGCCCGGCTGGTCGGCTCGGCGACGGTGCTGGTGGCCGACGAGCGGCTCGACGTCGTCGGGGTGCACGCCGAGGTGGCCGGCTTCCTCGGGTACGACGACCCCGCGCTGCTGGTCGGACGGCGCGTGCTCGCGATCGTCCCGCACCGCTTCCACCAGGCCCACGTCGCCGGCACCACGATGCACGGCGCCAACGGCCGCGACGTGCTGCTGGGGCGCGTGGTCGAGGTCCCGGTGCTGCGCGCCGACGGCGCCGAGGTGCCGGCGCGCTTCGAGATCTCCGCCCAGCGCCTCGAGAGCGGCGAGCGGGTGTTCGTGGCCCGCTTCGACCTGCCCGACCCGGTGGCCTGAGCGGCCCGACCGTCAGGCCTGATCGTCAGGCCCGATCGTCAGGGACGATCGTCAGGGACGGCCCAGCCAGGCGACGAGCTCGTCGGCCAGGTCGCGCTGCTCGGGCAGGCCGGGGAAGAGCGCCCAGTCGTGCGGCAGCCCCTCGCGCACCCGCAGCTCGAGGTCGGTGCCCTCGGCGCGCGCGGCCCGCTCGGCCAGCCGTTCGCACTGCGGCCAGAAGAGCTCGCGGGTGCCGACGAGCGTCAGCACCCGGCCCAGCCGCGCGAGGTCGCCGAGCCCGGGGGAGACGCGCGGGTCGTCGAGGCCGTGCGGGCCGGCGTACAACCGGGCCGCGCCGTGCAGGGCGCGGCGGCTCAGCAGCGGGTCCAGCCGGTCCGCGGCGACGGTGCCGGCGTCGGTCATCACGGCGTCCACCCACGGCGAGAGCAGGACGCTGGCACGCGGGAGGGTGGCGCCCTCGTCGCGCAGCTGCTGGAGCAGGGTCAGCGCCAGCCCGCCGCCCGCGGAGTCGCCGGCCAGCACCGGCGCGGGCCGTCCGGCCGCCGCGCTCGCGGCGGCGGCCGCGGCCCAGGCCGCGCGGACCATCGGGACGGTCTCGTCGACGGTGTGCTCGGGGGCGAGCGGGTAGTCGACCAGCGAGACGGCGTGCCCGCGGCGCACCAGCCGGCCGAGGAACGGCCAGTGCTGGGCCTGCAGCGTGTAGGCGCCGCCGTGCAGGAAGAAGACGTGGTCGTAGGCGTCGGCCGGGGTCACCGTGGCGACCCGGCCGCCGCCCACCTCGGTGACGACGACGTCGTGCCGCTCGGCCAGCGACCGCGGCACCAGCGGGGTGCGCAGGCGCGGCGGGTGGGTGAAGACGCGGTGCACGACGGCCCCGGGCACCAGGCCGAACGCGCGCACGGCCAGGCGGGCCTGCCACGACGGCGAGCCGGTGGGCGCGGGCGAGCGGTGCTCAGGCAACGAGGTCGTCCCAGCCGGTGGCGAGGTACTCGATGAAGTCCGCTCCCAGCCGCTCGGTGCGCAGGTGCTCGCGGGTGACCGGGGTGCTGGTCATCGCGAACGCCGGGTCGGCCAGCGCGCGACGGGCGAAGTCGTGGTGCAGGATGCCCGCGGTCCCGACGGTGACGAAGTCGGCGCCGCGCTCGAGGCACCACTGGGCGTCGGCGGCCGACACGACGCCACCGGCCACCCCGAGCCGGGTCGCTCCGCGCTCGAGCGAGGTGAAGTGCTCGATGAGGAGGCCGTCGTACGCCGTCTCGAAGGGGGTCTTGGTGACGTCCCACGAGGAGATGTCGAGGTGGTCGAGCCCGCCGCGGCCCATCAGCTCCGCGGCCAGCGCGGTGGACTCGGCGAGCGGGATGCCGCTGCGCTCGGGGGTCAGCCGCATGCCGACCTGGAAGTCGGGCCCGGTGGCAGCGCGGATGCCGTCGACGACCTCGTGGAAGACACGGGCCCGGTTCTCAGCGGTGCCGCCGTACTGGTCGGTGCGGTGGTTGGCGCGGGTGTCGAGGAACTGGGCGAGCAGGTAGGCGTGCGCGCCGTGCACCTGCACCCCGTCGAAGCCGGCCCGCTCGACGCGCACCGCGGCGTCGACGAAGTCCTGCACCGTGCGCTGGACCTCCTCGGTGCTCAGCGCCCGGGCGCCCTTGGCGGCGTCGTCCCACGGCCCGACGGGCTGGTGGCCGGAGAGCTCCTGGGAGGAGCGGACCCCGCCGTGCTGCAGCTGCACGCACGACACGGTGCCGCTGGCGCGCAGCGCCTCGGCGAGCCGGGTCAGGCCGGGCAGGAACCGGTCGTCCCACACCGCGAGCTGGCCGTCCCAGCACTGGCCCTCGGGCGAGACGTGCGCAGCACACGTCATCACCATCGCGAACCCCCCGTCGCCGCGCGCCACCAGCCAGTCGAGCTCGTCGTCGGACAGGCTCCCGTCGGCGTGGGACTGCAGGTTGGTCAGCGGCGCCAGCGTGATCCGGTTGGCCCACGTGGGGCCGTGGTCGAGCGGGAGCGGGGCGGTCAGCGAGGTCACCGCCCCATCATGCCCGGTGGTGCTCAGGCCCGGTCCAGGCGGCGGGCGCGGGGGCCGCCGGTGGCGAGCAGCTTGTGCGAGCCGTCGCACCAGGGCTTGAGCGAGGAGGCGCCGCAGCGGCACACGGCGGTGACGGGGCGGGAGGAGACGTGGCGCTGCCCGTCCTCGTCCTCCACGCACACCGGTCCGCGCACCAGCATCGGTCCGTCCTCGCAGAGGGTCACCTCGGTGAGGCCCCGGTCGGGCGGCCCGCTCACGCGACGTCCACCTCGTCGCCACGATCCTGCGCCCTGCGCACGTGCGCCAGCAGCGCGGTGGCGGTCGCGGCCTCGGCCAGCATGCTGACGGCCGCCCCGAAGGCGATCTCGGGCTCGCTGCCCGGCACCTCGGCGACGTACGAGCCGAGCAGGTCACGCACCGCGACCTGCTCGTGCACCGCGTCGGCGACCATGTGCTCGCGGTAGTAGGCCACCATCGGCTCGGGCGCGCCGAGCCGCTCCAGGCCGCGCACCACGCGTCGCGAGGGCACCGCGCTGGTGACCTCGAACGCCGCGAGGTGCCCCAGCGCCGCCGGCACCAGCCGGCGCTGCAGCCCGAGCAGCGACATCAGGTTGTTCTGCTCGAGCACCTCGGGCAGCGCGTCGTCGACGTGGGCGCCGTACGACGCGTCGAGGCCGCAGGCGGACATGCCGCGCGCCCACAGGGCGGCGTGCAGGTCCTCGGGGCGGCCGTTGCCGTACTCGTCGTAGGCGATCGTCATCAGGTGCGCCTTGGTGGTGTCGGGCAGGCGCGGCAGCGTCCACATCGCCGCGTCCTGCTCCTTGACGTGGTAGATCGAGCGCTGGCGCAGCACCTCGTGTAGCTGGTCCTCGTCGGCCTCGCGCTGCAGGAACCGCGCCACCGACTCGGACCCGGTGTCGGTGTCGCAGAGCGCGAAGAAGGCACGGGCCAGCTCCGGCCCCTCGGCGCCCACCGGGAGCGCCGGCAGGTCGGCTGCGGCGACGTGGGCGCGCCAGCGCTGCTCGAGCCGCTGCTCCAGGCCGGCGCGCACGGCCAGCAGGTCGGGGCGCCACTCGGCGTCGTCGGGCACGTCGTCGAAGCCGCGGTGGTGCAGCTCGTGCAGCACCCACAGGGCGAGCTCCTCGTCGCCGCTCCCGAGGGGACCCGCCTCCGGCAGCAGGTGCGGCGCCGGCACGGGGGCGCCGCCGCGCAGGTCCTCGACGATCGCGTCGCTCAACGGGCCTCGCGCCCGGGGAAGTGTCGCCATGGCCTGACCGTTCCCTGTTCCAGGTGAACTACTCCACCCCCGCAAGGGTGTTCGCGCGTGCCCTACGGTGCGGGCATGGCCGAGCCCACCCTGCAGCGGATGCCCTTCGGGCCCCTCGAGATCGCGTACGACGACCAGGTGCTGGAGCCGCGTCCGTGGACCCAGGCGCAGTCCCGGTGGGCGCGCGAGCTGCTCGACCACGCCCCCGACGGGCGGGTGCTGGAGCTGTGCGCCGGCGTGGGCCACATCGGGCTGCTCGCGGTGCACGGCACCGACCGGCGGCTGTGCTGCCTCGACCTGTCCGCACGGGCCTGCGAGCTGCTCGCCGCCAACGTCGTGACGAACCGGATGGGCGACCAGGTGGAGGTGCGGCAGGGCGACCTCGCCGACCTGCCGCGCGACACCGAGCGCTTCGCCCTGGTGGTCGCCGACCCGCCGTGGGTGCCGTCCGCGGACATCGGGCGCTTCCCGCAGGACCCCACCCTGGCCATCGACGGGGGACCCGAGGGCCTCGACGTGGCCCGTGCCTGCGTGCGCGCCGCCGGCGCCTGCCTGGTCGAGGGCGGGCTGCTGGTGCTGCAGCTGGGCACCCCCGAGCAGGCCGGCGCCCTGACCCCGGACCTCGAGGCGGCCGGCCTCAGCACGGTCGAGGTGCGGGTCCTCGAGCGCGGCACGCTGGTGCGCGCCGACCGCGGCTGACCAGGCGCACCCAGGCGGGATCCGGGCGGGGTTCAGGCCGGGTTGAGGCGCGCCTCGGGCGTCGCGTGCTCGCAGACCTGGTCGCACAGACCGGTGAGGCGCAGCGCGTACTCGTCGCTGTCCAGGCGCCGTGCCGTCCACGCGCGGTGCAGGTCGATGGCCTGCAGGCGGACCCGGGCGGAGAGGACCGGATCTCGGCGCTCGATCCTGTTCAGCTCCTGCATCAGCCGCATCCGCGTGCGGATCACCTGTGCGTCGTCGTGCGTGTCCATGTCCCACCTCCCGGGGGTCGTGTGCCTGTCCTCCCGATCCTAGGTCGCACCCCCGCAAGCAGCCGAGTCCGCGACGCCCACCCGGCTTCCCTATGATCGGGGGATGTCGAAGAGCCCGGTCCGGATCGCGATCGTGAACGACTACGAGATCGTCGTGGCGGGGACCGCAGCCGTGCTCGCGCCCTTCGAGGACCGGGTGCGGGTCGTCGAGCTCGACAGCAGCCTCCCTGTGAAGGCGGACGTCGACGTGGTGCTCTACGACTCCTTCGGGCAGGCCCAGGGCAGCGACGTGGACGCCGCCGCGCTGATGGCGGGCGGGGACGCGCGCCTGGTGATCTTCAGCTGGAACATCGACCCCGACCTCGTCGACGCGGCCTTCGACGCCGGCGCCGTCGGGTACATCGCCAAGGGCGTCGCCGCCCACGAGCTGGTCGCCCTCATCGAGGCGGTGCACCGCGGTGAGCGGGTCCACCCCTCGGCCGGCCAGCACCTCGACGGCGAGGAGTTCGGCCGGTGGCCCGGCCAGGACCACGGCCTGAGCCCCCGCGAGGCCGAGGTCCTGGCCCTGATCTGCCAGGGCCTGAGCAACCAGGAGATCACCGAGCGCGCCTTCCTCGGGCTGAACACGGTGAAGACCTACATCCGCACGCTCTACCGCAAGATCGGCGTCGACAGCCGCACCCGTGCGCTGCTGTGGGGCATCGACCACGGCTTCCGCCCCGACCGCTCCCGCCGACCCGGTCCGCACGCCTGATCCGCGCCCCTGCCATGACCCCCCACTCCCTCGTGTCCCGTCTGCGGGGGTGGCTCGCGAGGCTGCGTGAGCCGACCGTGCAGACCGACCTGCTCCAGGTGGTCAAGGCCAGCCTCGCGACCGTGCTCGCCTGGGTCTTCGCGGCGCGGCTGCTGGGCCTCGAGCAGTCCTTCCTCGCACCGTGGGTGGCGCTGCTGACCGTGCACGCGACCGTCTACCGCTCGGTGCTGCGCGGCGGCCAGTCGGTGGTGGCCACGCTGCTGGGGGTGCTCCTCGCCTACGTGCTCGTCGAGGTGCTCGGGTACGGCGCCCCCGCCCTCGGGCTGGGCGTCTTCGTGGGCCTGCTCGTCGCCAGGTGGCGCTACCTGCGGCTCGAGGGGGTCGCGATCGCGACCACGGCCGTCTTCCTGCTCACCATCGGCGGCACCCAGGAGGAGGCCCTGCTGGTGGACCGGCTCCTGGCCACCCTGGTCGGGGTCGTCAGCGGTGTCCTGGTCAACCTCCTGGTCGTTCCCCCGCTGGACGACCGGGCCGCCGAGGTCCAGCTCGACGTGATCGACCGCCGCCTCGGTGCGCTGCTGCGGCGGATGGCGGCCGAGCTCGACGAGGGCGTCGACGACGACGGGGTGCGCGAGTGGATCGAGGAGACGCGGCGCATCGACGCCGAGGTCGACCGGGCCGAGTGGCTGCTGGACTACTCCCGGGAGTCGCAGTGGTGGAACCCGCGCCGCACCCGCTCGAGCCGGGCCGGCGACCCCGACCACGGCAGCGCGGTGCTGGTGCGCCTCGAGGAGGGGGTGGCCCAGGCCCGCGCCATCGCCCGCACCCTGGAGGAGTCGGTGGTGCGCGCCGACGAGTGGGACGCCCGCTTCCGCGGACCCTTCCTGGCGCTCCTGGACCGCGTCGGGCGCCGGGTGGGCGACCCGGACGCCGACGTCGAGGGGCTGCGCGAGGAGATCGACGCACTGGCCCACGAGCTGTCCGCCGCGGACCTGCCCGGGCTGCGCTGGCCGCTCTACGGCTCGCTGATCACCTCGCTGCGCCACATCGTGACGATCGCCGACGACGTGGCCGCGGCCCGTCCGTCGATCCCGACCTGATCGACTACCCCTCCAGCAGCGCCGTCAGCCGGGCCAGGTCCTTGCGGGTCGCGCGCCGCACCGCCGCCTGCACGAGCGGCGCCGAGAGGCCCTTGAACCCGGTGGGCCGCCCCCGGTTGGCCAGCGTCATCCGGGTGCCGGTGCCGTGGGGCTCCCACGTGTAGGTCGTCTCCATCGGGAACGGTCCGTCCGCGGTGCGCATCACCAGGCGCTCACCGGGCACCAGCTCGACCACCTCGTAGGTGTAGGCCAGGCGCCGGCCCAGGAAGTGCGCCACGAAGTCCATCCGCGAGCCGACCGCGACCGGCGGCGGGGTGCGCCACTCGACCGAGCGGATGTTGGCGTACCACTGCGGCGCGTGGGTGGGGTCGCCGGCGTACGCCGCCACCTCGTGCGGCGGGCGGGCGATGGTCGTCTCCACGACGACGTCGACGTTCATGGGCCCATGGTGCACCTCCGGTGTCCCACCGGCGTCGTGGCAGGACCTTGTCGACGGGCGCCCGGCGTGGTGCAATTAACAGACCGATCGGTCAGTAATTTTTCTCCAGCACCAGGAGCGGCGATGTCGACGAGCACTCGTGAGCCCCGCACGGACCCCGACGAGCACGACCGCGAGGCTGCCCTCGAGGCGGACTTCGAGGCCGTGATCGCGCGCCACGAGCGCATCGAGCCGCGCGACTGGATGCCGGAGGGCTACCGCCGCACGCTGGTGCGCCAGATCGCCCAGCACGCGCACTCCGAGATCATCGGGATGCAGCCGGAGGGCAACTGGCTGACCCGCGCTCCCTCGCTGCGGCGCAAGGCGGTGCTGCTGGCCAAGGTGCAGGACGAGGCCGGGCACGGGCTCTACCTCTACTCCGCCTGCGAGACCCTCGGCGTCTCGCGCGCCGAGCTCACCGACATGCTGATCGAGGGCCGGCAGAAGTACTCCTCGATCTTCAACTACCCGACGCTGTCGTACGCCGACGTCGGCACCATCGGCTGGCTGGTCGACGGCGCCGCGATCTGCAACCAGGTGCCGCTGTGCCGCACCTCCTACGGCCCCTACGGCCGCGCGATGATCCGGGTCTGCAAGGAGGAGTCCTTCCACCAGCGCCAGGGCTACGAGCTCCTGATGACGATGATGGCCGGCACCGACGAGCAGCGCGCGATGGTGCAGGAGTCCGTGGACCGCTTCTGGTGGCCGGCGCTGATGATGTTCGGCCCGCCCGACGACGCCTCGCCCAACACCGCGCGCTCCCTGGCCTGGGGGATCAAGCGCAACACCAACGACGAGCTGCGCCAGAAGTTCGTCGACATGAGCGTCCCGCAGGCCGAGCGGCTCGGGGTCACGTTCCCCGACCCGCAGCTGCGGTGGAACGAGGAGCGTGGCGCCCACGACTTCGGCCAGCCCGACTGGGACGAGCTCACCCGGGTGATCAGCGGTGACGGCCCCTGCAACGCCGAGCGGATCGCGCACCGGCGCCGCGCCCACGAGGACGGCGCCTGGGTCCGGGAAGCGGCCTCGGCGTACGCCGCCCGCCAGCAGGAGCACCCGCACGACCAGAAGGAGCAGCACTGATGAGCAGCGGCGCCCCCCGGGCCGAGTGGCCCCTCTACGAGGTGTTCGTGCGCGGCAAGCGCGGCCTCAACCACGTCCACGTCGGCTCCCTGCACGCCGCCGACGACCAGATGGCGCTGCACCACGCCCGCGACGTCTACACCCGGCGCAACGAGGGCGTGAGCCTGTGGGTGGTGCGCGCCGACGCGATCACCGCCTCCAGCCCCGACGAGAAGGACTCCTTCTTCGCCCCGGCCGGCGACAAGGTCTACCGCCACCCCACCTTCTACGACGTCCCCGCCGACGTCCCGCACATGTGAGGCACCCATGAGCCACGAGTCCGTGTACGACGGCCTGGTCGAGGAGCACGGCGACGTCTCCGGTCAGTGGGCGTTCGGCACCTCGTTCGAGGACCCGCTCGCCGGTGTCGACACGACGCTGCCCGAGGGCGTCGACGGCGCCGCGCTGGCGGCGTACTGCCTGATGCTCGGCGACGACGCGCTGGTGCTCTCGCACCGGCTTTCGCAGTGGTGCAGCCGCGCGCCCGACCTCGAGGACGACATCGCGATCGCCAACATCGCCCTCGACCTGCTCGGCCAGGCCCGGCTGCTGCTGGCGCGGGCGGCGGCCGCCGACCCCGCCGTCGTGCCGGTGCTGGCAGCGTGGTCGGGGGTCTCGCCGGTGCCCGACGAGGACCGGCTGGCGTTCTTCCGCGAGGCCGACGCCTTCCGCTGCACCCGGCTCGTCGAGCTCGAGCACGGCGACTTCGCGCACCTGGTGGTGCGGCTGCTGCTCTTCTCGAGTGCCCGGTTGGCCGTCCTCCAGCGGCTCGCCGCCAGCCGCGACCACGTGCTCGCCGCGATCGGCGCCAAGGGCGCCACCGAGGTCACCTACCACCGCGAGTACGCCGCCCGGTGGGTCGTGACGCTGGCGCGAGGCACCGAGGAGTCGCGGCGCCGGCTGCTGGGCGCCCTCGACGAGCTCGCGCCGTGGCACGCCGAGCAGCTCGAGGCGCACCCGGTCGCGACCGCCCTCGCCGAGTCCGGCGTCGGCGTCGACCCGGCCGGCACCGCCGACGAGGTCGCCGACGTGCTGGCCCAGGTGCTCGAGGCGGCGCACACGCCCTGGCCCGACGTGGCCCCGCGGGGCGGGGTGCGCGGTCGCGCCGGGCGCGACGGCATGCACACCGAGGCGCTGAGCCGCATGCTCGCCGAGATGCAGGTCGTGGCACGGGCGCACCCGACGGGGCGGTGGTGACGATGGCCGCCACCAGCCACGCGGTCCGACCCGGGTCGCTGACCCGCGCCGACGCCGAGGCGGCCGCCGGCACCGTCGTCGACCCCGAGATGCCGATGCTGACGCTGGTCGACCTCGGGGTGCTGCGCGAGGTCACGGTCGAGGAGGCCCCGGCCGGTGCCGCGGTCACGGTCGCGCTGACGCCGACGTACTCCGGCTGCCCGGCGATGGCCACCATGCGCGACGACCTGGTGCGCGCGCTGACCGAGGTGGGCTTCGACGAGGTGCGGGTGCAGGTGCGGCTCAGCCCGCCCTGGACCAGCGACTGGATCACGGCCGCGGGTCGGGAGGCGCTGCGCGCGCACCGGCTCTCCCCGCCCGGCCCGGCCGGGCCGCGGCCCGACGGCCCGGTGCCGCTGCGCCTGACCGCGACGCGGCGTCGCCTCGTGTGCCCGCGCTGCGGGGCCGAGGAGACCGAGCTGACCTCGGAGTACGGGCCGACCGCCTGCACCGCGCTCTACCGCTGCACCGTGTGCCGCGAGCCGTTCGAGCACCTCAAGGAGATCTGAGATGAGCGCACCCGCGGTCGAGCGTCCGCGCAGTCGGTCCTTCCACGCCCTGCGCGTGGCGGCGGTGACCCCGCTGACCGACGACTCCGCGGCGATCACGTTCGAGGTGCCCGAGGAGCTGCGCGGGCACCTCGCCTTCGACGCCGGCCAGTCGCTGACCGTGCGCCGCACCGTCGACGGCGTCGAGCAGCGCCGGTCGTACTCCGTGTGCGCCCCGGTGGGCGCCGCGCCCCGCATCGGGGTCCGCGAGATCCCGGGCGGCGTCGTCTCGTCGTGGCTGGTGCGCGAGGTGCGTGCCGGCGACGAGGTCGAGGTGCAGCTGGCGCCGGGCGGCTTCCGGGCCGTGCCCGAGGTGGTCGCGGCCGGGGGACGGCACCTGTGCGTGGCCGCCGGCTCGGGCATCACCCCGGTGCTCTCGATCGCCGCGACCCTCCTGGAGCACCCCGACGCACAGGTGACGCTGCTCTACGGCAACCGCACGACGGGCTCGGTGATGTTCGCCGAGGAGGTCGCCGACCTCAAGAACGCCCACGCGTCGCGGCTCCAGGTGGTCCACGTGCTCAGCCGCGAGCCCCGCGACGTCGAGCTGCTCTCGGGCCGCCTCGACGCGCAGCGGCTCGACCGCATCCTCACCGACCTCGCGCCGGTCGACGACCTCGACCACGCCTGGCTCTGCGGGCCGCACCAGATGGTCCAGGACGCCCGCGACGTGCTCGCGCGCCACGGCCTGGGCGCCGACCGGGTGCACGCCGAGCTGTTCTTCGTCGACGAGCCGCCGCCCGACCTGGTGCGCGAGCGGGTGGTGCCCAGCGGGGCGACCACCGAGGCGACCGTGGTCCTCGACGGGCTGAGCTCCACCTCGACCGTGGCCCGCGACAAGCCGCTGCTCGACTCGGCCCAGGAGACCCGCGCCGACCTGCCCTTCGCCTGCCGCGGCGGTGTCTGCGGCACCTGCCGCGCGCTGGTGCGCGACGGCGAGGTGGAGATGGCGCGCAACTACGCCCTCGAGGACGCCGAGGTCGAGGCCGGCTTCGTGCTGACCTGCCAGTCCCGCCCCCTCACCGACTCGGTCACCATCGACTTCGACGCCTGACCCACCGCGACCCGGCTCAAATATCGCGCTGACCCGGCTCAAATATCCCCGTGACCCGGCTCAAATATCGCGCTGACCCGGCGCAGATGTCGCGGTGCGCCACCACGAGACCGCCCCCGGCTCCAGGCGGCGGGACGGGCCGACTCGGCAGGACATCTGCGCCGACTCGGTGGAACATCTGGGCCGGGTCACGGGGATATCTGAGCCGGGTCGGCTACCCGGGGGTGGGGGCGCGCAGTCCCTCGAAGGCCAGCGTGGTGACGGCGTGGGCCAGCACGGCCGCGTCCACCTCGCCGCCGGGGCGGTGCCACTCGACGAGCGAGTTGACCATGCCGAACAGCAGCCGGCTGACCAGCTGCGGGTCGACGTCGTCGCGCAGCGCCCCCTCCTCGACCGCGGCCCGCACGAGGTCGGCGAGCCGCGCGTCGATCCAGCGCCGACGCTCGAGCGCGGCGAGCTCGACGGGGCTGTTGCCTCGCACCCGCAGCAGCAGGGTGACCTCCGGCTGGTGGGCCACCAGCACCTCGACGCTGCGGGCGACCAGCACCCGCAGCCGCTCGTACGCCGACGGGCCGGATCCGCCCGACCCGGCGTCGTAGGCCGGTGCGGTGGCGGCCTCGACGGCCTCGGTCAGCTCGGCCAGGGCCGCGTCCAGCGCGAGCCCGAGCAGCTGCTCCTTGCTGGCGACGTGGTGGTAGATCGCCGACTTGCTCAGACCCAGTGCGCGGGCCAGGTCGCCCATGCTGGTCGCGTCGTAGCCCTGGCGGATGAAGAGCGCCACGGCCTCGCGCAGCACGGCCTGCTGGTCGTGGCCCGGGCGACCGCGACGGGCCGGGGCAGCGGGGTCGACCATGCCCCGCAGGATGTCACGGCCGCTGGGCGTGGTCAGCCGAGGACACCGGGGGCGATGTCGTCGTCCGTCTCGTCCCAGTCGTCGTCGGCGTAGAAGTCCTGATCGGCACGGTCGCGACTCTTCTTGGAGCCGCCCCGGCCGGTCCCCGTGCCCGCGGCCCCGCGGGCGCCGGCGCGAGAGCTCCCGGCGCCGGTCCCTCGCCCGGCCGCGGTGCCGCCCACGCCGCCCGCGCGCGGCGTGGGGCTGCCGGCCGTGCTGCGACCCAGGGTGCCGGAGACGGCGGATCGGGCGGTGGTGCCGAGCGGGCGGGCGACGGTGCCCTGGCCGGGCACCACGCCGGCGGCGCGCGCCGCGATGCCACGGGCGGCCCCGCCGAGCAGCAGGCCGCCGCCGAGGGCCGCCGCGCCCGTGCCGATGCCGGCGCCGCCGCCGGGGGCAGAGGTGGTGGCGGGGTCGATCGAGGTCGGCTGCAGGGGTGTGGACCCGGTGCCGGACGGCTCTGGGGGCAGGTCGCCGGTCGGAGGCAGCGACGTCGTGGTGGGTGTCGTGGGCGGCTGGTCGACGGGCTGATCCGTCGGCTGGTCCGTGGGCTGGTCCAAGGGCTGGTCCACGGGCTGGGGGAGGGGCTGATCGGTCGGTCCCGCGGTCCAGGTCGGCTGCAGCGTGCCCGCACCGGAGCGGGGGCCGCCCCCACCCGAGGCCCCGGAGCCGCCGCCGGGCGTCGAGCCGGTCGGCGCGTACGGCGAACCGGGGCGGCCCGGCCGCGAGCCCGGCTCGGGGTCCGGGACGCCGTGGATCCGCTTCATCACCGCGATGGGCTCCTCGTAGCCGGCCTCCATCGCGTCGGCGACCTCCTTGGCCTTCGCCTCACGGCGTGCCTCCCGCTCCTCGTGCTGGCTCACCGAGGTCTGGTGCTCGGTGCGCTTGCGGTCGAGGGTCACCTGGTCCCACTCGGGGTCGGGGCTGAAGGAGCCGGGCGCGTCGCTGTCCTCGAGCCCGGGAGTGGTGTCGATGGCGTCGCGCGCCGTGCGGGTGCGACTGATGGCCGCGCTCGAGTCGGTGAGTGCCCGCGCGCCCTGCTCGAGGTCGTCGATGTAGCGCTCCAGGTGGGTGGCGGCCTTCTCCAACGCAGCGAACAGCGACTTCCCGGTCTGTCCGCCGATCCCGGCGCCGGTCCCGGCAGCCCGGTGGAGTGCGTCGCGGACGGTGCGCAGCCGCTCCGCAGCGGCGCCCCACTCCTGGGCGCCGCCTCCCTGTCCGGCGACGACGTCCTCGTCGGCGGCGGCGAGCGCCGCGTCGAGGCGCTGGCGCTGGGGCCCCTTCACGACCCGCCCCCCTCGGTGCCGAAGCCGGCCTGCGAGACCTGGGCGGTGATCGCCCGGATGTTGTCGGCGCTGTGGGTGTCCGTGGTGTTGAAACCTTCTCGGAACACCCTGACGCCCTCGCCGAAGTGTCCGAGGTCGGTGAGCAGCGTCCGCATCGCCTCGCGCACGGTGTCCCGCGCCAGCTGGGTGTGCTGCCCCATCTCGGCGCCCCTGGGCAGGTCGCCGAACCTGCGGGCGGGCACTGCGTCGAAGGGCTTCTCGAGCTCTTCTCGCCCGAGCTCGAGGTCCTCGAGGATGCCCTCGATCACGACGGCGTCGATCCTCAGCTCGTTCAGCACCACGCCGACGGCAGTGCTGAGCGCGTCTCCGGGTCCGGGTACCAGGGCCATGTGGCGCGCCTCTCTGGGTGTGGGCGGGCGGGTCAGGATCTTTTTACCCTGGCGACGTGCGCACTCAAACCTGGCAGCCGGTCCCCGGCCGGAGGAATGGCGACCTCTCGGGGGTTCGACGCGTCCCGGGTGGGAATGGTCGCCCCATGCGCACGCGACCGACCCGCCGGCGACACCGGCGTACGACGGCTCTCCTGATCACGACCGCCGTCCTCGCCGGCGGCGCACTGACGGGGTGCGGCGGGGGTGACGCACCGCCGTCGGCGGACGCGGCGTCCGAGCCGGGCACCACCACGAGCGCCGCGGCGCCGGGGTCGTCGGGGTCGCCGGAGTCGTCCGGGTCGTCGGGGCCGTCGGGGCCGTCGGGGGCGTCAGGGGCGCCGGAGTCCGACCTCGGGGTGCCGCCCGCGACCGGCAAGGAGGTCACCGGCTTCACCGAGGTGTCGGGCGTGCGGCTGCCGGAGGGCTGGAAGGTCGTCGACAGCGGGACCGGCAGGTTCTTCGCCGGCGGCCCGGACGGTCTGAGCACCCTCGGGTTCCGCGTGAGCCGGGGCTACGTCGACATGTCGGCGCGCGAGGCGGCTCGACACTTCCGCGAGGGGAACTCGTCGTGGACCGGGACGAGGTTCCAGGGCACGGTGACGCACCAGGGACGGGAGCTGTTCCACCTGTCGGGTCCTCGCGGGCGGTACTTCGTCGTCGACGCGTACGGGATGCGGACCCCCGAGGCCGACCTGGTGCTCTGGGCGGAGCAGTCGAACGAGCTGACGGCACGGGAGCGGCGTGACGTGGTCGAGTCGGTGCTGGCCTCGGTGGACTTCACCGCCGCCTCGGGATCCTGACGTGGCGATCTTCACCCTCAGGAGGGCGGCTCAGGTAGCCAGGGGTGGGGGAGGAGGTGCGACGATCGTTCCCATGTCCGCCCCGTCGAGCCCCGAGACCCCGGCGGCGACGTCCCTGGTGGTCGGCGGGCGCTACGAGCTCGTCGAGCTGATCGGCTCCGGCGCGATGGGCAGCGTCTTCGCCGCCCAGGACCTCGTCGACGAGCGCCTGGTGGCCCTCAAGCGGCTGCACGCCCAGCGCGCCGACGACAACACCGCGCGCACCAGGTTCGAGTCGGAGGCGCGCACCCTGCGGCAGCTCTCGCACCCCGGTCTGCCCCAGGTCTACGACGTCGGCGAGGACTTCGACGGCGTGTCCGTGCAGCCCTACCTCGCGATGCGGCTGGTCACCGGGGAGACGCTGGCCGACAAGCTGTCCGAGCGCGGTCCGCTGCCGACGCACGAGGTCGCCGCGCTGGTGGCGATGCTGGCCTCCGCGCTCAGCGCCGTGCACATCGCGGGCGTGGTGCACCGTGACATCAAGCCCGCCAACATCGTGGTGAGCGAGTCCGGGCAGCCGGTGCTCGTCGACTTCGGCATCGCCACCGCTGACGACGTCGAACCGCTCACCAGCACCGGAGAGGTGCTCGGCACGATGGAGTACATCTCGCCGGAGCAGGTCTCCGGGCGCCGGGCCACCGCCGCCTCGGACGTCTACTCCCTCGGGGTGGTGGCCTTCCAGTGCCTGACCTCCGTCAAGCCGTTCCAGCGCGAGTCGGCCGTCGCCTCGGCGCTGGCCCACCTGCACGACCCGCCCCCGGACCTGCCGCGCAGCGTCGACAAGCCGCTGGCCGACCTCGTGCAGGGGATGCTCGCCAAGGACCCCGACGACCGGCCGCTGGCCGCCGACGTCGCCCGCGGCCTCGACCGGGTCCTGGCCCGCAGCCGCAGCTGAGCCACCCGGTCCTCCGGTCGTCGCGCGGTCAGACCCGCGTCCACCGCCCGTCCTGGTGCGTCACCAGCCCCTCGGCCTCGAACGCCTGCAGCCAGCCCGTCATCGGCCACCGGCCCCAACGGCGGTGGAACAGCGCGGCGTTGCGCAGCACGTCGTCGAGGTGCTGGCGCGGTGGGTCCTGCGTGGGGTGGTGCTGGTGGAAGCCGCGCGCCGCCCCCACCCAGCCGAGCGGGACCTCGCGGG
Source organism: Nocardioides dokdonensis FR1436 (assembly GCF_001653335.1). Lineage (NCBI taxonomy): Bacteria > Bacillati > Actinomycetota > Actinomycetes > Propionibacteriales > Nocardioidaceae > Nocardioides > Nocardioides dokdonensis. The sequence goes on from NZ_CP015079.1 coordinate 1,702,354, forward strand.
AGACCGCCAGACGGGCGAAGTCGGTGTCCTCGCCGCCGTAGCCCACGTACTCCTCGCAGAAGCCGCCGACCCGGCGCCACCCCGTAGCCGAGGTGGCGAAGGACAACGACCAGAACAGGTCGGGGGAGGCCTCGCGCAGCACCTCCCCGGGCAGCGGGGCCGGTCGCGCGGGGTGCGGGGCGTCCAGCGCGTCGAGGCGGCGCAGGTCGTAGCCAGAGGTCGGGGGAGGCGGCAGGTAGGTCACCGGTCCGGACCAGAGAGCGACGGGCTCGCGGCGCACGACGTCGGCGTACGCCGCCACCAGCCCCGGCCCCGCCAGCAGGTCGACGTCGAGGAGCACCAGCACGTCGGCGCCCAGGCGCACCGCCTCGGCGACCCCCTGGTTGCGCGCCCGGGCCAGCGGCAGACCCAGCGGCGCGGTCGGCAGGTGCAGCACCCGGGTCTCGACGCCGGCGAGATGGGGCACGGGCGGGTCGTCGTCCATGGCGACCACGACCGTCAGGTCGGGCAGCAGGTCCCCGAGGCCGAGCGAGGCGCGTTGACGGGCGAGGTGGTCGTGGCGCCCGTGCGCGATCGTCACCACGGCGGTGCCGCTCACGGCACGGGCTCCCGGGCCGTCGCCAGCACGATGTCGGCGAACCGGGCGGCCGCACGGCCGTCGCACCAACCGGCCCAGGCGGCACCGTCGAGCGTGCGCGCCCGCTCGAGCGCGCCGGGCCAGCCGGGGCCGCGCAGCGCGTCCAGCACGACGGCGGGCCAGGGGCCGGCGACCAGCGCGGCGCCGGTGCGCGCCTGCTCGTCGTGAGGACGCGGGGCCGGGACCACGACTGCCGGCCGGCGCAGTGCCGCCACCTCGGCCAGCGCGTTCTGCCCCGCGTGCGTCAGCACCACGTCGGCGGCCCGCACCGCTGCGCGGGGGTCAGCGACCCAGGCGCCACGGGTGCCACCCAGGACCTGCCAGTCCCACGTCGGCGCTGCCGCCACGGCTCGCTCGAGGTCGCCCTCGCTCCACGCGTCGCCGCCGCTGCCCCCGAGCACCAGCACCCGCGGCGGCCCCGGACGGCGATCGACCGGGTCTCCGGCCTCGACCGGGAAGCGGGACAGGCCGCCGACCGCCCGGACCCGCCGCTCCACCGCGGGGTCGACGTCGAGCAGGATGCCGGTCGCGTCGGCGGGCCACAGACCGACGAGGGCGTCGGCGACGTCGTGCCCCAGCCGGTGGGCCGCATCGTCGCGGACCCCGGGCAGCACGACGCCGACCACCGGCACCCCGTGCAGGCGCACGAGCAGCGCCACCTCCACCGACACGTCGACCACGACCACGTCCGGCCGGGCCGCGTCGAGCCAAGCGGCGATCCGGGCGTGCCGGGCGCGCAGGCCGGTGTGGCCCCGTGGCGCCCAGTGCAGCCGGCCACGGGCGTCCGGCCCCCGCGTCGCCGGGTCGTCCAGGCCCGGCTCGGGGGCGTCGTCGCGAGGCAGGGCGACCCACTCCCCGGGCCACTGCGCCGGCCGGGCCAGTGAGGACAGCCCGGTCGGCACGACGTCGCGGCCGGCCAGCTCCCGGGCCAGCGCGCCGGCACGGTGCAGGTGGCCACTGCCGTGGTGGTGCACGTAGTACCCGACGCGCACGGGGGGTGCGCCGCTCATGCGGCGGGGCGCCCGGCCCGGGCCAGCGACCGGTAGAGCTCCTCGTACTCGTCGACCATCCGCTCCAGCGAGCAGTCGCGCACGGCGGTGGCGCGCACCACGTCGCGCGGCAGGGCCGCGGCCCGCAGCACCGCCACGGCCAGCGCGTCGACGTCGTCGGCGGGGACCACCACACCGGCGTCGCGCGTCACGACCTCGGCGATCGCGCCGCGGTCGTAGGCCGCCACCGGCGTGCCGCACGACATCGCCTCGGCCGCGACCAGTCCGTAGGGCTCCTCCCAGCGAGGGGTGACCAGCGCGACGGACGACTCGCCCACCACGGAGACGAGCTCGTCGTGGGGCAGGTGGCCCAGGTGCTCGACATCGCGGTCGAGCAGCGGCCGCAGGCACGCCTCGAAGTAGTCGGGGTCGCTGACCGGGCCGACCAGCCGCAGCGGCACGCCCGCCCGCCGACAGGCCAGCGCCGCCTCGTGCGGCGCCTTCTCCGCGGTGATCCGACCCGTCCAGACCGCCGGACCGCCGCCCGGACCGGCGCGCCACACGGCGGTGTCGACGCCGTTGCGCACCACCGAGGCGCGCACGCGCGGCGCCCACATCCGACGGCAGGTCTCGGAGACGGCCACCGCCGGGGTCTCGGGGCTGAGCTGGAACGCCGACTCGAGCCACGGCAGCGGCGGGGTGTGCAGCGTCGTCACGACCGGCACCGACAGGGTCCTGGCCATGGCGACCGGCAGGTGGTGCAGGGAGTTGTTGTGCACCACGTCGATGGTGGCACCGCGAGGTCCCGCCAGGTCGAGCATCAGCGAGAGGTAGGCGTGGTGCTCGGCGATCCACCGGGCGGGCGGGGCGTTGACGTCGGCGCAGGCGGCGTCGCTGGGCCAGAACGGGTCGACGTCGAGCTCGACGGCGCCCAGCGCGGGGTCGGAGCCGGGGGCGGCGTACAGCGAGACCCGGTGGCCGCGGCGCCGCAGCTCGCGGGCCAGGTAGTGCGTCTGTGACTCCAACCCGCCCGCGAAGGGCTCGCGGATGGGGTGCCGCGACGAGGCGACCAGGCACACCCGCAGGCCGCTCACCGCCCCACCGTCCGGGCCACGTCGGCGTACACCCGCTCGTGCACGGCGGCGACCTCGGCGCGCTGGACGCGGCGCTCGTCGATGCCGGCGCCCCACTGCGGGCGCTCGGCGTGGGCGCGGCGCACCGCGGCGTCGAGCGATGCCAGGTCGATGTGGTCCTCGTCGTGCTCGTAGGACAGCACCGGGCCCTGCTCGGCGAAGTAGCCGCAGGTCGGGGCGAGCACCGTGGTGCCGAGGTCCCGGCACGCCTCGAGCCAGCCGGAGTGGGTGCCGAACCGGTAGGGCAGCACGGACAGGTCCAGGGAGCCGAGGTAGTTCCACAGGTCCTGGTCGGGCAGGAAGTCGTGGACGCGCAGGTCCACCGAGCCGCTGGCCTCGGCGTCCCGCAGCCACTCGTACAGCTCGGCGTCCTCGCGGGCGCCGCCCTGCACCACGTCGCGGTGCGCGTTGACCTGCAGCACGGCGCCAGGCAGGTCGGCGACCGTCTCCGCGAGGGTGGGCAGCACCCGCAGGGGCGCCATGCTCGGCCGCAGGCTCTTGACGTGCAGCCCCACCCGGAAGGCGTCGGTACGTCGGCGGGCGCGGCAGTCGGCCGCGACCGCCATCGTGCGCAGGTCGACGACGTGCGGGTGCGGCACCACCGTGGCCTCGCGGCCCCAGCGGCGCTGGATCTCGCCGGCCGCCCCCGGGGTCAGGGTGAGCAGGGCGTCGGCACGGGGCAGCAGGGCGTCGAGCTGCTCGTCGTGCAGGCGTCGGTCGAGGTGGTGGGGGTTGCGCAGGTCGTGGACGGTCTGCACGAAGGCCCGTCCGGTGTCGTGGACGGCGTCGACCAGCGCGACGAGGTCGTCGGGGTCGAGCGCGTCGAAGCCGAAGTGCAGGTGCAGCACGTCGAAGTCGTGCTCGCGCACCCAGGCGGGGTCGAGCATCGCCGGCGGCCACCACTGTCCCGGCTCCGGGTCCACCGCCCGCGGCGGCGGGTCCGGCAGCCTGAGGGCACCGCGGGCCGGTCCAGGTCCCTCGGGGGCGAGGTGGCGCACGTAGACGTGGCCGCTGGGCACCGACGCGATCGTCGTGCGTCGGTCCCGGGCTCGGGTCGCGACCGGGGGTACGGAGGTTCTCACAAGAGGATCGATACCGCCCGGGGCGAGCTCGACCTCCCTCCCTACGGGTGACGGTGCCGGTGACCGTGCGCACCACGTCGCGCCCACATCGCGGCGCGGCGCGCACCCGGCCCCGGCAGGCGCTACGGTGCGGGCCAGGGTCGAGTGAGCCCTGCAGGTGGTCAGGAGGTGGAGGGATGAGCGCTCTGGTCGACCCGGTGGTGCCGGTCTTCTTCCTGTCCGACTCCACCGGCATCAGCGCCGAGACGATGGGCAACGCGCTGCTCATCCAGTTCCCGGACACCAAGTTCGAGCGGACGACCATCCCGTTCATCGCCACCGTCGAGCACGCCCGCGAGGTGGTCGCGATGCTCGACGGCCTGATGGACGGTCCGGTCACGCCGCTGGTCTTCACGACCGCGGCCGAGGACGTGGTGCGCGAGGAGCTCAACTGCACGCGCGCGCCGCTCATCGACTTCTTCGGCATGCACATGCAGCGCGTCGAGTCGGTGCTGGGCATGACCGGGCGCCGCGAGGCGGCCCGGCTGCACGGTGTCGGCGACGTCCAGCGCTACAACAGCCGGATGGCCGCGGTGGAGTTCGCCATCGAGCACGACGACGGGCAGAGCCTGCGCGCGCTGGACCGCTCCGACGTGATCCTGCTGGCGCCCTCGCGCTGCGGCAAGACCCCCACGAGCATGTACCTCGCGCTGCAGCACGGGCTGTTCGTGGCCAACTACCCCCTCGTCGACGAGGACCTCGAGCGCTCCGAGCTGCCCGCCGCCATCGCGCCGTACGTCGAGCGCTGCTGGGGCCTGACCACGACGGCGGACCGGCTCAGCCGGGTGCGCAACGAGCGCCGACCCGGGTCCCGCTACGCCTCGATGGACCAGTGCCGGTGGGAGCTGCGCCGCGCCAAGTCCCTCTTCGAGGGCAACCGCCTGCCCACCGTGGACTCCTCGGCCAAGTCGGTCGAGGAGATCTGCGCGCTGATCCTGCAGACCCGCAAGATCCGAGCGAAGACCGCCGAACGCGTCCGCCGTCACCAGGAAGAGAACCCCGCATGACCGAGCAGTCCGCCCGCACCGACCAGCAGAGCAACGTCCGGTGGTTCTCCGACCTGGGACTCTCCGACCTCGAGCAGGTCGGCGGCAAGAACGCCTCCCTCGGTGAGATGGTCTCCCACCTCACCGACCTCGACGTGCGCGTGCCCAACGGCTTCGCGACCACCGCCGAGGCCTTCCACCGCTTCATCGGCGACACCGGCCTCGCCGAGCGGATCTCGGGGCTGCTGCGCGACCTCGACACCGACGACGTACGCCGCCTGGCCGAGGTCGGCAAGGAGATCCGCGAGGCCGTCGTGGGTCAGCCGTTCCCCGAGGACCTCGAGACCGAGGTGCGCGCCGCCTACGACACCCTGGTCGAGGAGTCGACCAGCGCGGGCGCGGACGCGCCCTCCTTCGCCGTGCGTTCCTCCGCGACCGCCGAGGACCTGCCCGACGCCTCGTTCGCCGGCCAGCAGGAGACGTTCCTCAACGTCCGCGGCATCGACGCGGTGCTGCAGGCGATCCGCGAGGTCTACGCCTCGCTCTACAACGACCGCGCCATCGCCTACCGCGTGCACCACGACTTCGCCCACGACGCCGTGGGCATCTCCGCCGGCGTGCAGCGGATGGTGCGCTCCGACATCGGCTCCTCCGGCGTGATGTTCACGATGGACACCGAGTCCGGCTTCACCGACGCCGTCTTCATCACCTCCGCCTTCGGCCTCGGCGAGGGCGTCGTCCAGGGTGCGGTCAACCCTGACGAGTTCTACGTCTACAAGCCCGCCCTGCGCGCGGGCCGTCCGGCGGTGCTCAAGCGCAGCGTGGGCGCCAAGGCCACCAAGATGGTCTACACCCAGGACACCGCCGTGGGTCGCACCACCGAGTTCGTCGACGTCGAGCCGGCCCAGAGCCGCCTGCTCAGCCTCACCGACGACGAGGTCACCGAGCTCGCGCGGCACGCGCTGACCATCGAGGAGCACTACGGGCGCCCGATGGACATCGAGTGGGGCAAGGACGGCGTCGACGGCCGGCTCTACGTGCTCCAGGCCCGCCCCGAGACGGTGCAGTCGCGGCGTACCGGCGCGCTGGAGCGCTACACCATGGAGCCGGCCGTGACGAAGGCCGCCGAGGTGCTCGTCGAGGGTCGTGCGATCGGGCAGAAGATCGGTTCGGGCGCTGTGCGGGTGCTCACGACCATCGACCAGATGCACGAGTTCGTGCCCGGCGAGGTGCTGGTCGCCGACATGACCGACCCCGACTGGGAGCCGATCATGAAGCGCGCCTCGGCGATCGTCACCAACCGCGGCGGGCGCACCTGCCACGCCGCGATCATCGCGCGCGAGCTCGGCATCCCCGCCGTCGTCGGCACCGGCGCGGCCACCCGCGAGCTGGTGGCCGGCCGCGAGGTCACGGTCACCTGCGCCGAGGGCGACACCGGCGTGGTCTACGAGGGGCTGCTCGACTACAGCGTCGAGCGCACCGAGCTCGACGAGCTGCCCGAGATCCCCGTGAAGATCATGATGAACGTCGGCACCCCCGAGCAGGCGTTCGCCTTCTCGCGGCTGCCGAACAAGGGCGTGGGCCTGGCCCGGCTGGAGTTCATCATCAACCGCCAGATCGGCATCCACCCCCGCGCGCTGCTCGAGCTGCAGGACGACCCGGGCGCGCTGCAGGACGACCTGCGCGCCGAGATCGAGGACATGATCGCGGCCTACCCCTCGCCGCGCGACTTCTTCGTGCAGCGCGTCGCCGAGGGCGTGGCCACCATCGGTGCGGCCTTCGCGCCGAACCCGGTCATCGTGCGGATGAGCGACTTCAAGTCCAACGAGTACGCCAACCTCGTCGGCGGCGAGCGCTACGAGCCCGAGGAGGAGAACCCGATGATCGGCTACCGCGGCGCGTCGCGGTACCTCTCCGAGGACTTCGCCGAGTGCTTCGCCATGGAGTGCGAGGCGCTGCGCTACGTGCGCGACGAGATGGGCCTGACCAACGTGTGGGTGATGATCCCGTTCGTGCGCACCCTCAAGGAGGCGCGCGGCGTGATCGACCTGCTCGGCCAGAACGGCCTGGTGCGCGGCGAGAACGACCTCAAGGTCGTGATGATGTGCGAGGTGCCCTCGAACGCGGTGCTCGCCGAGCAGTTCCTCGAGCACTTCGACGGCTTCTCGATCGGCTCCAACGACATGACCCAGCTGACGCTGGGCCTGGACCGCGACTCGGCCCTGGTGGCCGACGGGTTCGACGAGCGCGACCCGGCCGTGCTGCACATGCTCGAGCTGGCGATCACGGCCTGCAAGAAGCAGGGCAAGTACGTCGGCATCTGCGGCCAGGGCCCCTCCGACCACCCGGACCTGGCGCAGTGGCTGCTGGAGCAGGGCATCGAGTCGATGTCGCTGAACCCCGACACCGTCGTCAGCACCTGGCTGCGGCTCGGCGGCGTCGAGACCCCCTGACGCACCCGCCCCGACATCCCCGGACATGACGCTGCCCCGGCCCGCACGGGCCGGGGCAGCGTTCGTGCCGCGGGTGGTGCCGCAGGTCAGACGGTGCTCTTCGGGAACGGGAGGCCGCCGCCGCCGAAGATGCCGCCGAGCAGACCGCCGAGCAGGCCGCCCAGAATGTCGTCCAGGAGGTCGCCGAGCGAGCCCAGGAGGCCACCGAGCCCGCCGGTGCTCAGCACCTCGCTGAGCTGGTCGAGGAAGTCGGCCGAGCCGAGCTCGCTCAGCAGCGCCTCGAGGACGCCGGCGAAGATCTCGGTCGGGTCGCCGGCGCTGAAGGCGCCGAGCCCCTCGAGCTGCGAGAACAGCTCCAGCAGCGGGGCCAGCGGGGTGCCCTCGACCTGGCCGCCGAGCGCGGTGAGCGAGGCGACGAGCTGCTGGAGCGCGGTCGCGAACGCGGCCGGGCCCATCGACGGGTCGAAGCCCGACAGGGCCGCCTGCAGCGTCGACAGCGCGCCGGAGAGCTGGCCCAGGTCGGCGCCGGGGATGCTGCTGCCGCCGGGCAGGCCGCCCAGCAGCGTGGTCAGCACGGCGGTGACGGCCTCGGGGTCGGCGCCGCCCGAGCTGAGCTGCTCCAGCAGAGCCTGGACCGCGGCCGAGAACGCCTGCACGTCCATGGCCTGCAGCGCTGCCAGGATCTCGGTGAGCTGGCCCGCGTCGGCGCCGGGGACCTGGCTCTCGAGCCCGGAGAGCAGGCCCTGCAGCTGCGCGGTCACCGCGTTGAGCTGGCCGGCGAGCTCGGCCGGCAGGAGGGCGCCGAGGCTGCCGAGGGGCAGCGCGCCCAGGAGGTCCTGGTCCTGGTCGATCTGGTCCTGGACCTGACCGGGGTTGGAGCCGGTGTCGGAGCACAGCTTGTTGCGGCGGTTCTTGCGGTTCTTGACGCGCTTCTTGGCGCGCTTGACCTTCTTCGCCTTGTTGGTCTTGGCCTTCTTGGCCTTCCTCAGGGACTTCTTGGCCTTGCGCACGTCCGACTTGGCATCGGCACAGGTGGTGGCGCGGCGCTCGCCGGCGTGGTCCAGCGACGTGCCGGCGACGGCGGCCGAGGAGATCCGGGGGGCGGTCTCGGCGGTGGCGCCGCCGGCCGTGACGGCCAGGCCGCCGGCGGTCAGGGCCAGCACGGTGGCGGCGCTGGCGGCCAGGCGCGGCAGGCTGCGCGCGGTGGCCGGCTGGGGGGTGGTGGATCGGGTGCTGCTCATGGATGGTGCTCCCTCGGTCCGACATCAGTGGCTCGCCCCGTTGCGCCCGGTGTCGACCCAAGTCGGGCGCGGGACGGGCACGGCCCCTCCCGGGCCGGCCAAGACCCATGCTTACGGCGGCCGGCGACCCTGTCAGCGGAACGGCCCCGGTGTGACCGAACGGACGACCCCGGTCCCACTCACAGGACAGGCGAAGTCGTACATAGGTGAGGCTTGCCTTACCATCGACGGGTGACCCTGGCCCCCGATCCCGTGGCGTACCCCCCGGGACCCTGCGCGTCGTCGCGCGCGCCTTCCGGCCCGCTGCCCGCGGGTGGGGTGCCCTTCGCCCGCGCCCTCGCCGGCTGGGGCTCGCGCCGGGCCCTGGTGCACGGCGCCCGCACCGTCTCGTACGCCGACCTGGCCCGGCTCGTCGAGGAGCGCGCACGACGCCTGGGGACCGAGCGCCGCCTGGTGCTGCTCGAGATGGCCTCCGACGTCGAGTCGGTGGTGACCTACCTCGCCGCCCTGGCCGGCGCGCACCCCGTGGTCGTCGTCGACGCGGCCCGGCCCGACGTGGTCGCCGCGACCCGGGCGGCGTACGACGTGGACGTGGTGGCGCGCGGCGCGGAGATCGAGGAGCGCCGCGCCGGCACCGCCCACGACCTGCACCCCGAGCTCGCGGTGCTGCTCTCGACGTCCGGCAGCACCGGCTCGCCGCGCCTGGTGCGCCTGAGCGCGGAGAACCTGCAGGCCAACGCCGAGTCGATCGCGGCCTACCTGCCGCTGCGCGAGGACGACCTCGCGGCGCTGAGCCTGCCGCTGCACTACTGCTACGGGCTGTCGGTGCTGCACAGCCACCTGCTGCGCGGCGCGGGGGTGCTGATGAGCGAGGCGTCGGTCGTCGACCCCTGCTTCTGGGCCGCGGCCCGTGAGCACGGCGCCACGTCGCTGGCCGGGGTGCCGCACACCTTCGAGCTGCTGGAGCGGGTGGGCCTCGAGACGGTCGCACCCGACTCGCTGCGCTACCTGACCCAGGCCGGCGGCGCGATGGCCCCGGAGCGGGTGCGGACCTACGCCGAGATCGGCCAGCGCCGCGGCTTCGACCTCTTCGTGATGTACGGCCAGACCGAGGCGACGGCGCGGATGGCCTACCTGCCGCCCGACCTCGCCGCCACCCGACCCGGCGCCGTGGGCGTGCCGGTCCCCGGCGGCCGGTTCGACCTGCTCGAGGTCCCCGGCGCGCCCGCGGGGACCGGGGAGCTGGTCTACGAGGGCCCCAACGTGATGCTCGGCTACGCCGAGCACCCCCGCGACCTCGCCGACGGACGTGAGCTGACCCGGCTGCGCACCGGCGACCTGGCCCGTCGCGCCGACGACGGTCTCTGGGAGATCGTCGGGCGCCTGTCGCGCACCGCCAAGGTGCTGGGGCTGCGCATCGACCTCGACCGCGTCGAGCGGGCCCTGGTCGACACCGGGGCCCGGGCCCTGGTGGCCGGCACCGCTCCGGTCGACGGGGCCGCCGAGCGGGTCGTGGTCGCGGTCGAGCCGCGCGCCCGCGGAGGCGCCGCCCGGCTGCGAGCGCGCGTACGCCGCCAGGTCGTCGACCTCACCGGGCTGCCGGCCGCCGCCGTGGACGTGCACGCCGTCGAGGCGCTGCCCCGCCTGGCCACGGGCAAGCCCGACCACCGCGCGGTGGCCGCGCTGGGGACGCCACGTCCGGCGGCTCCGCTGCAGGGGGACCCGCCGGCCGCACCCCGGACCGTCCGCGACGTGCTCGGCGGTGTGCTGGGCCGCCGGGTCGGCGACGACGACACCTTCGCCGGGCTCGGCGGTGACTCGCTGACCTACGTCGAGACCTCGCTGCAGCTGGAGGAGGTGCTGGGCCACCTGCCGGCCGACTGGCACCTGCGCACGGTCGCCGACCTGCAGGCCGGCGCCGGTGCCCGGGCCCGCCGGGGGCGCAGCCTCGAGACCAACGTGGTGCTGCGCGCCGTCGCGATCGTGGCCGTCGTCGGCACCCACGCCAACCTCCTCACCCTGCTCGGCGGCGCCCACCTGCTGCTGGCGCTGGCCGGCTTCAACCTGGCCCGCTTCGCGCTCGGGGACGTCTCCCGGCGGGACCGGGCCCGGGCCCTGGTGGCCGCGGCGGCGCGGGTCGCCGTGCCGGCCGTGGCCTGGATCGGCGGGGCCGCGCTGCTGCTCGGCGCCTACCCCTGGCCCACGGTGCTCCTGGTCAACGGCTTCGTCGGCCCCCCGGGCTGGACCGAGCCCGCGTGGCACCACTGGTTCCTCGAGGCGCTCGTGCTGCTGGTGCTGGTCGTGGCGGCGCTCGTGTCGGTGCCGGCCCTGGACCGCGCGGAGCGACGCTGGCCGTTCTGGTTCCCCGTGGCGCTGACCCTGGTCGCGCTGCTGCCGCGCTACGAGCTCGTCTGGCTGCCTGAGGGCGACGTCATCCACCGTGCGCCCGTGGTCGCCTGGCTGCTGACCCTGGGCTGGGCCGTGGCCCGGGCCCGCACCACGCCGCACCGCCTGGTCGTCTCGGCCCTGGCCGTGGCCACGGTGCCGGGCTTCTTCGGCGACGACGCCCGCTCGGCCGCCGTGGTCGTCGGGCTGCTGCTGCTCACCTGGTCGCGCCAGGTCCGCCTGCCGGGCCCGCTGGCCCGGGTCGTCGCGACGCTGGCGGGCGCCTCGCTCTACATCTACCTCACCCACTGGCAGGTCTACCCGCACCTCGAGGTCGACCACCCCGCCCTGGCCACGCTGCTCAGCCTGGTCGTCGGGGTCGCGGTGTGGCGGGTCGCGCAGCACCTCGAACGCCACCTCCGCCGAGTCGGCGCAAATGTCGCGCTGACCCGGCCCAGATATCCCGCTGACCCGGCGCAGATGTCGCGCTGACCCGGCGCAGGTGTCGCCCGATCGGGGTGCCGTGCCCGGCCGGGGTCGCGTCAGCGGCGGGCGCCGACCGGCGGAGCGCTGACCGCGTCCTCGCCGACGAGGAGCACGGGGCGCGAGCCGGGGACGACCGAGACCGCGACCGGGGTGCCCGGCGCGTGCTGGACGCCGTGCTGCTGCCACGAGCGGACCGAGCGGCCCGAGGCGAGCCGGACGTGGTGCAGCACGAACGCGCCGTGGTACTCCACCCGCTCGACCACGTCGTGCGAGGTGCCGTCGACGCGCAGCGCGACCTCGTGCGGACGCAGCATCACCTCGACGTCGAGGTCGGTGTGGCCCCACCCGGGGACCGTGGACACGACCCCGATCTCGCAGGTCAGCAGCGCGTCGCGCACGTGCGCGGGCAGGAAGTCGGCGTCGCCCATGAAGCTGGCCACGAAGCGGCTGCTGGGTGACTCGTAGACCTCGCTCGGGGTGCCCACCTGGCGCACGACGCCGTCCTTGAGGACCGCGAGCCGGTCACCCATCGACAGCGCCTCGGTCTGGTCGTGGGTCACCACCATCGCCGCGCTGCCGGTCTCGCGCAGCGCGGCCAGGGTCTGGGTCCGCACCTGGGTGCGCAGGTTGGCGTCGAGGGAGGAGAACGGCTCGTCGAGCAGTACGACGGTCGGTCGCGGCGCGAGCGCGCGGGCCAGCGCCACGCGCTGCTGCTCGCCACCGGAGAGCTCGTGGGGGTGGCGCTGGCCGAGGTGGCCCAGGCCGACCAGCTCGAGGACCTCGGCGATCCGGCCGGCCCGCTGGGAGCGGGGCAGCTCGTCGAGGCCGAACGCGATGTTGTGGGCGACGTCGAGGTGCGGGAAGAGCGCGTGGTCCTGGAAGACCATGCCGACGCGGCGACGCTCGGGCGGCACCCAGGTCGAGCCGGCCACGACCCGTCCGCCGACCCGGACCTCGCCGCTGTCGGGTCGCTCGAGGCCGGCGGCCAGGCGCAGCAGCGTCGACTTGCCGCAGCCCGAGGGCCCGATGACGGTCACGACCTCGCCGGGGGAGACCGCGAGGTCGACGCCGCACACCGCCGGGTGGGAGCCGTAGCTCTTGGTCACCCCGCTCAGCGCCAGCACCGGACCGGCGGGCGGGCCGGTCGGGGCGCCCACCGGGGCGCTCGTGCGGGTGCTCGTCATGGCGCCATCCTGCCTGTCGCGTCCTCGTCGAGGGTCAGGGTGGTCGACATCTGCGGTGCCACCGAGGGGGCCAGGGCGGGTGGGAGGGTCGGCGGGACACCGGCGTCGGGCCCGGCCCGGGTGCCGGTGGCGCGGAAGGTCAGCACGACCGGGACCACCGCGACGAGCACGATGAGCAGGGCGGGCAGCGCGGCGCGCTCCCAGAAGTTCTCCGAGGCCAGCTCGTAGACCCACACCGACAGCGTCGTGAACCCGAAGGGGCGCAGCATCAGCACCAGCGGCAGCTCCTTGACCGCGTCGATCAGCACCAGGGTCACGGCCACCGCCACCCCGGAGCGGGCCAGCGGCAGGTGCACCCGGCGCAGCAACCGCCCGGGCCCGGCGCCGAGCGTCATCGCGGAGGCGCTCACGCTGGGGGAGACGCGCGAGAAGCTCGCCTCGACCGCCTGGTACGCCGGCGCGGTGAACCGCACGACGTAGGCGACCAGGATGCCGAGGACCGACCCGGTCGCCAGCAGCCCGGTGCCGTTCTCGAAGCCGAGCGCGACCAGGGCCCGGTCGGCGCCGGCGAACACGGCCAGGACGCCGATGCCGACGACGGCGCCGGGCACGGCGTACCCGAAGGTCGTGACCTGGGCCGCGCCGCGCACGACGCGCCCGCCGCCCAGGCGCAGGGCGTGGGAGATGGTCAGCGAGACCAGGACGCACACGACGGCGGCGATCGCGGCGACCACGAGCGAGCTGGTCAGGTTGTCGACGAAGCGGGCGTCGAGGGCCGCGGCCGGGTCGGCGCCGAGCGCGGCGACCGCCCAGACGACCAGCCGCAGGACCGGCAGCGCGAACGCCGCGCTCACGACGGCCAGACCGGTCGCGGTGGCCGCCCCCGCGTGCCAGCCGGTCAGCCGGCGCCGTTCGAGGCCGCGGCCGCGTCCGCCCTTCTGGTGGTAGCGCGCCCGCCCCCGCAGCCCGCGCTCGGCGGCCAGCACGGCCACCGCGAAGACCAGCACCAGCACGGCCAGCGAGATGGCCGAGCCGACGTCGTAGGTGCCCTTCCAGGTCAGGTAGACCCCGACCGAGACGGTGCGCACGTTGAAGTACTGCACGGTCGCGAAGTCGGTGAGGACCTCCATGGTCACCAGCGCGAGGCCGGCCGCCAGCGACGGGCGGGCCAGGGGCAGCAGCACGGTGCGGAAGGCGCGCGCCCGCGAGGCGCCCAGGGTGCGCGCGGCGTCGTACGCCGTCGGCGCGAGCTCGAGGAACGCGGCGCGGGTCAGCAGGTAGACGTAGGGGTAGAGCGTGAGCACCAGGACGATCGCGGCGCCGCCGAGCGAACGCACCGGCAGCGGGCCCGCGTCGGCGCCGAGCAGCGAGCGCATCGTGCTCTGCACCGGGCCGGCGTAGTCGAAGGTGGAGAGGAAGACGAAGCCCAGGATGTAGGCCGGCATGGCCAGCGGCAGCACCAGCAGCCAGCTCAGTGCCCAGCGCATCGGGAACTCGTAGGCGGTGACCAGCCAGGCCAGCCCGGTGCCGAGCACGGCGGTGCCGGCCGCGACCAGCAGCAGCAGGCCCAGGGTGGTGGCCACCATCGCGCCCACCCCGCCGGGCATCTGCAGCGACGATCCCTGGCCCAGGGCGTAGCCCGCCACGGCGAGCACGGGGCTCGCCACGACGAGGGCGACCAGGACGACGGCCAGCGACCAGCCCGGTCGCCCGACGCCTCGCGCGAGGACGCTCACGAGGCGGGTGCCGCGTGCGGCGGCAGGATCACCGGTAGCCGGCCCGGTCGAGCAGCGCGACGGCGTCGGCGTTCAGCGCGCCGTAGGCCCGGGCGTCGACGGGCATCCGGTCGAAGGTGCCGAACGAGGCCACCAGCGGCTCGGGCTCGACGTCGGGGTTGACCGGCAGCTCGTGGTTGGCGTCGACGAAGGCGCTCTGCCCGTCGGTGGCCAGCCACTCGAGCAGCTGCTGGGCCTCCTCGGGGGCGTCGGTGCCGGCGATCAGGCCGGCGCCGGAGATGTTGACGTGGGTGCCGTCGCCGTCCTGGCTGGCCCAGAAGAGCTCGACGTCGAAGTCGGGGTCCTCCTCCAGCATCCGCGCCAGGTAGTAGTGGTTGCTGATCCCGATGTCGCAGCCGCCGGCGTCGATCGCCTCGAGCAGCTCGACGTCGTTGCTCATGATCTGCACGTCGTTGGCGACCCAGCTCTCGACGATCTCCTGGGTCCGCTCCTCGCCGTGCAGGTCGATCAGGCTGGCCACCAGGCTCTGGGTGTACGACGCCGTCTCGTCGCGCATGCACACGCGCCCCTTCCAGCGGGGGTCTCCGAGCGCGGCGTAGCTGTCGGTGCTGTCGATGTCGGCAGGGTCGACGGCGTCGGGGGCGTAGACGATGGTGCGGGCCCGCATGGCGAGGCCGTACCACTCGCCGTCGGGGTCGCGGAGGTCCTTCGGCACGGCCTCGTCGAGGACCGGGGAGTCGATCGGCTCGAGGACGCCCTGCTCGGCGGCGTTCCACAGCATCCCGGCATCGACGGTCATGAAGAGGTCGGCGGGGGTGGAGTCGCCCTCGGCCTTGAGCCGCTCGAGCAGCTCGGCGTCGTCGCCGGCGAGGAAGTCGACGGTGATGCCGGTCTCGTCGGTGAACTCGGCGAAGGCCTCCTCGAGGTCGTAGTGCCGCGCCGTGTAGATCTGGAGGTCGGCGTCGTCGCCGCCGCCGAGGGCGGAGCAGCCGCTGAGGGCGAGTGTGGCGGCGGTGGCGAGGACGAGGGCGGTGCGCTTCACGCGAGATCTCCAAGGGGTGGCCGGGGAAGGGGCCGCGGACCGGGTCCGGGATGTGTTGGTAAGGCTAACCTTCCCCTCCAATCCACGCCGAACCCTGGCCGCTCAGCAGGACGGCGGGCGACCCTCCGGGTGGCCGTCCGAGCCCCCGGTCCGGAACGCACCGCGGGCGGGGGCGCTCCTCCCGGACCGTGTGGGTCCGACGCCCCCGCCCGTGCGGGTCGTGCTCGGTCGCGCCGGGTGCGCCAGTCGTGCGCGCCCGGTGCGACCGGGTGGATCAGCCGGCCAGCGAGGCCTCGACCTCGACGACCTCGGGGGTCTCCTCGACCGTGAGCTGGTTGGCCATGCCCCAGGCCACGGCCTGGGTGCGGCGCTCCACGTCGATCTTGCGGTAGGCCTGGCGGATGTAGGTCTTGATCGAGTTGATGCTCAGGTTGAGCTTCTCGACGATCTCGCCGTTGGTCATGCCGGCGGTGATGAGGGTCAGGATCTCGAGCTCGCGCGGGGTCAGGCGGCTCCCGGCCGGGGCCTCGGGGCGCAGCGGCGCCGGGGCGGGCGCCTCCTCGACGACGACCTTCTCCTGCACCGGCGCGTCGGGGACGCGGCGGCCCGAGACCAGGTCCTCCAGCGCGACGACGAGCTGGGCGGCAGTGAGGGTCTTGGGGAGGTAGGGGTTGGCGGTCGACACCGGCAGCCGGTCGCTGGCGGCCCAGCTGAAGACGACGGGGTGGGCCTGGGCCGAGCGCTGCAGGTCGCGCAGCATCGCGGCACCAAAGGCGGACTGGTCGACGGGCTCGTAGAGGACCACGTCGAGGTCCTCGGGGTGCGCCAGGGCCTCGCGCATGTCCACCAGGCGCACCCGGTCGGCGTACGGCGTGAGGAGGGCCTGCAGGCCGGCGACGGCGATGTCGTGGTCGTCGACCATCGTGATGGTCAGTGGAGCGGCGGTCTCGTGCGTCATCTTCGAACACCTCTGGGAAGTCGACTGGTGGTGGGTCTGGCGCGGTGGGCGCCGAACTGCCTGCTCCCACTCCATATCCGGATCGTCCAGCGTTCAATCGTCCGAACCGGGTTTTCCACCCCTCCGGGTGACCGGATGTTTGGCGCCTCGTGCTGCGGGCATGCTCGCGCCTCGCTCGACGCAGGACCGGCCTCGGGACCCTGGCGGACAGGGGGTCGGCAGGAGGCCGACGGGGGCCGAGAGGGGGGCGAGGTCAGCGGGCGCGGGCGCTGCCGACCAGGGCGCGGGCTGCCGCGACGGGGTCGCCGTGCAGCAGCTCGGCGCCCCAGCGGGCCGCGGTCGCCGCGTCGGCGCCGTGGCCGGCCAGGGCGACGCGGGCGAGGCGGCCGAGCCGGGCCACCACCGGGCCGTCCTCGGCGGTCAGGTCGAAGGCGCTGGCCGTGGTGCCGGTCACGACCACCAGGTCGGGCTCGATGACCTCGGCGGCGACCTCCAGGGAGCGCAGCGGGGTGCGCGGACCCAGGAACCGGGTGCGCCACCCGGCGCGCAGGAGCACCACCTCGAAGGCCTTGAGCCCGATGTCGTGCGTCTCGGACGGCAGGCAGGCGAGCAGGGCGACGGGACCGCTGCGGGAGCCGGACGAGACCGAGAGGGCCGCGAGCCGGGAGCGCACCAGGTCGCTGGCGAAGTGCTCGTCGGCCACGCTGAAGTCGCCGGCTGCCCAGCCGTCACCGACGCCGGACAGGAAGGGCAGGAGGACCTCGGTGATGGCGGCCTCCACCGACACCTGGGCCAGGAGCCGGTCCAGGACGGCGTGCATGGAGGTGGCGTCGTAGGCGACCATCGCCGCCTCGAGCTCGCTGCGGGTGCGGCGCGCGTCGAGCGACTCGCTGGTCGCGTACGCCGCGGGGTGCCGGCCGGGCGCGCCCGTGGGGGAGCGCTCCGCGGCCAGGACCCCTGCGGCCGCCTCCCCGGCGGGTACCCCGCGGCGTCGGGCGTCCTGCATGGCGCGGGCCCGACGCTCGTCCTCGGGGCCGTAGAGCCGGTAGCCGGAGTCGGTGCGGGTGGGGCTGAGCAGTCCGTAGCGCAGCTCCCAGGCGCGCAGCAGGGTCTCCGAGACACCCACCCGGGCAGCCAGCACGCCGATCCGCCACCGGGGAGCCGTTGCGCCGGCGCCGCGGTCCTCGGGCGGGGGTGCAGGCGGTCCCGAGGTCGTCATGGCCGCACCGTCCGTCCGTGGTCCCGCTCGGGCGTCGCCCGGGGCGCTGAGATGTGAGGACCTCTCTCTACCACGGGGGCCGGGAACCCTGCACGAACCTCGTACAGGCTGCGGCCGGACCCGGGCCGGGCCTGGGCCGGACCCGGGCCGCGACCTGGACCGGGGGAGTCGGCTCAGCAGGCCTCGTCGAGCGCGCCGCGCATCCGGGTGAGCACCCGCTGCAGCAGGCGGGAGACCTGGACCTGGGAGAGACCGAGCCGCTCGGCGATCTCGCGCTGGGAGAGCTCGTCTACGAAGCGCCACTGCAGGATCTGCTGCTCACGCCTGCCCAGGGCCGCCATCAGCGGCCGCAGGAGGAGACGGGCCTCGGACTGCTCCTGGGTGCGGTCTCCGTCGTCGACCACGTCCGTCGTCGGACCGTCCCCGTCCGCGGTCGAGGCCGGCTGGTCCAGGGAGAGCAGGGAGAAGCAGGAGCGGGCGGTGAGCGCCTCGCGCACCACCTCGACCGACTCCTCGACCTGGGTGGCGAGGTGCTCCAGCATCGGGCTGTCGTAGCGGTCGAGGCTGGCGCCGGTGCGCACCAGGCGGGTGTGGGCGCGCTGCACGTCCCGGGGCGGGCGGATGGTCCACCCGTGGTCGCGGAAGTGTCGACGGATGTCGCCCTCGATGGTCGGGACGGCGTAGGCCAGCAGGTCGCGGTCGTGCGAGGGGTCGAAGCCGCGCACCGCGCGCACCAGCGCGAGGTAGGCGATCTGGGTCAGGTCCTCGAGGGGGACGCTGCGGCGCGCGAAGCGCCGGGCGAGCGCCTCGGCGACGCGCATGTTCAGTCGCACGACCTCGTCGAGGCACTCGCGGCGCAGGGCCGCGTCGTCGCTCGCGTGGGCACGGGCGAGCAGGGCGGTGGTGGCGGCCGAGCGCTCGGCGTCGGAGGTGCGGAAGGAGCCGCGTCGCTCCTCGAGGGTGGTGGTCGTCATGGCTGTGCTGCCTTCCGCGCCGGGCGCTGGTGCTGCGAGTGAGGTGGAGCCGGGTCTTCAACACAAACCTACACAAGGTTCTACAAGCCTTCTACAACCTGGCTGAGAAACTTTGCCCGCGGGCATCGCCGAGCGCCCGTGAACTCCGTCACGAAGGGGGGTCGGGATGCGGACCGGCGCCGCCGCGCCCGGAACACTCGATCCGTGCAACGCCACGCCCCGACCCCAGCAGCCACCCCCGTGGCGGGAGCCGCTGCATCCCGGGAGCGGTGGATCGACGTCGCCAAGGGCGTGAGCATCCTGCTCGTGGTGCTGCACCACGCGGTGGTCAAGAACCTGCCGATGGAGGCGCCTGAGGCGCTGGCCGGGGTGGTCGGCGGCTGGGACGTGGTCACCACCGCGCTCAAGCCGGTGCGGATGCCGCTCTTCTTCGTGCTCAGCGGCTTCGTCGCCTCCCGCGCCGTGCACCGGCCGTGGGTCCAGGTGCGGCGTCGCGCGCTGACGCCCTACTACACCTACGTCGTGTGGCTGCTGCTGCTCGGCGCGTTCTTCTCCGTCGAGCGGCTGCTGCCGATGAACCGCACCCAGGACCTCGGCGAGCTCGGCACCGACCTGGTCTGGGCCTCGACCGGGACCTGGTTCCTCTACGCCCTCGCCGTCTACTTCCTGCTCGCGCGGCTGCTCTCCGCCCTGCCCGCCACCTGGGTGCTCTCCGGGGCCGTCACCCTCTCGGTCGTCTCCTCCGAGCTCGGCATCCAGGAGTGGAACCGCTTCTCGGTGCTCTTCCACTTCACCTACTTCGCGCTCGGCGCGCTGGCCCCGCAGGTCGTGCGCCGCGTGGCCGAGCGGGCGCCGGTCCCGTTGCCCGTGCTCGCCGCGGCGTACGTCGGGTTCACGGTGCTGCTGTGGCAGCTCGACCTGCCCACCGGGGTCTACCTGCTGCTGGCCAGCGGGCTCGGCGTCCCGCTCGGGGTGCGCTCCGCAGTGGTGCTGGCGCGCACCACCCGGCCGGCGCAGGTGCTGGCCTGGATCGGGCGGCGCACGCTGCCGGTCTACGTCATGCACACCGCGGTGCTCGCGACCCTGCTGCACCTGCCGCCCGTCCTCGACCTCGAGAGCGGCTCGGTGCTGCGCGGCGTGCTCCACCCGGTCGTCGTCACGGCGATCGCGGTGCTGGTCCCGCTCGGGGCGCACGCCGTGCTGCTACGACTGGGGGCGACCTGGCTCTTCGCGCTGCCGCAGCGGCGTCCGCACCCCCGTCCGGCTCCGGCGACCCGGTCGGGTCAGGCGTCGCGGCGCTCCACCGAGGCGTGCGCGTCGACCAGCGAGGGGCCGTACCAGGTGAGCATCCGGCCGTCGACGAGCTCACTGGGCGAGCGCAGCGCCTCGGGGCCGTCGTCCGCCGTGAACTCGTAGGGCTCGTCCGGCAGCAGCACCGCGTCGGCGCCCAGCGCGTCGATCTCCTCGACCGTCATCGCGGGGTAGCGGGAGTCGCCCTGCGCGGGCAGCGTCTCCCAGCCCAGCCGTCGGCACAGGTCGCTGGTGAAGGTGGCCGGGCCGACGACCATCCACGGGTCGCGCCAGATCGGCACCACCACGCGTCGGGTCACCGGCGGCAGCGGGCCGCACCACAGCTCACGGGCGCGTGCCAGCCATGCCGGACGCTGCCAGCCGATCCCGTCCAGGAGTCGCTCCATGGAGGTCACCGACCCCGGGACCGTCTCGATGTCGGTGACCCAGACCCGCACGCCCGCGGCACGCAGGCGGCGTACGTCGAGCTCGCGGTTCTCCTCCTTGTTGACCACGACGACGTCGGGCTCCAGGGCCCGTACCGCCGCCAGGTCGGGGTTCTTGGTGCCCCGCACCCTGGTCACGTCGAGGTCCCCGGGGTGGGTGCACCACTCGGTCGCCCCCACCACCGCGCCCCGGTCGACCGAGACCAGGGCCTCGGTCAGGGACGGCACCAGCGAGACCACCCGCCGCGCCGGCCGCGGACCGTCGTACGTCGTGCCCAGATCGTCCATGCTCACCCGCTCATCATCGCGACCCGGCCCAGATGTCGCGCCCACCCGGCCCAGATGTCACCGTGACCCGGCCCAGATGTCGCGCCGACCCGGCGCACATCTGCGCCGACTCGCAGGGACATATGGGCCAGGTCGGGGGGATATTTGGGCCGGGTCGCGGGTGGTCAGACGTTGCGGCGGTAGGCCCCGCCGACCTCGAAGAACGCCTCGGTCACCTGGCCCAGGGAGCAGACGCGGGCGGCGTCCATCAGGACCGCGAAGACGTTCTCGCCGGAGGTGGCGGCGGCCTTGAGGCGGTCCAGGGCCTCGGCGGCCTCGGTCTCGTGCCGTCCCTGGAAGTCACGCACCCGCCGCAGCTGGGACTCCTTCTCCTCGTCGGTCGCGCGCGCCAGCTCCACGTGCTGCGGGGTGGCGTCGTCCTTGACCTCGGCGAGGAAGGTGTTGACGCCGACGATCGGCAGCGAGCCGTCGTGCTTGCGGTGCTCGTAGAGCATCGACTCGTCCTGGATGCGGCCGCGCTGGTAGCCGGTCTCCATCGCGCCGAGCACGCCGCCGCGCTCGTTGATCGCGTCGAACTCCGCCAGCACCGCCTCCTCCACCAGGTCGGTGAGCTGGTCGATGATGAAGGAGCCCTGCAGCGGGTTCTCGTTCATCGCCAGGCCCCACTCGCGGTTGATGATGAGCTGGATCGCCAGGGCACGGCGCACCGACTCCTCACCGGGGGTGGTGACCGCCTCGTCGTAGGCGTTGGTGTGCAGCGAGTTGGCGTTGTCGTAGATCGCGATCAGCGCCTGCAGCGTGGTGCGGATGTCGTTGAAGTCCATCTCCTGGGCGTGCAGGGACCGACCCGACGTCTGCACGTGGTACTTCAGCTTCTGCGAGCGCTCCGACGCGCCGTACTTGTCGCGCATCGCCACCGCCCAGATCCGGCGGGCGACGCGGCCGATGACGGAGTACTCCGGGTCCATGCCGTTGGAGAAGAAGAACGACAGGTTCGGGGCGAAGTCGTCGATGTCCATGCCCCGGGCGAGGTAGGCCTCGACGTAGGTGAAGCCGTTGGCGAGGGTGAACGCGAGCTGGCTGATGGGGTTCGCCCCGGCCTCGGCGATGTGGTAGCCGGAGATGGAGACCGAGTAGAAGTTGCGCACCTGCTTCTCGATGAACCACTCCTGGATGTCGGCCATCATCCGCAGCGAGAACTCGGTGGAGAACAGGCAGGTGTTCTGGCCCTGGTCCTCCTTGAGGATGTCGGCCTGCACCGTGCCGCGCACGCTCGCCACCGCGTGGGCGGCGAGCATCGCGGTCTCGTCCTCGTCGGGCTCGCGGCCCTCGCGCTCGCGGAAGGCGTCGACCTGCTGGTCGATGACGGTGTTGAGGAAGAACGCCAGCACCGTGGGGGCCGGGCCGTTGATCGTCATCGACACCGAGGTGCTCGGCGCCACGAGGTCGAAGCCGTCGTAGAGCACCTTCATGTCCTCGAGCGTGGCGACCGAGACCCCGGAGGTGCCGACCTTGCCGTAGATGTCGGGGCGCTCGTCGGGGTCGCGGCCGTAGAGGGTGACGGAGTCGAAGGCGGTGGAGAGCCGCTTGGCGTCGCCGTCGGCGGAGAGGATCTTGAACCGGCGGTTGGTGCGCGCCGGGTCGCCCTCGCCGGCGAACATTCGAGCCGGGTCCTCGCCGTCGCGCTTGAACTTGAAGACACCCGCGGTGAAGGGGAAGAGCCCCGGGAGGTTCTCGCGGCGCCAGAAGCGCACCAGCTCGCCGTGGTCGTCGTACGACGGCAGCGCGACGCGGGGGATCTTGTTGCCGCTCAGCGACTCACGGGTCAGCGCGGTGTGGATCTCCTTGTCGCGCACCACCACGACCTGCTCGTCCCCGGAGTAGGACTCCACGACCGCGGGCCACTCCTCGAGCTGGCCGGCGACCTGGGGGTCGAGCTGCTTGCGGGCCTTCTCCAGCAGCGCCGGGACGTCGCCGGCGTCGTGGTCCTCGAGCTCGGCGGTGACCGCCTCCAGGCGCTGCACGCGGCGGGCGGCCTGGACCAGCTCCTCGGTGCGGGCGTGGTAGCCGCGCACGGTCTCGGTGATCTCGGCCAGGTAGCGCACCCGGTCCTGCGGGACGACGGCGCGGATGCCCGAGGAGTGCTTGACCTCGACCGGGGCCAGGGTGCCCTCCTGGGTCGGGAGGCCCTTCTCGACCAGGACGCCGCGCAGGTGCTGGTAGAGGGCGGTGACGCCGTCGTCGTTGAACGTCGCGGCGCTGGTGCCGAAGACCGGCATCTGGTCGGGCTGCTGACCGAACGCCTCGCGGTTGCGCACCAGCTGGCGACCCACGTCGCGCAGCGCGTCCTTGGCGCCGCGGCGCTCGAACTTGTTGATCGCGACGGTGTCGGCGAAGTCGAGCATGTCGATCTTCTCGAGCTGGCTGGCGGCGCCGAACTCGGGGGTCATCACGTACATCGCGGTGTCGACGAACGGCACGATCGCCGCGTCGCCCTGGCCGATGCCGGGGGTCTCCACGACCACCAGGTCGAAGCCGGCGGCCTTGGCGACGTCGATGACCAGGGGCAGGTGGTCGGGCAGCTCGTGGGCGCCGCGGGTGGCCAGGCTGCGGAAGAAGACGCGGTCGCCGTCGAGGCTGTTCATCCGGATCCGGTCGCCGAGCAGCGCCCCGCCGCCCTTGCGCCGGGTCGGGTCGACCGCGATCACGCAGATCCGCAGCTTGTCCTGCTGGTCGGCGCGGAACCGGCGCACGAGCTCGTCGGTCAGCGAGGACTTGCCCGAGCCGCCGGTGCCGGTGATGCCCAGGACGGGGGCGTGGCTGCGGGCGGCGGCCTGCTGGATCGCCTCGAGCTCGACGCCGGTGAGCCGGCCGAGCTCGGCGCCGGTGATGGCGCGGGCCACGGCGAAGCGGTCGCCGCTGAGCACCTGCTCGGCGGTGACCGCGCCGGCCTCCCACAGGTCGTGGTCGCAGTCGGCGACGACGCTGTTGATCATCCCGACCAGGCCCATCCGCTGGCCGTCCTCGGGCGAGAAGATGGTGACCCCGGAGTCGCGCAGGCGCTGGATCTCGTCGCGCACGATGACGCCGCCGCCCCCGCCGACGACCTTCACGTGGCCGGCGCCCTGGGCGCGCAGCGACTCGACGAGGTACTCGAAGTACTCGATGTGCCCGCCCTGGTACGACGACACGGCGACGCCCTGCACGTCCTCCTCGAGCGCGGCGTCGACGACCTCGGCCACCGAGCGGTTGTGCCCGAGGTGGATCACCTCGCAGCCCTGGCTCTGGAAGATGCGCCGCATGATGTTGATCGAGGCGTCGTGGCCGTCGAAGAGGCTCGACGCCGTGACGAGGCGGATCGGGTGGGTGGGACGGTGCAGGTCGCTCATCAGGTGCGCTCCGGGGAAGTTAGTTGGACGTCCAACTAACTCAGGATAGGACATCCCCGGGCGACCCGGAACCCCTACGCGGCGGTAGTCAGTCGACCTGGTCGCCCGCGCTCGCGCGCAGCTCGCCGAGCAGCCGGGTGAGGGTGGCCGTGGCGTCCGGCCCGATGCCGGGGGAGCTGAACACCTCGATGTTGAGCCCGGCGGTGGCCCGCTCGACCACGGCGCGACCCTCGTCGGTGATCTCGGCGAGCACCACGCGCCGGTCGCCGTCGCCGCGCTCGCGGCGTACGAAGCCCTGCTTCTCCAGCCGGTCCACGGCGCTGGTGACCGAGGCGGGATGGACCTGCAGCAGCGAGCCCAGGCGCATCATCGGCATCCGGCCGGCCGAGGAGAACGACAGCAGTCGCAGCACCTCGTAGCGGGCGAAGGTCAGGTCGAGGGGGCGCAGGACCGCCTCGATGCGGCTGGACAGGAGCTGCTGCACCCGCACCACCGAGGTGACCAGGGCCATCCCGTCGGCGGCCTCGGGCCAGCCGTGGGCGACCCACTGTCGGTGGGCCTCCCGGATCGGGTCGCGCTCGCTCATGGCGGTGCAGTCTGGCAGTCCACAGAACTAGAACGTGTTCTCGTCGGCGTCGTAGCATGGCGGCATGACTCCCGCCCCTGATGTGCCGGCCCCCGACGTGCTGGCGCCCGCGACCCTCGGTCCGGTGCGGCTGCGCAACCGCACCGTCAAGGCCGCGACCTTCGAGGGCCGCACGCCCGAGGGCGAGGTGAGCGACGCGCTCATCGACTACCACCTCGAGGTCGCGCGCGGCGGGATCGGGATGACCACCGTCGCCTACCTCGCCGTCGCCCCCGAGGGCCGCACGCACCGCGAGCAGATCGTCGTCGGCCCCGACACCCTGGCGGGGCTGACCCGGATGACCGAGGCCGTGCACGAGACCGGGGCGGCGATCGCCGGACAGGTCGGGCACGCCGGACCCGTGGCCAACGGCCGCTCGAACGGCGTGCGCGCGATCGCTGCCAGCCGGATGCCCAGCCCGCTGTCGATGCAGATGGTCGCCTCGGCCACCGAGGGCGACCTCACCCGCGTCACCGGGGCGTACGTCGCCACCGCGCGGACCCTGGTGCGCGCCGGCTTCGACGCCCTCGAGCTGCACATGGCGCACAACTACCTGATCTCCTCGTTCCTCGCCCCGAGGCTGAACCGCCGCAAGGACCGCTGGGGCGGGTCCCTGGAGAACCGCGCGCGGCTGGCCCGCCAGGTCGCCCTCGCGGTGCGCGAGGAGGTCGGCGACGCGGTGGCCGTGACCGCGAAGGTCTCGCTGTCCGACGGCTACCGCGGCGGCGTGAGCACCGACGAGTCCGTCGAGATCGCCCGGATGCTGGAGGCCGACGGCGCTCTCGACGCGCTGCAGCTCTCCGGCGGCTCCTCGCTGATGAACCCGATGTACCTCTTCCGCGGCGACGTGCCGCACCGCGAGTTCGCCGATTCGATGAGCGGGGTCGTGAAGTGGGGCATGCGGACGCCGGTGGGCCGCTCGTTCCTCAAGGCCTACCCGTTCGAGGAGGCCTACTTCCGCGACAAGGCGCTGCGGATCCGCGCGGCCGTCGACATGCCGCTGATGCTGCTGGGCGGGATCAACCACCTCGCCACCATGGACCGGGCGATGGCCGACGGCTTCGAGTACGTCGCCCTGGCGCGGGCCGTGCTGCGCGAGCCCGACCTGGTCGACCGGCTGGCCCGCGAGCGCGAGGGCGGCGGGGCCGGCGTGGGCACCTGCATCCACTGCAACCTGTGCATGCCGACCATCTACTCAGGCACCCGCTGCCCGGTCCGCGAGGCGGCCCCCCTTCCGCCTGCCTAGAACGTGTTCTAGGTTGCTCTCGGCCAGCTCGTCTACCCCAGGAGTCCCGTTGAGCATCCTCGATCGCTTCACCCTGACCGACCACGTCGCCGTGGTCACCGGCGCGGGCCGCGGCATCGGCGCCGCGACCGCGGTCGCCCTGGCCGAGGCGGGCGCCGACGTGCTCCTGTCCTCGCGCACCGAGGCGCAGCTGGAGAAGGTCGCCGAGGCCGTGCGGGCGACCGGTCGCCGGGCCCTCGTGGTGCCTGCGGACCTGTCCGACACCGACGCCGTCGCGGCGCTCGCCCAGGCGGCGTACGACGAGTTCGGGCGGCTGGACACGGTCGTCAACAACGTCGGCGGCACGATCCCCAACGCGTTCCTCGACACCGACGTGGCCTACCTGGAGGAGTCGTTCCACTTCAACGTCTCCACCGCGCACGCCCTCAGCCTCGCCGCGGTGCCGCTGATGCTGAAGAGCGAGGCGGAGGCGCAGAAGTCGATCGTCAACATCTCCTCGATGATGGGCCGGGCCTCGGGTCGCGGGTTCCTGGCCTACGGCACCGCGAAGGCGGCGCTGGCCCACTGGGCGCGGCTCGCGGCCACCGACCTGGCTCCCCGCATCCGCGTCAACGCGATCTGCGTGGGCTCGGTGATGACCAGCGCGCTGGAGTTCGTGGCCGGCCAGCCCGAGATGATGGACCAGCTCGAGACCAAGACGCCGCTGGGCCGGGTCGGGGAGGCCGAGGACATCGCGGCCGCGGTGCTCTACCTCTCCTCGCGTGCCGGCCAGTACGTCACCGGCAAGGTGCTCGAGGTCGACGGCGGCATCCAGCAGCCCAACCTCGACCTGGGCCTGCCGGACCTCGGCTGAGCGCGTCCGGGTCCCCCCGCGACGAGGGGGGCCGGGACCGTCCGCGCGCTGACGGCGCTGCTCGCCTAGGGTCGGTTGCATGACCTCGGCAACCAGTTCCACGGAGCAGCCCCGCCCGGGCCGCGGGGGCACCCCCACGGCGTACGCCGTCTCGCCGGACTCCGGTGAGCACTGGACGGCCGAGGGTGCGTGGCCGGTGGCGCCGGGGATCCACCGGATCCCGCTGCCGCTGCCGATGGACGGGCTCAAGGCGATCAACGTCTACACGATCGAGACCGACGACGGGCTGACGCTGGTCGACGGCGGGTGGGCGATCCCCGAGGCGCGGGAGCTGCTCGAGCGCTGCCTGAAGGGGATCGGGGCCGGCTTCGCCGACATCAACCGCTTCCTGGTCACCCACGTGCACCGCGACCACTTCACGATGGCCACGGTGCTGGGTCGCGAGCTGGGCGTCGACGTCGCGCTCGGGGCCGACGAGAAGCCGGCGCTGGACCTGTTGAACAACCTCGAGGGTCTCACCGAGAACCCCTTCGCGGCCGTGCTGCGCTCCGCGGGCGCCCACGACGTCGCCGAGCAGTGGTTGAGCATGGACGACGGGGAGCTGCCCGACCTCACGCTGTGGCAGTACCCGACGACGTGGATGCGGGGCGACCACCGCATCGAGGTCGGGGCCCGCACCCTCGACGCCGTGCACACCCCCGGCCACACGCCCGGGCACTTCGTCTTCGCCGAGACCGACGCCGAGCTGCTCTTCGCCGGCGACCACGTGCTCCCCACGATCACCCCGTCGATCGGCTTCACGGTGCCGGCCACCGACCAGCCGCTGGGCGACTTCATGGCCTCGCTGGCCCGGGTGCGCGAGCTGCCCGACCTGCGCATCCTGCCCGCCCACGGCCCGGTCTCGCCCTCGACCCACACCCGGGTCGACGAGCTCCTGGCCTTCCACGAGGACCGGCTCGACCAGAGCCTCGCCGCGCTCTCCGCCGGCCCGCTCACCGGCCGCGACGTCGCCGGCCGGCTGGGCTGGACCCGCCACGAGACGGCGTACGACGCCCTCGACGTCTTCAGCCGCGGGATGGCCGCCATGGAGACCAAGGCGCACCTCGAGCTGCTCGCCGCCCGTGGTCAGGTGACCCGCGAGGTCACCGACGCCGGCGTCCTCTACGCCACCGCCCCGCCCGCCTGAGCGCCGCACCCGCTGCATGAATCCCCGGTCAGCCGGGGACTCATGCACTTGATGGGTGTTGCAACGCCTGACAAGTACTGGAGTCCCCGGTCGACCGGGGACTCATGCAGGGCGGCGCATCGGTACGTGGGGGATGCCGTCCTCGAGGAACTCCGGGCCGTCAGCGGCGAAGCCGTGGCTGGCGTACCAGCCGACCAGGGGCGACTGGGCATCGAGGACGACCTCGCGGTCGGGGCAGACGTCGAGGGCGGTGGTCATGAGGAGGTCGGCCAGGCCACGACCGCGCGCGGCGGGGGCCAGCACGACGCGGCCGATGCGCCACACGATCGCGTCGTCGAGCACCCGGGCGTACCCGACGAGCTCGCCGTCCTCGGTGAGCAGCACGTGCCGGGTGCCGGGCTCGGGATCGCGGCCGTCGAGGTCGGGGTAGGGACACTCCTGCTCGACGACGAAGACCAGCTGGCGCAGCCGCCACACGTCGTACGCCGCTCGCGCGTCGAGGGCGGCGAAGGGCTGCGCGGTGATGGTCAGGGTCATCGCGGGGACTCCGGATCCGGGAGGGCCGCCTGCACGAGCTCGAGGGTCGTGTCCCAGGCACGGGCGGCCTCGGGGACGCCGGGCAGCAGCGGGTAGACGTGGATCGCGCCGGGCTCCTCGACGTAGGTGAGGTCCCAGCCGGCGTCGGCGGCGCGGCGGGCGAGGCGGCGGCAGGCCGGCACCAGCAGGTCGCGGCTGCCGCAGAACATCAGCGTCGGCGGCAGGTCGCGCAGGTCGCCCAGCGCGGGCGAGACCTCGGGCCGCGCCTGGTCGTCGGCGGAGCCGGCCCACCACCGGGCGTAGAGGCGCATGCGGGACAGCTGCAGCCACGGGTCTCGACGGTCGAACCACGACGTGGCCGGGCTGGAGGTGGTCAGGTCGACCCACGGCGAGATCAGCAGCAGGTGCTCGGGCCGGACCTCGCCGCGGTCACGCAGGGTCTGCGCCACCGCCAGCGCGAGCCCGCCACCGGCCGAGTCGCCGCCGAGCAGCAGCCCGCCGCGCCCCGCCCACCCGGTCGCCAGGTCGACCAGCGCCTGGTGCGAGTCGCGCCAGGTGTGCTCCGGGGTGAGCGGGTAGTCGGGCAGCACCACCCGCACGTCGAGCGCGGCGGCGAGCCGGGCGACGTACCGGACGTGGAGGGCGTCGATCGGCGAGACGAACCCGCCGCCGTGCAGCCACAGCAGGGTGCGCGAGGGGGACGCGCCGCGTCGCGTCAGCACGTGCACGGGGAAGCCCGCGCTGTGGTCGACCTCGTGGTCGAAGCGGCGCGTGAGGCCGGGCACGGCGCGGGTGGGCAGCGAGCGGTCCAGGTCCGCGTGGCAGGCCTCGACGGCGGCGCGCTCGGAGTCCTCATCACGCGCGGCGCCGGCGCCCCGCAGCCGCGGGACGAGGAGGGCCAGCAGGTCGTGGCGCAGGCTCGGCATGGCGCCATCCCACCACGGGGGTGGGCGGGTCCGCCTCGTCGAGGTCGGGGCTACGCTGGCCAGCACACAGACAGGGGAGCACCCGCCCGGACCACGGGCGGTGCTGAGAGTGCGGACCAGCCGCAGACCCTCCGAACCTGCTCCGGCTAGCACCGGCGAAGGGAGTCCAGATGCGACGCATGCGTACGCCCATCCACCCGACGAGGACGAGTCACCCGACGAGGACCGCTCGCACGACGGGGACGGCGGCCGCGGCGCTGCTGAGCCTCGCCCTCAGCGGCTGCTCGCTGATCGGCACCGGCGACGACCCCGTCACCGCGTCCGGCTCCGGCCAGGACGGCGCCCCGTCCGGCGGGGGCAAGGTCGTGCTGGTGACCCACGACAGCTTCTTCCTGCCCAAGCAGCTGGTGAAGGACTTCGAGGAGGAGAGCGGCTACGACCTCCAGCTGCGCGCGAGCGGCGACGCCGGCGCCCTGACCAGCCAGCTGGTGCTCAACACCGACAGCCCGATCGGTGACGTCGCGTTCGGCGTCGACAACACCTTCGGCTCCCGTGCGCTGGACGCCGACGTCTTCGCGCCGGTCGAGATCGACGCCCCCGACGGTGTCGAGGCGCACCGCCTGCCCGGCGACGACGAGGGCGCGCTGACCCCGGTCGACACCGGCAACGTGTGCGTCAACGTCGACACCACCTGGTTCGACGAGCGCGACCTCGATGCGCCCGAGACCCTCGACGACCTCACCGACCCGGCGTACGAGGGCCTCTTCGTCACCTCCGGGGCGACCACGAGCTCACCCGGCTTCGCCTTCCTGCTCGCCACGATCGCCGCGTACGGCGACGACTGGACGGGCTACTGGGAGGACCTGCTGGCCAACGACACCGCGGTCGTCAAGGGCTGGGAGGACGCCTACCAGGTGGACTTCACCCAGGGCGGCGGCAAGGGCGACCGCCCGATCGTGACGTCCTACGACTCCTCGCCGGCCTTCACCGTCGACGGGGACGGCGGCACGACCACCCGCGCGCTGCTCGACACCTGCTACGAGCAGGTCGAGTACGCCGGCATGCTCCGCGGCGCCGACAACCCCGCGGGCGCGCAGGCCGTCGTGGAGTGGCTGCTCTCGCCGGAGGTCCAGCAGGCGCTGCCGGGCTCGATGTACGTCTACCCGGTCGTCGAGGGCACCGACCTGCCGGCCGAGTGGGCCGACCTCACCGAGCGGCCCGACGAGCCCTGGGCCGTGGACCCCGACGAGATCGACGAGAACCGCGACGCGTGGCTGCGCGAGTGGGGCGACCTGGTCAGCCGCTGATGACCGCACCCCGCCGGCTGCTCGGCCTGGCCGCCCTGGCCGGGCTGCCGCTGGCGGTGCTCGGCGTCTTCTTCGTGCTGCCCGTGACCGGGATGATCGGGCGCGGCTTCGTCGTCGACGGCGACCTCGATGTTGGGGCGGTGCTGGAGGTGCTCACCCGACCGCGCACCGGCCGGGTGCTGTGGTTCACGGTGTGGTCCTCCACGGTCGCGACCGTGCTCGCCGTGCTGCTCGGACTGCCTGCTGCCTACGCGCTGCACCGGCTGCGCTGGCCCGGGCGCCGGGTGGTGCGCGCGGCGCTGCTGGTGCCGTTCGTGCTGCCGACCGTCGTGGTCGGGGTCGCGTTCCGCCAGCTGCTGGGGGAGTCGGGGCCGGTCGTGGCGCTGACCGGCGGCCGGGTCGACCTCGACGGCACCGCGGCCGGGATCGTCGCCGGCCTGGTGTTCTTCAACGTCGCGGTGGTCATCCGGGGCGTGGGAGCCGCCTGGGAGGGCCTCGACTCCCGGCCCGGCGAGGCGGCCGCGGCGCTCGGCGCCTCCCCGGCGCAGGTCTTCCGCACCGTGACCTGGCCGATGCTGCGCCCCGCGGTGGTGTCCTCGGCCAGCGTCGTGTTCCTCTTCTGCGCCACCGCCTTCGGCATCGTCCTCACCCTCGGCGGGCTGCGCTACTCCTCGGTCGAGACCGAGATCTACCTGCTCACCACCGAGTACCTCGACCTCCAGGCCGCGGCCGCTCTCTCGGTGCTCCAGCTCGTCGCGGTCGTGGCGCTGCTCGTCGTGGCCGGCCGGCTGCGCGCGGTGCCCGACCCGACCCTGGCGCGCAGCACGACCCCGCCGCGCCGACCCCGCCGCAGCGACGTGCCCCAGCTGGCGGCGACGGCGCTGCTCCTGGCGCTCGTGGCGCTGCCGGTGCTGACCCTGGTCGTCGGTTCGTTGCGTGTCGACGGCGCGTGGTCGCTGGCCTACTACCGTGCCCTGGGCGGTGCCGGTGAGCAGCAGGCGCTGCTGGTGCCGGCCTCGGAGGCGCTGGTGACGTCGCTGCGCACCGCGGTCGACGCCACCTGGATGGCCCTGCTGCTCGGCGGGCTGGTCGCGGTCGTGCTGACCCGGCGCTCGCGCACCCGCGCCGAGCGGCGGGTGCGCTCGGTCCTCGACGGCTTCTTCATGCTGCCGCTGGGCGTCTCGGCGGTCACCCTCGGCTTCGGGTTCCTGATCACCCTCGACTCCCCGCCGCTGGATCTGCGCGAGTCGCCGGTGCTGGTGCCGCTGGCCCAGGCGCTGGTCGCGCTGCCGCTGGTGGTGCGCACCCTCGTGCCGGTCCTGGCCGGCGTCGACGACCGGCAGCGCCAGGCCGCCGCGTCCCTGGGCGCCGGGCCGCTGCGCGCGGTCGCGACGGTCGACCTGCCGGTGGTGTGGCGCCCGCTGCTCGCCGCGGCCGGGTTCGCCTTCGCGATCTCGCTGGGCGAGTTCGGCGCCACCTCGTTCCTGGCCCGCCCCGACCGGCCGACCCTGCCGGTCGTGATCTTCCGGCTCATCGGGCACCCCGGTGAGCTCAACTACGGCATGGCCCTGGCCGCCTCCGTCATCCTGGCCACCACCACCGCGGTGGTCGTGCTCGGCGTCGAACGGCTGCGGGTGCCGTCCCTAGGAGCCTTCTGATGCTGTCCCTCAGCGACGTCTCGGTCGCCTACGACGGGGTCCCGGCCGTGCGCGGGGTCTCCCTCGACCTGCCCGACGGCCAGGTGCTCGCGGTGCTGGGCCCCTCGGGCTGCGGCAAGTCGACGCTGCTGCGCGCCGTGGCCGGCCTCGAGCCGAGCACCGGCACGATCGCGTGGGACGGCACCGACCTGGGTCGGGTGCCGACCCACAAGCGCGGCTTCGCGCTGATGTTCCAGGACGGCCAGCTCTTCGGCCACCTCACCGTCGGGCGCAACGTCGGCTACGCGCTGCGCCTGCGCCGCACCCCCGGCACCGCGCAGCGCGTCGAGGAGCTGCTCGAGCTCGTCGGCCTCCAGGGGTACGCCGACCGGCTGCCCGCGACCCTCTCCGGCGGCGAGCGGCAGCGGGTCGCCCTGGCGCGGGCCCTGGCCGTGCAGCCCCGGCTGCTGCTGCTCGACGAGCCGCTCTCCGCCCTCGACGCGGGGCTGCGCGAGCGGCTGGCCGGCGACCTGCGCGACATCCTGCGCCGCGCCGGCACCACCGCGCTGATGGTCACCCACGACCACGACGAGGCCTTCACCGTGGCCGACCGGCTGGCGGTGATGCAGGACGGGCACCTGGTCCAGGAGGGCGAGATCGAGGCGGTCTGGCGCGCGCCCGCCGACACCAGCACCGCGCTGTTCCTGGGCTACGCCCGCGTCCTGGAGGGCGCCGCCGCCCAGCGGGTGCTCAGCGCCGCTGGCCTGGCCGGGCCGCCCACCGCCGCGGTCGCCGTACGCCGGTCGGCGCTGCAGGTCGGCCCCGACGGACCGCTGGTCGGGGTGGTCCGCACCCTGCGTGCGACCCCGGAGCAGCAGCGGCTCGTGGTCGACGTGGACGCCGTGGGGGAGTGCGACGCCGTCGCGGGCCTGGACCGGCGGCTCGGCCCGGGGGACCGCGTGTCGCTGCGCGTCGACGCCACCCGGCTGGCCGTCCTCCCGGCAGCCAAGACGGTTCACTAGACTCCGGGCCGTGTACCGCCGTGCCTATGCCCTCCTCGTGGGCACCGCCCTCGCCATGGGCCTGTGGGCCATCATCACCGCCGGGATCCTCGACAAGCGGCTGGTCGACCCGGAGGGCAGCTTCCTGGGCCCGTCGTGGCTGCGGCTGCCGCTGCTGCTGACCGGCGCGTTCGCGCTCGACCTGCTGCCGCGGGCGCTGTGGTTCTCCAAGGGCCGGCCCGGCGCGATGGTCACCGTGGTGCGCGAGCGGCTGCGCACGCACTGGAACCGGGAGCGGGTCACGCTCGTGGTCCTGGGCATCGTGAGCTTCTACGTCACCTACGTCTGCTACCGGAACCTCAAGTCGTTCCTGCCGTTCATGATCGAGACGAAGTACGACCGCGAGCTGCACCTGCTCGACCGGGCGCTCTTCTTCGGCAACGACCCCGCGATCGTGCTGCACGGGCTGCTCGGCACCGACGTGATGGCGTTCATCCTGTCCTACATCTACCTGTGGTTCCTGCCGCTGGTGCCGCTCGCGCTGACCGCGTGGCTGGTGTGGTCGCGCAACATGTCCTACGGCTACTGGTTCGTCACCTCGCAGTGCATCGCCTGGAGCCTGGGCACCGTGTCGTACTACGCGCTGCCCACCCTGGGCCCCGGCCTGGAGTACGTCTCGCTGTACGCCGACCTGGCCCAGACCCCCACCAACGACCTGATGGACTCCCTCGTCAGCTCGCGGCAGGGCGTCGTCCTCGGCGGCCTGACCGGGCAGGTGCAGTCGGTCGCCGGGTTCGCCAGCCTGCACTGCGCGATCACCCTGCTCGTGGCGCTGATGGTGCAGTACACGCTGCGCTCGAGGGCCCTCAAGATCGTCTTCTGGGTCAACTTCGGCATCACCGTCGTGGCGACGCTCTACTTCGGCTGGCACTACGTCGCCGACGACATCGCGGGCATCATGATCGCGCTGGTCGCGTTCTACGTCGGCGGGCTGGCGACCGGGCAGAAGTTCGACCACGGCGGGCTCGCCTCGCACCCCACGACCACCACGTCGAAGATCCCGGTCTCCAAGGACTGACTCGCGGCGACCACCCCTGGCCGAGCGGTAGCGTCTGACGCATGTCGACCCAGACGCCCGCCGCCGAGACACCTGCCGCCGAGACGACCGCCCCCACGACCGACGAGTCGGGCGCCCTGCGGCCCGCCGCCGACGGCTACGTCCAGCCCGCGGTCGACGTCCCGGCCCTGACCCGGCTGCTGGACGGCCGGTACGCCGAGGTGCGCGCCCTGGTGCGGCACAACCTGGTCGAGCACGCCGAGATCCTCACCGACGCCGAGACCCTGAGCCGCGCGGACTACCGCGACAGGGTCCGCGACCTCACCGTCGTGCTGGCGGCGACCGGGCAGACCGGCATGGGCTTCCCGGTCGAGTTCGGCGGTGGCGGCGACGTGGGCGCCTCGATCGCGGCCTTCGAGACCCTCGCCTTCGGCGACCTGTCGGTGCTCGTCAAGGTCGGGGTCCAGTTCGGCCTCTTCGGCGGCGCGATCCAGCAGCTCGGCACCGAGCGGCACCACGAGAGGTACCTGCGCCCGCTGATCACCGGCGAGCTGCTGGGCTGCTTCGCGATGACCGAGACGGGCCACGGCTCGAACGTCCAGGCGATCGGGACGGTCGCGACGTACGACGTGGCGACGGGCGAGTTCGTGATCACCACGACCCGCGAGGACGCGGGGAAGGACTACATCGGCAACGCGGCCGCCCACGGAGAGCTGGCCGTCGTCTTCGCCCAGCTCGAGGTCGGCGGCGAGGGCCGCGGCGTGCACGCCTTCGTGGTGCCGATCCGGGTCGACGGCGAGCCCGCGCCCGGGGTGCGGATCGAGGACGACGGGCTGAAGATGGGCCTCAACGGCGTCGACAACGGGCGGCTGTGGTTCGACGAGGTGCGGGTGCCGCGCGAGAGCCTCCTCAACCGCTTCGCCGACGTCACCGCGGCCGGCGTCTACGAGAGCTCGATCGAGAACCCGAACCGGCGCTTCTTCACCATGCTCGGCACCCTGGTCACCGGCCGCGTCAGCGTCGGCGCCGCCGGGATCAGCGCCAGCAAGGTCGCGCTCACGATCGCGGTGAAGTACGCGCTGCAGCGCCGCCAGTTCGAGGTCAGCGACGACGGCGAGGAGGAGCTGCTGCTCAACTACGGCATGCACCAGCGCCGGCTGCTGCCGCTGCTCGCGCGCACCTACGCGCTGCACTTCGCCCAGGAGGAGCTGTCGACCCAGCTGCACGACGTGCTCTCCGGCGTCAGCGACGACGAGCAGACCAAGCGCGAGCTCGAGTCCCGTGCCGCCGGCACCAAGGCGCTCGGCACCTGGCACGCGACCCGCACCATCCAGGAGTGCCGCGAGGCCTGCGGCGGCGCCGGCTACCTCGCCGAGAACCGGTTCGCCGCGCTCAAGGCCGACACCGACGTGTTCACGACCTTCGAGGGCGACAACCACGTGCTGCTGCAGCTCGTGGCCAAGGGGCTGCTCACCGACTACGCCAGCGAGTTCGAGGACATGGACCAGCTCGGCATGGCCCGCTTCGTGGCCGGCCTGGCGGTCGAGACCGTGGTCGAGAAGACCCGCGTGCACCAGCTCCTCGAGCGGGTCCGCGACCTGCTGCCCGGGGGCGACGAGTGGGACCAGGAGGCCGGCCTGCTCGACCCGGAGTACCAGCTCGCGATGCTGCGCTTCCGCGAGGAGCACATGATCAGCGGCGCCGCGCGGCGGCTCAAGCGCGGCGTCGACCAGGGGATGCCCGCCGGGGCGGTGTTCTCCCGGGTGCAGGACCACGTCATCGGCGCCGCGGACGCGCACATGGAGCGCCTGGTGCTCGAGGCCTTCGTGGCCCGGACCCGGGCGCTGCCCGAGGGGGACCAGAAGGTCGCCCTCAACCTGTTGTGCGACCTCTACGCGCTCTCGGTCATCGAGGCCGACCGGGCGTGGTTCATGGAGCACGGCCGGCTCTCCACCCAGCGCTCGAAGGCGATCAGCCGCGAGGTCGCCTCGCTGTGCCGCAAGGTGCGCCCGCTCGCGGGTGACCTGGTCGACGCCTTCGGCGTGCCGACCGAGATGCTGCGTGCCGCCGCACTGATCGGTGACCTGGCCTAGCGCCCGGCGGCCGGGAGCTTTGTCGGCCGGCCGCTGAAACTGATGGCGGGACGATGAAGCTTCATCGTCCCGCCAGGAGTTCTATCGGCCGGCCGATGAACCTTGCGGCCGGCCGAGCAGGGGCTCAGTGCCCGTGGGCCTTGGCGCGCTCGAAGGAGGCCAGGACCTCGGCCTCGGCCTCGCTGCGACCGACCCAGTCGGCGCCTTCGACGGACTTGCCGGGCTCGAGGTCCTTGTAGACCTCGAAGAAGTGCTGGATCTCCAGGCGGTCGAACTTGGAGACGTGGCTGATGTCGCGCATGTGCTCGAGGCGCGGGTCGGCCGCGGGCACGCACAGCACCTTGTCGTCGGCGCCGGCCTCGTCGGTCATCCGGAACATGCCGATCGCGCGGCACTTGATGAGGCAGCCCGGGAAGGTCGGCTGCTGCAGGATGACGAGCGCGTCGAGCGGGTCGCCGTCCTGGCCGAGGGTGTCCTCGATGTAGCCGTAGTCGGCCGGGTACTGGGTCGAGGTGAAGAGGGTGCGGTCCAGCCGCAGGCGTCCGGAGTCGTGATCGACCTCGTACTTGTTCCGCTCGCCCTTGGGGATCTCCACCAGTACGTCGAACTCCAGCACGTATTGCCTCCGCGTGTCGGTCGGCCAGCTCGGCCGGTCTTCAAGTCGTTGTCGGGCCCCGTGGCGGAGCCCCCGCCAGTCTCGCGCACAATGGCCCGAAACGCGCAAGGGGAGGTGCATCTGGTGGTCGGACGTGACCCACACCACTCCTCCCCTCGGGCTCCCAACGAGGTCGGTCGGGCCTCGACCTGGCTGGTGCTGCTGCTCGTCGTCGCGCTGGCGGCGGGTGCCGCGGCCTGGCGCCTCGACCTGGTCGACCCCGCGAGGGAGCGACTCGACGCCTGGTCCGAGCGGGTGCTGGGCGGCGAGGACGAGCCCGATCCGCTCGCCGACCCCGCCGCGGTGCCGCCGCCCCCGGGGCTGAGCCTGCCGGCGCTCACCGCACCGGGCCCGGTGGCCGATCCGCTCGCGGCGGGCGATGCGGCCGAGCTGAGCCCGACGGCGGTGCGCCGCGCGCTCGAGCGCCGGCTGGGCGAGCGGCGGCTCGGCAAGCGGGTCGCGGTCGCGGTCGCGGGCCTGTCCGGGGCTGCGGCGTACGAGCAGGGCGGTGCGCTCGTCCCCGCCTCCACCACCAAGCTGATCACCTCGCTGGCCGCGCTCGAGACCATCGAGCCGGGCACCACCTTCCGCACCAGCACCGTGCTGCGCGGCGACCGGCTCGTCGTGGTCGGTGGCGGCGACCCCTTCCTGATGCGGGCTCCCGACCGCCCCGGCACCACCAGCGTGCCCGCGCGCACCGACATCACCACCTTGGCCCGGCTCAGCGCCGAGGAGCTGCTCGAGCAGGGCGTGCGCAGGGTCCGGGTCGGCTACGACGACCGGTTGTTCTCGGGCCCGGCCTTCAACCCGCGCTGGCCCGAGACGTACGTCGGCGACGTGGTCGCGCCGATCACCGCGCTGTGGGTCGACGAGGGTCGACCCGAGTCCGGCTACGGCCGGGTGCCCGACCCCGCGGCCACCGCGGCGGCCGTCTTCGCGCAGGCCCTGGCCGACGCGGGCGTCCGGGTCCAGGGCAGCCCGTCCCGGGCGCCGGGGCGCGGCGAGGAGGTCGCCGCGGTCGAGAGCGCGCCTGTCGACGACATCGTCGACCGGCTGCTCCAGGTCAGCGACAACGAGGCGACCGAGGTGCTGCTGCGCCACGTCGGGCTCGCCACCGGTGGGAAGGGCAGCTTCGTCGACGGCGTCCGCGGCGTCGAGCGGACCCTGACGCGCCTCGGCGTCCCCGCCCCCGAGCGCCTGTACGACGGCAGCGGGCTGTCCCGCGAGAACCTGGTCAGCCCCGAGACGCTGGTCGGCGTGCTCCAGGCGGTCGTCGGCTCCGCCGCGGACGACCCGGTGCGCGCACTGCTCGGCGGGCTGCCGACGGCCGGCTTCAGCGGGTCGCTGACGCTGCGCTTCGACGACGCCCCGCCGGCGGCCGTCGGGGCGGTGCGGGCCAAGACCGGGACCCTCAGCGGGGTGAGCAGCCTGGCGGGCACGGCCGTGAGCCGCGACGGCGTACCGATGGTGTTCGCGCTGATGCTCGACCGGGTCAAGGCGGCCGACGAGGGGTACGCCGAGGCTGCGCTCGACCGGGCCGCCGCCGCGCTGGGCGCCTGTCGCTGCGCCCGCGCCGGCACCGGTTGACCCACCGGTCGAACCACCGGTCGAACCACCGGGGGTGGGTGGGGTGCTGGGCCCGGGTGAGTAGGTTCGGCCCATGACGACGAGCCCGCCGCAGATCATCGACTGGGACCTCGCCGTCCGGCTGGGCACCAGGCTCGCGGGCGACGGCCCCGCCATCAGCCGCACCGAGGCCGACAGCGCCGTGGCCGAGCTGCGGGCGGGTGCGCACCTGTCCACGCCGCTGGTCGCGGAGTTCACCGGGCTGCACGCCGACGCCGACACCGCCCCCGTGCTGGTCGTCGACCGCGCCGGGTGGGTGCAGGCGAACGCCGACGCGTTCAGCACCGTCCTGGCGCCCGTGGTGGCGAAGCTGATGGAGAAGAAGCCGCCCTCCGGGCTGTCGTTGGCGGTGGGCTCGCGGGTCACCGGCGCCGAGGTGGGCGGCCTGCTGGGCTTCCTGGCCTCGAAGGTGCTGGGCCAGTTCGACCCCTTCCACGACCCGGCGGGCCGGCTGCTGCTGGTCGCGCCCAACATCGTGCACGTCGAGCGCGAGCTCGAGGTGGACCCGACCGACTTCCGGTTGTGGGTGTGCCTGCACGAGGAGACCCACCGCGTGCAGTTCACCGCGGTGCCGTGGATGCGCGAGCACATCTTCTCCCTGGTCGAGCAGCTCAGCGGCACCATGGACACCGCCAGCCTCCTCGACGACGGCCTCGGTCGGATCAAGGCGGCGATCGCGGCCCGCGGCTCCGACGACACCGGTGGCGCGGACGGCCCCCGCGGCGGCGGGAGCCTGGTGGAGATGTTCAGCAGCCCCGAGCAGCGCGCGCTGATGGACCAGGTCACAGGCGTGATGTCGCTGCTCGAGGGCCACGCCGACGTCGTGATGGACGGTGTCGGGCCCGAGGTGATCGGCTCCGTGGACAGCATCCGCGCCAAGTTCGACGAGCGCCGCAAGGGGCTGGGCACCCTCGACCGGCTGGTGCGCCGGCTGCTGGGCCTCGACGCGAAGATGGCGCAGTACCGCGACGGTGCGGCGTTCGTGCGCGCGGTCGTCGACAAGGCCGGGATGAGCGAGTTCAACGCCGTCTTCGCCGGCCCGGAGAACCTGCCCAGCAAGGCCGAGATCCACGACCCCGACGCGTGGGTCGCCCGGGTGCTGTGAGGGGCCAGCTGTGAGGCTGCACCCGTCGGTGGCCGCGGTCCGCGTCGCCGTGCGCCGCGACCTCGAGGACCTCGACCCCGGCGCGGTCGTCGTCGTGGCCTGCTCCGGCGGGGCGGACTCGCTGGCCCTGCTGGCCGCGACCGTGCACGAGGCGCGCGCCGGCGGCTGGAAGGTGGTCGGCGCGACCGTCGACCACGGACTCCAGGACGGGTCGGACGCGCAGGCCGAGCGCGTGGTGGCGCAGATGGCGGCGCTCGGCGCCGACGAGACGCTGACGGCGCGGGTGCAGGTCGGCGCCGATGCCGGCATCGGCCCCGAGGCGGCCGCCCGTCGGGCCCGGTACGCCGTCCTCGAGCAGGTCGCCGACCACGTCGGCGCCGCGGCGGTGCTGCTGGGCCACACCCGCGACGACCAGGCCGAGACGGTGCTGCTGGGGCTGGCCCGTGGCTCCGGCGGCCGCTCGTTGGCCGGGATGCGTCGCCGCTTCGACCGCTACCGCCGCCCGCTGCTCGACGTCTCCCGCGACGACACCGTCACCGCCTGCCAGGTCGAGGGCATCGAGGTCTGGGACGACCCGCACAACCTCGACCCCGGCTTCGCCCGCGTCCGGGTGCGCCGCAGCGTGCTCCCGGTCCTCGAGGACCAGCTCGGCCCCGGCATCGCCGCCACCCTGGCCCGCACCGCCGACCAGCTGCGCGCCGACACCGACCTCCTCGACGACCTCGCCGAGGCGACGTACGCCGACCTGGTCACCGCCGAGGGCGCCCTCCCGGTCGAGGCGCTCGAGGGCGTCCCCGACGCGCTGCGCCGGCGGGTGCTGCGCCTGGTCGCCGTCGCCGCCGGCGCCCCGCCCGCCGAGCTGTTCCACGAGCACGTCCTGGCCCTCGACTCGCTGCTGACCCGCTGGCGGGGTCAGAAGTGGGTCGACCTCCCCGGGCACCTGCGTGGGGTGCGGCGGGACGGGCTGCTCGAGGTGACCCGGGCGACCTGACGCCGGGCCGGGGCAGCTCCCACGGGCGGGGGCCGGGCATGGGGTCGGGTGGTCTGGTCAGGTTCGCCCCGCGCGGCGCGCAGCACGTCCCGAGCGCCTGCGCTGGGGTCGAGGTAGTCCACCTGGAACTCGTGCCTCGTCCTCAGGTAGTCCGATCGTGCGCGCGAGCACC
Organism: Nocardioides dokdonensis FR1436; assembly: GCF_001653335.1. NCBI lineage: Bacteria > Bacillati > Actinomycetota > Actinomycetes > Propionibacteriales > Nocardioidaceae > Nocardioides > Nocardioides dokdonensis. The sequence goes on from NZ_CP015079.1 coordinate 1,743,328, forward strand.
TCACCGGAGTAGCCCCCATGCGTGCCGGCATGACCGGAGCGGGCCAGGAAAAGACTGGGGCAGACGGGAGCCCCTGCGGGCTCTTTACTTTCAGGGTTCCAGCCCTGCTCGTCCTGCGGAGGACTCATGCGCTCGTCACCCCGTCGTTCCGGTCTGTCGGTACTCCTGTCACTGGTCCTGCTGCTCGGCAGCCTCCTCGTCGCCGGTGCGGCCGCGGCCGCCCCTTCGCCCGAGGCAGGCAACGGGACCCTCACGGGTTTCGCCCACGACCTCCAGGCACGCGGACTGGACGGGGTCACCGTCGAGGCCTTCGCCGTGGGGTCCGACCCGGACGTCGACCCGCCAGTGGGGACGACTGGCACGCCGTCCGAGACGGGGCGGGCCCCAGGGAACTGGTACCTGGAGCTGCCGCAGGGTGAGTACCGGCTCCGGTTCTCCGGCGCCGGGTTGCAGACCCAGTGGTACGGCGGCGGCGCTGGACGGGTCGTCCAGGTCGCCGAGGGGCTCATCGAGCGCCTGCCGGCAACCAGTCTCCGCGGCACCGCCACGGCGGTCGTGCACGGCACTGTCCACGACGACCTCGACCATCGAGCGGTCCACGACATCCTGGTCGAGGCCGTGGACGCAGACGGCCTCCCCGCGGCCTCGGCGTTGACCTACAGCAGCGACCAGTTCCAGAGCGACGGCTACTTCGCCCTGCACCTCGACGCCGGGACCTGGACGATCAGGGCCAGCGACCCGGACGGACGTGGCTACGAGCCCATCGAGATGGGCGAGGTCACGGTCGCGGCCGGGGAGGAGAAGAAGCTGGGAGACTTCCGCGTCTCCCGTCGCACCGGTCAGGTCGCGGTCTCGGTCGTCGACGGGCTCTCCCGGCCCCTGGCCCGTCCGCGCGTCAAGATCCGCGAGGTGCCCGGAGCGCCCTACTTCAAGGCGAAGGGCCGGGCGGACGAGGACGGCACCATCGTCTTCACGGGCGTTCCCGAGTCCACCGACAGCGTCACGGTGTGCGCCGACGCAGGGACGGGCTGGGTCTGCCTCGGCGGTGTGAGGAAGCGTCGAGCCGCCGAGACGCTGCACGTGGTCGGCGGGCAGACGACCCTCGCCGAGGTCGTCGTCGACCAGGTGCTGGTGACCGGGTCGGTCGTCGACCAGGAGGGGCGGCCCATCATGGGCGCGGACGTGGACATCATCTCCGTCGAGGGCGACTCCTACAACTGGGCCGGCAACGCACCCTCGGATGCCTCCGGCCGGTTCGCAGTCGCGATGCTCCGAACGGCCGACACGGCGTACACCGCCTGCGTGTACGGGCGGGCCTGGACCTGTCTCGGAGGCCGCAGCAACCCGGCCCGGGCGCACACCTTCACGATCCCGACCGACGTCGCGGAGCACGAGATCGCAGAGGCACTCGTGCTGGACAACCGGCCCCCGACGACAGTGACGAGCACGGTGCGGACGGTCGGCGGCAACAAGGTGGTCGCACCGATCCTGCAGGCGCTGCGGTGGGACGGCGACGAGTGGACTGCGGTGTCCGAGTCCGTGGGCGATGGGAGCGGCCGGGTGTCGGCCGAGCTGACGCAGGGCACCTACACGTTCCGTTTCCTCCGGGCCGGCTTCGCCCCGCTCGTCCTGGGCGGCGGCTCCGAGCTGCCTGGTGCACCGGTCGAGGGCTCGTCGGTCGAGGTCGGCGCAGACCCTGTCGATCTAGGAACCGTCCTGCTGCAGCCCCGACCCCGGACGTCGGCGCCGACGGGCGGCGAGTACGGGCCGGCCTACGACCACTGCCTGAGCAACTACCTGCCGCCCAACGATGACGAGTCCTCCGACGCTGTCGCCCTGCCGTTCGCGCTGAGCTTCTTCGGCCAGCCCTACAGCGACGTCTTCGTCAACAACAACGGCAACGTCACCTTCGGTGAGGAGCTCAGCGCCTACACGCCGTCGGCGTTCTCCTCCGACGCCGGGGGCGGCTACAGCGGTCCGCCGATCATCGCGCCCTTCTTCGCCGACGTCGACACACGCGGCGAGGGCTCCAACGTGGTCACCTACGGGGCGAGCCCCGACGGGTCGTCGTTCTGCGTGAACTGGGTCGACGTCGGCTACTTCAGCCACGCGACCGACCGGCTCAACAGCTTCCAGCTCCTGCTCACGCAGCGCAGCGGCGCCGAGTCGTCGGAGGGTGACTTCGACATCACCTTCAACTACGACCAGCTCCAGTGGGACATTGGCGAGGTCTCCGACGTCACCGCCCTCGCCGGCTTCACCGCGGGGACACCCGACGTCCCCGGGACGGTCATCCAGCTCGACGGCTCGTTGGAGCCCGGGGCGCTCCTCGACGACGGCCCCAACTCCCTGGTGGGCGGCACGCAGAACGCCGGCGACCGGCTGGGCCGCTATCTCTTCCCGGTGCGCAACGGCGAGGTGTCCCAGCTCCTCGGCGGGCTCTCGGGACAGGTCGTCGACGAGTCGGGCGACCCGGTCCCCGGTGCCCTCGTCGAGCCCTGCCGCGCAGTGTCCGGCGTCCTGCGGTGCGCGGGTGTGGTCCGCACCAACAGCGACGGCCACTTCACCTCCGTTGGTCTCCCCGAGGGCAGCTACCAGCTGAGGGTCAGCCCTCCCGCGGGATCTGCCCACTTCCCGACAACGGCGTCGGGCACCGTGGTCCGTGGGGTCACCACCGCCCTGGAGTCGCCCGTCCTGCTGACGCGGCCCCGCCCCGCTCCCGCGGGCGTCGAGCTCGGCAACTCTCCCGGCGCCGATCCCTGGTTGCCGGCGCCCTACATCGACCAGAACGGGGTGTACGTCGTGCACTACCGCGCGCCGCTGGACCTGGTCGTCGAAGGCTGTCCCGGCGTGGCCGACCCGGCCTGGAGCCTGGTCGTCGAGGGAGTCGAGCGCAGCGCCGGCGTCCTCGTGGAGTCCGCGCCGGGGGTGTACAGGGCCACCGTGCCCAGCGCCTACCCCGAGCATGGCGAGGCCACTCTCACCACGACGGTCCTGGCCACTTGCGACGCCACGCGGCCGGTCGTGTTCGACCTCTACATCGACCCGTCGGGCGTGGTGACCGACCAGTACGGCCAGCCGCTCGACGCGGTGCGCACCGAGCTGATGCGTGCAGACACCGGCGCCGGGCCGTTCACGCCGGTCCCCGACGGCAGCGCCATCATGTCGCCGTCGAACCGGGTGAACCCCGACGTCACGAGTGCAGACGGCGTCTTCCGGTGGGACGTCCTGGCCGGGTACTACCGGGTCGACGCCACGAAGGCAGGTTGCACGCCGACCTCGACGGCCGAGATGGAGGTGCCGCCGGAGCGGCTGGACCTGCTGATCAAGATGACCTGTGCGGCCGCTGCGGTGACACCGCTCGTGGCCCCCGAGGTGCAGGGCGTGCCGGCGGTCGGGACCGTGCTGACGGCGACGGCGGGCACCTGGCCCGGCGCGCTGGTCCCGACCCGGGTGGAGTGGCTGCGCGGGGCGACCGTGGTCGGTACCGATCCGGCGTACACGCCGGTCGCGGCCGACGCCGGCCGGACGCTCACGATGGTCCGCTACGCCAAGCGGCCCGACTACCTGCAGGAGAACCGAGCCGATGGCGCCCGGGTGAGCTTCGAGGAGGCGCGCTTCGAGCTGCCGGTCGCAGTGCCGGCCGCGCCCGGTGGCGGTGGCGGTGGCGGTGGCGGTACGCCGCCCCCGGCCGCGGCGCCGGTGAACACCGTGGCCCCGAGCATCGGCGGCGACGCCGAGGTCGGCGGCGCCCTGACGGCCCAGCCGGGCACCTGGGACACCGAGGGTCTGACCTTCGCCTACCAGTGGATGCGCGACGGCGAAGCCATCGCCGGCGCCACCGCCTCGGGGTACACCGCGACGAAGGACGACCTGGGCCGCTCGGTGAACGTGCGGGTGACCGCCAGCAGGACCGGTCGTACCGATGGCACGGCCATGGCCAGCCCGGTGGTGGTCGCTGCGGGTGGTGCACCGACGGTGGTCACGGCTCCGAAGATCAGTGGTGAGCCCGTGGTGGGTGGGCTGCTGAGCGTCTCCGAGGGGACGTGGAGCGCGGAGGGCCTGTCCTTCGCCTACCAGTGGACCCGCGACGGTGAGCCGATCGCCGGCGCGACCGGGGCGACGTACACGCTCGGTGCGGCGGACAAGGGCACTCTGGTCGGGGTGCTGGTCACGGCCTCGAGGGCTGGGTACGCCGACGGGTCGGCGGTCGCCGAGGGCCTGGCGGTCCCCGGTGACGAGCAGCCGGAGGAGCCGGTGTCGTCGAAGACCAAGGTCAAGGTGCTCGACAGGCCCGTGCGGGCTGACGAGCGTGCCCGGCTGAAGGTCGTGGTCCGCACGGTCGGTGAGGTCGTGCCGACCGGTGTCATCGAGGTGACGCTGGTGGGCGGCAGGACGCTGACCCGTGACCTGGACGCCGACGAGGCAGGCGTGCAGAAGCTCAAGCTGCCGAAGCTGGCGGCGGGCAAGTACCGCGTCAAGGTCCGCTACCTGGGCTCCGAGGACGTCGAGGCGTCCAAGGCGCAGGTGCTGCGGGTGCGGGTCAAGCCTGCGAGGTCGGGCACGAGGGCCATGCGTGCCGACCGTCCCGGAAGGAGCATGGTCGACCTCTGGTGATCCACCCTGCAGGGGCCGGACCGTTCGTCGGTCCGGCCCCTGTGGGATGCCCCTTGTCCTCGTTTGTTCACCCGGGTGAACAAACGCGAGGAAGGGGGTGTGGAGAAGCAGCCCGGCAGCGGGCCGACCTGTCGGCGGACGGTGGTGGTGTCGGCGCATGAGACCCAGGAACGAGTGGACCCGCAGCGCCGACGTGGCCGATGCGATCAACGCCCTCCTGCTGCAGCAGGGGCTCGGTGCGCCGAGCCAGCGTGCGATCGCCGCGCAGACCAGGCTGAGCCCCGGCACGCTGACCTACGAGTACGGGAGCCGGGCGGACATGCTGCGGCTGACCGGGATCCAGGTGGGACGTGACCACGCCCGGATCTGGGCGGACCGGTGCTACCGGGCCCGGAGGTCGGGGGAGACCGGGCTCGACGCGCTGCTGCCCCGCGACGAGCTGGACCTCGAGCACGAACGGCTGTGGGGCGCCTGGCGCGAGCTGGCCCCGCGATGACCGACGGCCACGAGGCATGGACGGCGTCGCGGGCCCGTGCGGCGCTGGCCGCGCTCGGTCCGAGACCGAGTGCGCACCCGTCCTGTCCCGCCCCTTAGGCTCCTCACATGGACTCTGCCCACGTGGAGCACGACCTCGTCAACGTCCTCTTCACCGAGGCCCAGATCCAGGCCCGGCTCAAGGAGATGGCCGCCCAGATCGAGCAGGACTACGAGGGCGAGGAGCTCCTCATCGTCGGCATCCTGCGCGGCGCGGTGATGGTGATGGCCGACCTGGCCCGCTCCTTCACCCGCCACCTCGAGATGGACTGGATGGCGGTGACCTCGTACGGCTCGGGCACCAAGTCCAGCGGCGTCGTGCGGATCCTCAAGGACCTCGACACCGACATCTCGGGGCGTCACGTCGTGATCGTCGACGAGATCATCGACACCGGCCTGACCCTGTCCTGGCTGACCTCGAACCTCACCAGCCGCAACCCCGCCAGCGTCGAGATCGCCACCCTGCTGCGCAAGCCCGAGGCGCTGCAGATGCCGGTCGACGTGAAGTACGTCGGCTGGGACATCCCCAACGAGTTCGTCGTCGGCTACGGCCTGGACTACCGCGAGAAGTACCGCAACCTGCGCGACATCGGCACCCTCGCCCCGCACGTCTACTCCTGAGCAGCGCCTGCCGGGGCCCCCTGATCACCAGTCGCCTGCGAGAATGAGCCGGACGACGGTGTGTACCGCCGTCCGCCCGTTCGAGCCCCCAGACGAGAGAAGTCCGTGAAGCGCATTGTCAAGGGTCCCTGGCTGTGGATCGTCGTCGCTGTCGTCGGCGTGCTCCTCGCCCTGCAGTTCCTGGCCCCCAGCAGTGGCGGCGACGAGATCCCTGCCTCCGAGATGACCGCCCACATCGAGGCGGGCGAGGTCGAGTCGATCACCTTCGTCGGGGGTGACCAGGAGATCCGCGCGACCCTCGACGAGGGCGTGCGCGAGGACGGCGCGGAGGTCTTCAGCTACTGGGTGCAGGGCACCCAGACCCGCCTCTACAACGAGGCGCAGGCGCAGGTCGACGAGGGCACCATCGAGGAGCTCAAGACCGAGATCTCGCGGCCCAGCGCCCTGAGCTCGTTCCTCTTCTCGTTCCTGCCTCTCATCATCATCTTCATCGTCTTCCTCTGGCTGCTCAACAACATGCAGGGCGGCGGCGGACGCGGCGTCATGCAGTTCGCCAAGTCCAAGGCCAAGCTGATCACCAAGGACATGCCGAAGACGACGTTCAACGACGTCGCCGGCTGCGTCGAGGCCATCGAGGAGCTCGGCGAGATCAAGGAGTTCCTCCAGGAGCCCGCCAAGTTCCAGGCCGTCGGCGCCAAGATCCCCAAGGGCGTCCTGCTCTACGGCCCCCCGGGCACCGGCAAGACGCTGCTCGCCCGCGCCGTCGCCGGCGAGGCCGGCGTCCCGTTCTACTCGATCTCCGGCTCCGACTTCGTCGAGATGTTCGTCGGCGTCGGCGCCTCCCGGGTGCGCGACCTGTTCGAGCAGGCCAAGGAGAACGCCCCGGCCATCGTCTTCATCGACGAGATCGACGCCGTGGGTCGCCACCGCGGCGCCGGCATGGGCGGCGGGCACGACGAGCGCGAGCAGACCCTCAACCAGCTGCTCGTCGAGATGGACGGCTTCGACGTGCGCGGCGGCGTCATCCTGATCGCCGCCACCAACCGACCCGACGTGCTCGACCCGGCGCTGCTGCGCCCGGGCCGCTTCGACCGCCAGATCCAGGTCGACGCCCCGGACCTCGCCGGACGCCACCAGATCCTCCAGGTGCACAGCCGCGGCAAGCCGATGTCGCCCGACATCAACCTGCTCTCGGTCGCTCGTCGTACGCCGGGCTTCACCGGCGCCGACCTGGCCAACGTGCTCAACGAGGCGGCCCTGCTGACCGCACGGGAGAGCGAGAAGCTCATCACCGACGCCTCCCTCGACGAGGCCATCGACCGCGTGATCGCCGGCCCGCAGCGGCGCACCCGCCTGATGAGCGAGAAGGAGAAGCTGATCACGGCCTACCACGAGGGCGGCCACGCCCTCGTCGCGGCGGCGCTGCCGGGCAACGACCCGGTGCACAAGATCACGATCCTGCCGCGCGGGCGGGCCCTGGGCTACACGATGGTGCTGCCCGACGAGGACCGCTACTCCCAGCCGCGCTCGCAGATGCTCGACCAGCTCGCCTACATGCTCGGCGGGCGGGCCGCGGAGGAGCTGATCTTCCACGACCCCACCACCGGCGCCGGCAACGACATCGAGAAGGCCACCAGCCTGGCTCGCGCGATGGTCACGCAGTACGGCATGACCGAGCGCCTCGGGGCGATCAAGCTCGGCGACTCGAACTCGGAGCCGTTCCTGGGCCGCGACATGGGGCACCAGCGCAACTACTCCGAGGACGTCGCGGCGATGGTCGACGACGAGACCAAGAAGCTGCTGCAGGCCGCCCACCAGGAGGCCTTCGACATCCTCGAGGAGAACCGCGACGTGCTCGACCAGCTCGTGCTGGTCCTGCTGGACAAGGAGACCCTCGACAAGCAGCAGATCGCCGACGTCTTCGTGCCGCTGCGCCGCCGCTCGGTGCGTCCGGCCTGGACCGGCTCGCCGGACCGCCAGCCCTCGCACATCCCCGCCGTGGAGATCCCGGAGGAGATCCGCGAGCGCGCCCGCGTCAACGGTGCCGCCGAGACCCAGCGCAACGACCGGGGCCCCGGCCACGACTACGGGCAGGGTGGCGGCCCGGACGGGCCGGGAGCGATCATCACGCCCCCCGGAGCCGACGGCGACGTGCACGGCGGTACGCCGGGTGCCGGCGGTGCGCCGGGCGGCCCGTCCACCCCGCCGGGTCCTCCCGACGACTCGTGGCGGCCGTGACCGACCCGGTCACCGTGGCGGAGCGGGATCCGGGGGACATCCCGGACTTCGACCACGCCCGGGCCGAGGCCGCGGTGCGTGAGCTGCTGCTCGCGATCGGGGAGGACCCCGACCGCGAGGGCCTGCTCGAGACCCCGGCCCGGGTGGCCCGGGCGTACGCCGAGACCACCGCCGGGCTGCGGATGCGGGCCGAGGACGTGCTGACCACGACCTTCGACCTGGGTCACGGCGAGATGGTCCTGGTGCGGGACATCGAGCTGTGGTCGATGTGCGAGCACCACCTGGTGCCCTTCACCGGGGTCGCGCACGTCGGCTACATCCCCGCCGAGTCCGGCAAGATCACCGGCATCTCCAAGCTGGCCCGGCTCGTCGACGTCTACGCGCAGCGCCCGCAGGTCCAGGAGCGGCTGACCACCCAGATCGTCGAGTCCCTGATGCGGATCCTCGACGCGCGCGGTGCCGTGGTCGTCATCGAGGCCGAGCACCTGTGCATGACGATGCGGGGGGTCCGCAAGGCCGGCGCCCGCACGATCACCTCCGCGGTGCGCGGCACGATGCTCACCGACCAGGCGACGCGCGCCGAGGCCATGGCCCTGATCCACGGCACCACCCGCTGAGCGAGGGGTCGACCCGATGATCCCTGCGCCGGCCGTCCCGCTGGGCGTCCCCCTGGGGCGCCCCCGGGTGATGGGCGTCGTCAACGTCACTCCCGACTCCTTCTCCGACGGCGGCCGGTACGCCGCCCCCGCCGACGCGGTCGCCCACGGGCTCGCGCTGCTGGACGAGGGCGCCGACCTGCTCGACATCGGCGGCGAGTCGACCCGGCCCGGTGCGACGCGCCCGCTGGTGGCCGAGGAGCTGGCCCGCGTGGTGCCGGTGATCCGCGAGCTGGCCGACGCCGGGGCGGTCGTCTCCGTCGACACGATGCGCCACGAGGTGGCCGAGGCCGCGCTCGAGGCCGGCGCCGTGGTGGTCAACGACGTCTCCGGCGGGCTCGCGGACCCGGCCGTGCTCGAGGTCGTCGCGGCCGCGGGTGCGACGTACGTGGCGATGCACTGGCGCGCCCACAGCGACCGGATGCGCGACTTCGCGGTCTACGACGAGGCCGGCGGTGTCGTGGCCGCGGTCTGTCGCGAGCTGGAGGAACGGGTGGAGGTGATCCGGGCCGCCGGCGTGGCCGACGACCGGATCGTGCTGGACCCGGGCCTGGGCTTCGCCAAGACCCCCGCGCACAGCTGGGCGCTGCTGCGCGACCTCGACCCGCTGCTGGCCCTGGGCCACCCTCTGTTGGTGGGCGCGAGCCGCAAGTCGTTCCTGGGCTCGCTGCTGGACTCCTCGCGAGCCGGCAGGGGCGGACCCCGCCCCGTGGGGGAGCGGGAGGCCGCCCACCTGGCCGTCGTGCTCGAGCTGGCCCGAGCCGGCGTCTGGGGGGTGCGGGTGCACGACGTACGGTCGGCACGCGACGCCCTGGCCGTCTGGGCCGCACTGACGCAGGAGGAGGGACCCCATGACTGACGAGATCTCGGTCCTCGGCGTGGAGTGCTTCGCCCACCACGGGGTCCTGGAGCACGAGAAGCGCGACGGCCAGACCTTCGTGCTCGACCTCACCCTGGGCCTGGACACCGCACCCGCGGCCGCCTCGGACGACTTGCGCGACACCGTCGACTACGGAAGTCTCGTGGCCGCGGTCAAGACCGCGGTGGAGCGCGACCCCGTCGACCTGATCGAGACGGTGGCCCAGCGGATCGCCGATGTCTGCTTGTTGCACGATCGTGTTGAATGGGCCCGGATCACGGTCCACAAGCCGCACGCCCCCATCCGCGCGACGTTCTCGGACGTCACGCTGACGATCACCCGGAGACGCGAGGACTCGACGTGACTGAGACCCCCAACCCGCACATCATCAACGCGGACACCCTGACCGGTGAGATGCGCCCCATCCGCCGGGTGGTCCTGGCCCTCGGGTCGAACCTCGGCGAGCGGATGTCCATGCTCCAGGGCGCGGTCAACGCGATCGCCGACACCCCGGACGTCTGGGTCACCGGCGTCTCGCCGGTCTACGAGACCGAGCCGGTCGACGCCCCGGAGGGCTCGCGCAACTACCTGAACGCGGTCGTCCTGGCCGACACCACGCTGGCCGCCAACCGGCTGATGGACCGTGCGCTGGCCATCGAGGACGCCTTCGAGCGGGAGCGCAGCGAGGTCCTCAACGCGCCGCGCACCCTCGACGTCGACCTGATCGTCGTCGGCGACCGGCGCAGCAACGAGCCGCACCTGCGCCTGCCGCACCCGCGCGCCGCCGAGCGCCCCTTCGTGCTCAAGCCGTGGTTCGACCTGGAGCCCGACGCGAGCCTGCCCGAGCGCGGACCGATCGCCGACCTGCTCGCCGAGACCGGCCTGGACGGCATCACGCTGCGCGAGGACCTCACGCTCGCGGTCGAGTGAGCGAGCCCGAGGGCCGGCTCACCCCGACCTCGCCCGCCGCGCTGACCGCGGCAGTGGTGCTCGGTCTGGTCCTCGGCTGGCTGGCGCGCCCGGTCACCACGGCGTGGCTCGGCTCGGCGCCGGTGGTCACCTGGGTGCAGCCCGCGCTGCTGGCGCTGGTCGCGCTCGTCGTCGGGGTCACCGCGCGGCACACCCACGTCAGCCTGCAGCAGCGGCGCGAGCCGATGGAGCCGCACCGCGCGGTCAACCGGCTCGCCTTCGGTCGCGCGAGCGCCTACGCCGGCGCGCTCGTGGGCGCCGGGTACGCCGGCTACGCGCTGTCCTGGCTGGGTCTGAGCGCCGAGCTGGCGGGCCAGCGGATGCTCTGGTCGGGGCTGGCCGCCCTCGCCGGTGTGGCCGTCGTCGCGTGCGGGCTGGCGCTCGAGCGCGCGTGTCGCGTGCCTGAGGACGATCCGGACGCCTAGCCTGCAGGTATGTCCTCATCTGTCGCTGGAGCCCCGCAGGCCTCGTCCGTCACATCCGCCTCGCGGAGCTCGCGTCGTCGGCAGCGCTCGACCCGCCTGAGCGTGGCCACCGCCCTGCTGGTGCTCTCGGCCCTGCTGGTGCTGGGTGCCGTGGCCAGCGGCTCCGCGCTGCTGGTCACCGTCGCCGCCCTGGGCGCCGTCGTGCTGGGGGCCGCTGCCACCCGGATGACCCACGCCGAGCTGCTGGCCTCGCGCCGCGACGCCAACCGCGACCGGGCCGAGCAGGCCCAGGCCTACCGCCGCCTCGCCGAGGCCCGCGCCGACGAGCACGCAGCCCGGGTCGCCGAGCTCACCGGTCGGCTGGGCGAGCGCGAGGTCGCCCTGGGCGACCTGCAGACCGAGCTGGTCAAGACCCAGCGCACCGCCGCCGAGAGCGCCCGCCAGGTCGAGGTGGCCCACCGCCGCAACGTCGACCTCGAAAAGGAGGGTCGCCTGGTCAGCCGAAGCCTCGAGTCCGCCGAGGAGCGCGCCGCCGACGCCATCGTCCGGGTCGCCGAGCTCGAGGCCGAGATCGACGTCCTGCGCGCCGAGCTCGAGACCGTCACCGTCGCCTGGCGCTCCGCCGAGGCCGGCGCCCGCCGCCGCGCCTGAGCCTGGATCGCCGGTCCCGTTTCGGACCACGCCCTGACGGGCGAGGCGACGTACGACATCATGTCCGGGTGATTCCCGAGGAGAACCTGCCCGACGAGAACCGCTTCGAGAGCGACCCGGGGGAGATCTTCGACGACCTGCCCCTGCCGGACGGGTGGGAGGTCGGCACGCCGGACGCCGACGACCCGGCCGAGGTCGCCCGCCTGACCCACCTGCTGCGCGCGCACGAGCGGCACGGGCGCGGCTGGGCCGGGGCCGGCGTCGACGACGTGCTGGTCGAGGTCTCCGAGCACGGCCTGCGCACCCGCGAGAACGTCGTGATCCGCGACCCCGAGGGGCAGATCGAGGCCTGGGGCAGCGTCCACGACCGCGCCGGCGGCCGGATGCTCTACTCCCACATCGTCAGCCGCGAGCTGGGCGCGCCGATCGCGCGCAAGTGCTCGGACGCCCTCTTCGAGTGGGCCACCGCGCAGGCCCGCGCCGTCGGCGAGGCCCGTGGGCTGCCGACCCAGCAGATCGACACCGGTGCCTTCGAGGACGACGGGCGCCAGGCCGAGTGGCTGACCCGCGCCGGCTTCCGCAAGGTGCGCACCTGGTGGCAGATGAACCGCCCGGTGACACCCGAGGAGGTCGACCTGGTCCCCGACAACGAGGAGTGGGAGGCCCGCGGGGTGCGCTTCCGCCTCGTCGACCGCGAGGGCCAGGGGCTGCCCGACGAGGCCGACCTCCGCGCCGTGCACGACGTGCTCGAGCAGTCCTTCAACGACCACTTCAACAACTTCGAGGAGAGCTACGCGGAGTTCCTGCACCGGCTGCGCGAGGACCCCGGGCACCGCTGGAACCACTGGTGGCTCGCCGAGATGTTCGACGACGTCCCCGAGGGCCTCACCGCCGAGGAGGGCCGGCACCCCGCGGTCGGTGCCCTGATCGGCACGTTCTCCGAGAACGCGACCGGTCCGGACTCGTCGTACGTCTCCTACATCGGCGTCATCGAGGCCGCCCGCGGACGCGGGGTGGCCAAGGGCCTGCTGCGCACGATCATCAGCGACGCGGCCCGCCGCGGCCGGATCGGGGTGGGCCTCGAGGTCGACGCCGACTCCGCCACCAACGCCGACGGGCTCTACACCTCCATGGGCTGGCGCACGAAGTACGTGACCCAGTCCTGGCACCGCGACGTCCCCGTCGAGGGCTGAGGGCGGCGGCCGGCCGCCTGATGCTTCATCGGCCGGCCGATGAACCTGGCGGCGGGACGATGAAGCTTCATCGTCCATCCAGGAGCTTCATCGGCCGCCCGATGAACCTCCCGGCCAGCCGGAGGCGAGGCGCCGCTCAGGCCTGCTCGGCCAGCGACGCGCGGAGCGCGCGGTGCACCCCGGCGGGGGTCAGCACGCCGACGAACTGCACGCCCTCGCGCACCCCGACCATCGACTTGTCGCTGCCCAGCAGGTGCACCAGGGCGCCCTCGAGGCTGGTGTCGAGGTCGATGGCCGCGCCGAGCTGACCGGCGCTGACGCCGTCCATCGGCTCCAGGTGCTCGCGCCGCAGGGGTACGACGCTCAGTCGCCGCAGGCTCTTCTCGGAGCCGACGAAGTCGGCGACGAACTCGTCAGCGGGGTGGGCGAGGAGCTCCGCGGGTGTGCCGTACTGCGCGAGCCGGCCGCCCTCGGCGAAGACCGCGACCCGGTGGCCCATCCGCACCGCCTCATCGATGTCGTGGGTGACCATCACGACGGTCTTGCCCAGGTCGCGCTGCAGGCGCAGGAACTCCTCCTGCAACCGGACCCGCACGACGGGGTCGACGGCGCCGAAGGGCTCGTCCATCAGCAGCACCGGCGGGTCGGCGGCCAGGGCGCGGGCGACACCGACGCGCTGGCGCTGACCCCCGGAGAGCTGGTGGGGGTAGCGCTCGGCGTGCAGCGCGGGGTCGAGCCCGACGAGCTCGAGCAGCTCGGTGGCGCGGGCGCGCGCGGTCGCCTTCGACTCCCCGTACAGCAGCGGCACTGTCATCACGTTGGTGATGATCTTCTGGTGCGGGAAGAGCCCGATCTGCTGGATGACGTAGCCGATCCCGCGGCGCAGCTCGACGGGGTCGGCGGTGGTCACGTCGCGCCCGTCGATCTCGATCGTGCCGGTGCTGGGCTCGATGAGCCGGTTGATCATCTTCAGGGTCGTCGACTTGCCGCACCCCGAGGGGCCCACGAGCACGACCATCTCGCCCTCGAGCACCTCGAGGTCGAGGTCCTGCACGGCGACCGTCCCGTCGTCGTAGCGCTTGCCCACGCCGGAGAGGCGGATCATCACGTTCGCGGGTGCTGACCCGGTAGCGTCCATGCGGTGACCTTACTCGCGCAGGCCGCCGACGGGCCGAGCTGCTACGGGCGTCTCACCAACGAGTGGCTGTGCTGGGACTACGTGGTCGACTACCGCCCCGAGATCGTCGAGGCGACCATCGAGCACGTGGCGATCACGCTCGCCTCGGTCGCCTTCGCGCTGGCCCTGTCGATGCCGCTGGCCCTGCTGGCCCGCCGGGTGCCGCGCCTGGAGAGCGCCGTCCTGGGGGTCAGCACGGGCCTCTACACGGTGCCCTCGCTGGCGCTCTTCCCGCTGCTGGTCCCCTTCACCGGCCTCAGCCCCACCACCGTGGTCATCGGGCTGGGGCTCTACGCGCTCACGATCCTGGTGCGCGCGATCCTCGAGGGGCTGCGGGCGGTGCCGGAGGAGGTCCGCGAGTCCGCCCGTGGGCTCGGGTACGGCGACGGGCGGCTGCTGCTGCGCATCGAGCTGCCGCTCGCGGTGCCGGTCGTGATGGCGGGGCTGCGGGTGGCCACCGTCTCGACCGTGGCGCTGACGACCGTCGGCTCCCTGGTCGCCTACGGGGGTCTGGGCAACCTGATCGCCGACGGGGTGCAGAGCAACTTCCGCGCCCAGCTGCTCACCGCGGCCGTCCTCTGCGTGGTGCTCGCGGTGCTGCTCGACGTCCTGATCGTGCTCTCCCAGCGTCTGCTGACGCCCTGGACCCGGACGGCGGGCTGATCGCGTGAACGTGCTCCTCGACGCCCTCGCCTACCTGCGCGAGGCCGACAACTGGTCCGGATCGGGAGGGATGCTGCAGCTGCTGGTCCAGCAGCTGCTGATCACCGTCACCGCCCTGCTGGCCGCGATGCTGGTCGGCCTGCCGATCGCCCTGTGGCTGGGCCACCTGGGGCGCGGTGGGTTCCTGGCCATCAACATCTCCAACGTCGGTCGCGCGGTGCCGACCTTCGCGCTGCTCGCGATCTTCGTGAGCGGCGACCCCTGGGGCTGGACCGCCGGCGCGTTCCCCGGCACCGGCACCGTCGGCCCCTTCGGGCGTGCCGGCATCTCGACCCTGGTCGCCCTGGCGCTCTTCGCACTGCCCCCGCTGATCACCAACGCCTACGTCGCCGTGCGCGAGGTGCCGGCCGACGTGCGCGAGTCGGCCCGGGGCATGGGGATGAGTGGCTGGCAGCAGTTCCGGCGCGCCGAGCTGCCGCTGGCCCTGCCGCTGGTGATGTCGGGCGTGCGCCTGGCGCTGGTGCAGGTCTGGGCGACGGCCACGATCGCGGCGCTGGTCGCCGGTCCGGGCCTCGGGCGGGTCATCACCGACGGGTTCTTCCGCACCGACTACGGCAAGGGCATCGCCGGGGCGATCGTGGTCGCCGTGGTGGCGCTGCTGCTCGAGCTCGGGGCGGCCGGGGCGCAGCGCCTGCTGGACCCCCTGGGGCGCGCGACCCGGGCCGGGTCCGGCAACGGCCGTGCGCGCAGGGGTGAGGGCCGGGTGTCCTCGGAGGCGCCTACGCTGGAGGCAGCCGCCTCATCGGGCGGGTGAGCAGCGGGCGTCACCCGCTGACCGGACACGCGCGGGGTCGACCCGCGGGACACAGAAGGTAGGACCCCCATGATGGTGCGACGTTCCCTGGCCGCGGTGGTCTCCGCCGGCGCCCTCCTCCTGGCCGCATGCGCCGGAGACGACCTCGCCGACGACGCCAGCGAGGACACCTCGACCAGCGGCAGCGGCGGCGGAGCGGTGACCATCGCCTCGCAGTCGTTCCCCGAGGCCGCGCTGGTGGCCTCGATGTACGAGCTGCTGCTCGCCGACGCCGGCTACGACCCGACGGTCCAGCTCGTCGACTCGCGCGACGCCTACATGGCCACCTTCCCCGGCGACGTCGACATCGTCCCGGAGTACGTCGGCGGCATCGTGAACTACCTCAACGACACCAGCGACGAGGGCTCCGGCGAGCCGATCGTGGCCGGTGACGGCGAGGAGCTGGCCGAGAAGGGTGCGGACCTCCTCGACACGGCCGGCATCGAGCTGCTCGACCTCTCGGAGGCCACCGACACCAACGCCTACTTCGTCTCCCAGGAGCGGGCCGACGAGGAGGGCTGGTCGGTGCTCTCCGACCTCGAGGGCGAGTCCGTCGTCCTCGCGGCCGCCCCCGACTGCAAGGGCCGCCTCGACTGCGAGGCCGGGCTCAGCAACGAGTACGGCATCGACGTCACCAAGGTGCTGCCGCTCGGCTACGCCGGCGACCAGACCTACCAGTCGGTCCTCAAGGGCGAGTCCGACCTGGGCCAGACCAGCACCACCGACGGCACCCTGGAGTCCCTGGGCCTCGTCGTCCTCGACGACGACCAGGAGATCCAGCCCGCGCAGAACCTGGTGCCCGCCGTCTCCCAGGACTTCCTCGAGGACAACGCGGACGTCGAGGACCTGCTCAACGAGCTGATGGCGGCCCTGACCACCGACAAGCTCACCGAGCTCAACGGCCGGATGTCGCTGGACCGCGAGAAGGCCGAGGACGTCGCCCGCGACTTCCTGGAGTCCGAGGGCCTGCTCTGACGTCTGCTCCCTCGGGAGCGTCGACTCAGCGCTCGTGCGCGCGCAGGGCCACGGCCTCGTGCGGCACGGGCGCTGCGCCGTCCGGGAGCGGTACGTCGATGACCGCGCCGGCCGGGGTGTCGTGGCGCGGGACCGGCCCGGGGTGCCGGGCCGCGTAGGTCATCACGGCCGCGGCGTCGCTGCGCCGGCCCTGCTCGACCAGCCACCCGGTCAGCCGGTGCACCGGGGGCAGCCCGGAGTGCACCAGTGAGCGGTTGCCCCACAGAGCCACGACGCCCTCGTGCAGCAGCGCCCACCACTCGTCGGGGCAGCCGGGGATCTCGGTGAAGTAGCGGTGCAGGTCGCCGGCGAGCACGCGGTCGCGGAAGACCTCGGTGACCTCGGGGGAGCCGTGCGCCTCGACGCTGGCCAGCGCCATCTGCTTGGTGCGCCACCGGTCGCGCAGGTCCTCGACCGACGAGCGCTGCTGGGTGATGGAGGTTCCGTCGGAGCGGATCCGCCAGTGGTAGACGACCTCGGGCAGCACCGCGAAGCGGCGGGCGGCCAAGAAGGCCCGGGTGGTGGTCGGCTGGTCCTCGTAGCGCACCCCCTCGGGCCACGACAGCGCGTGGTCGTCCCAGAACGAGCGGCGGTAGAGCTTGTTCCACGCGAACACGTCGCCGAGCACCTCGGGGTGCTCCTCGATGCGCACCGTGCGGCGCTCGTGGTGCAGCCGACGCATCCAGGGCGGCTCGACGAGCGCGCCGTCCTCCCACCGCACGATCGAGCCGGTCGCGAGGTCGACCTCGCGCCCCCGCAGCGCGCGGGCCAGCACGGCGTACGCCTCGGGGGGCACCACGTCGTCGGAGTCGGCGAAGCCGAGCAGCGCGCCGCGGGCGTGCGCGACGCCGGTGTTGCGGGCCGCGCCGAGGCCGTAGTTCCCGGTGTGCAGCACCGTGATCTCGGGGTGCCGGGCCGCGTAGGCGTCCGCGATCGCGCCCGAGTCGTCGGGGGAGCCGTCGTCGACGACGACGACCTCGAGCGGCCGGTAGGTCTGGGCGAGCAGGCTGTCCAGGCACGCCGGGAGGTAGTCGGCGACGTCGTAGACGGGCACGACCACGCTCAGCAGCGGCGCTCGCCGCCCGAACTTCATGGGTGCCACGCTATCCAGGACGGGCGCTGCGGCGTGGGCGGGGATAGCATCGCCTCCCGTGAGTGACCAGCCCGCAGCCCAGTCCGCCACCCCGGCCGCAGCCCAGGCCGACGCCTTCGCCGTGCCCGCCGACCCGGATCCGGCGAGCTACCCCCGCAAGGTCCTCTTCGTCGCCGGGGCGGGTCGCTCCGGCACCAGCACGATGGCCGGGCTGATGAAGATCCTGGGCCTGCACGTCCCGCAGCCCGAGGTCGAGCCCGACGAGACGAACCCCAAGGGCTTCGCCGAGCCGGCCTGGGCCGTCGAGCACCACACCCGCCTGCTGCGCGAGGCGATGGTGCAGGTCAGCGACTCGCGTCCCGACGCCTGGTTCGAGACCGGCCGCGTCTCGGCCCGGGAGCCGGAGCGGATCGCCACCGCCGAGTGGCTCGAGGGCCACTTCGCGGTCAACCCCGAGCTCGTCGTCAAGGACCCGCGGCTGAGCTGGTTCCTCTCGCTGTGGCGGGTCGCGGCCATCCGCTGCGACGCCACGCCCGTCTTCGCGACCATGCTGCGCCCGCCCTCGGAGGTCGTCGGCAGCAAGCAGAAGTACTACGCCAACCGCCTCGGCTCCGCGCACCTCGCGGCCTCATGGCTCAACATGCTGCTGCACACCGAGCGCGCCACCCGGGAGTCCGTGGCCGACGGCGGGCGCGTCTTCGTGCGCTACGGCGACCTGCTCGACGACTGGGTCAGGGCGACCAGCCACGTCGGGGAGACGCTCGGCCTGCAGCACATCGTCAACGCCAAGTCGGAGCGGATCCGCGACGGCCACCGGTTCGTCGACCCCGGCCTGCGCCGGGTCAGCGGCTCGCTGGAGGACCTCGGCCTGCCGAAGCGGCTGCACGACCTGACCGCGGAGACCTGGAACGAGCTCAACAAGCTCGCCGAGCCCGGCGGCGACCAGCCCGAGGTGCACCAGGCGCTCGACCAGATCCGCGAGACCTACGTCGACCTCTACGAGGAGTCGGAGGCGATCTCGCGCTCCTCGGTGGTGGCCGCCGAGCAGAAGTCCCGCCGCGGCCGCGACAAGAACGGACCGGCGCCGGCCGCATCGACCGCCGACCCGGCCCCCGAGGCGGGCTCCGCCGCCGACCGGATCCCGCACGGGCTGCGCGCCGCGATCCCGCCGAGCGTGCGGCGCGGGCTGCGCAAGGTCGCCGGGCGCGAGCGCTGAGCGCGCCGTGAACGCGATCCGCAACGCCGAGGGCCTCACGAACATCGAGGGCCACCACGACTTCGACATCACCTGGCCCTGGAACCGGCCCG
The DNA here is from genome assembly GCF_001653335.1 of Nocardioides dokdonensis FR1436. NCBI lineage: Bacteria > Bacillati > Actinomycetota > Actinomycetes > Propionibacteriales > Nocardioidaceae > Nocardioides > Nocardioides dokdonensis. The sequence goes on from NZ_CP015079.1 coordinate 1,762,199, forward strand.
GCGGGCTGCGCCCGGGCAGCACCGCGGTGCTGCGGGTCAAGGACGAGGCGCCGTCGCTGCCGTTCGTGCTGCCGCCGCTGCTGCGCGCGACCGACCACGTGATCGTGGTCGACAACGGCTCCACCGACGGCACCGCCGAGGTGGCGGCCCGCACCGCCGCCGACCTGGGGCTGTCGGCGAAGCTCACCCAGGCGTCGTACCCGTTCGAGGTGGCGCGCGCCGGTGCCGAGCACCTGGCGGCCCACGAGCTGTCGGTGCACTCGCTGTCGTACTTCTACAACTGGTGCTTCGCCCAGGTCGGCACCCGCTACTCCTGGAAGTGGGACGGCGACATGGTCCTGACCACCGAGGGCGAGGTGTCGATGGCCGACCTGACCTGGCAGGTGGGTGGGGTGCAGACGATCATCCGGGTGCCCCGCCACGGCCTCTACATCGAGGACGAGTCGCTGGCCTACCTCGACCTCGGGCTGCGCAACGCCGAGGAGTGGGGCTACCCCGTCGGCCCCGACTTCGTGTTCACCAAGGCCTTCGAGTGGGAGATCCGCTCGACCCCGGAGCACTGCCGGACCATGGGCCTGCCGCAGGGGCTGTGCGTGGAGCTGAAGTACCTCCACGGCGACGAGTTCGCGCACTGGACCGACCCGGCGTCCTTCGCGACCTCCTGGCGCAACCGCCGCAAGCGCCGCGAGTGGGCGGTCTTCCACGCGCTCAAGGAGGGCACCGTGCCGCCCGGCGTGCACGAGATCCGCGCCCCCGAGGGCGTGCACGTCGTCGACCACGTCACCCGGCACTGGCTCCCGCACGCCCCCCGCCCCCTCCAGGTGGGCTGACCCACCGCCGCTGCTCGACGTCGTTGGTCGAGCAGCGACGAGCGTCGTCGAGGAGCGTCGTCGAGGCCCGGTGACGGCCGCGCTCGCCGTACGCCGGACGGTCACGGGGTCTCGACGACACTCGAGCCTTCGGCCCTCCCTGCTCGACCAGCGTCCGCGGGTGGGTCAGGTCACACGCGGGTGGGTTACGCGGCGGCGCGTGGAGGCGTAGCGTTCTCGGCGTATCTGACGAGCACGACGTCCGGTACCCACACCGGCCCCCGAGCCACCGCTGCACCGCAGCACCGAGGAGGGGGTGGTCGGAGGGACTGGAACGAAAGGTTCTGATCATGTCTCTCCCCGTCTTCCGGGTGGGGGTCGTCGGCGCTGGACGCGTCGGCGCCGTCCTCGCCGCCCGCCTGCGCTCCGCCGGCCACGACGTCGTGGCTGCTGCCGGTGACTCCGACGCGTCGTTGCACCGCATCGCCACGCTGCTGCCCGGCGTCGCGAACGACAAGCCGACCGCCGTGGCCCGGGCCTGCGACCTGCTGCTGCTCACCGTGCCCGACGACATGCTCGCCAACGTCGTCAGCACCCTCGCCGGCGCCGGCGCGCTGCACGAGGGCCAGCTCGTCGTGCACACCTCCGGGCGCCACGGGCTCGCCGTGCTGGAGCCCGCCCGTGCGGCCGGTGCCCGCACCGCCGCGATCCACCCGGCGATGACCTTCACCGGCACCGCCCTCGACCTGGAGCGGCTCTCGGGGTGCGTGTTCGGGCTCACCGCCGACGACGCCGAGCGGGAGGTGGCCGAGCGCCTCGTCCACGACCTCGGGGGGCGCCCGATGTGGGTGCCCGAGCAGATGCGCACCCTCTACCACGCCGGTCTCGCGCACGGCGCGAACCACCTGGTCACCCTGGTCACCGAGGCGATGGAGATGCTCGCCGCCGCCGGTGCCGACGACCCGGCCGGCACCCTGCGCCCGCTGCTGGTCGCGGCCCTCGACAACGCCCTCGAGCACGGCGACGCCGCCCTGACGGGTCCGATCGTGCGCGGCGACCTGGGCACGGTGCGCGCCCACCTCGAGGACATCAGCGCCAACGCCCCGCAGACCAAGGCGTCGTACGTCGCCCTGGCGCGCGCGACGCTGGGCCGCGCGGTCACCGACGGGCGGATCGTGCCGCTGCGCGCGATGCGCATCCACGAGCTGCTCGACGAGCACGCCCACGACGACTCCACCGGCCACGCCACCGCCTCCCGGGTCACGTCGACCGGTCCCGCGGCGCAGCGGGACGTGCGGTGAGCGGGCCGACCCTCGTCCGCACCCGCCTTGAGCTCGCCGCCCACCTCGCCGCCGCCCGGCGGACGGGGGAGCGGGTCGCCCTGGTGCCGACGATGGGCGCCCTGCACGACGGGCACGCCTCGCTCATGCGCCTGGCCCGCGAGCGGGTCGGCGCCGGGCCGGTCGTCGTCTCGGTCTTCGTCAACCCGCTGCAGTTCGGCGAGGCCGCCGACCTCGACTCCTACCCCCGCACCCTGGAGGCCGACCTCGAGGTCTGCGCCCGCGAGGGCGTCGACGTCGTCTTCGCCCCGGGGGTCGACGAGGTCTACCCCGGCGGGGAGCCGCAGGTCACCGTGCACCCCGGCCCCCTCGGCGACGTCCTCGAGGGCCGCACCCGCCCGGGCCACTACCGCGGCGTGCTCACCGTCGTGGCCAAGCTCCTCGGCCTGGTGCGCCCCGACGTGGCGGTCTTCGGCCAGAAGGACTACCAGCAGCTGGTGCTGATCCGGCGGATGGTGGCCGACTTGTGCCTGGACGTCGAGGTCGTCGGCGCCGAGACCCGTCGCGAGGACGACGGCCTGGCGATGTCGAGCCGCAACGTCCACCTCGACCCCGAGCAGCGGCTCCAGGCCGTGGCGCTGAGCCGCGCGCTGGGCGCCGCCGCCGACCAGGCGTCGTTCGGCGCGAAGGTCGCCCTCGACGCCGCCCGCGAGGAGCTGCGCGACGCCGCCGGCGTCGACCTGGACTACCTCGAGGTCACCGACCCCGCCCTCGACGTCCTGCCCGACGACCCCGCTGCCGGCACCGAGGCGCGGGCCCTCATCGCGGCCCGCGTCGGCTCCACCCGCCTGATCGACAACGTCCCCCTGGTCCTCGGCGTCCCTGCCGCCGGGCCGGCCTCCTCGCCCTCGTCCACCGACCCCCACCAGGAGTGACCCCGATGCTGCGCACGATGATGACGAGCAAGATCCACCGCGCCACGGTGACCCAGGCCGACCTGCACTACGTGGGCTCGGTGACCGTCGACGAGGACCTCCTCGACGCCGCCGACCTGCTGGCCGGCGAGCTGGTCCACATCGTCGACATCACCAACGGCGCCCGCCTCGAGACCTACACGATCGCCGGCGAGCGAGGCTCCGGCGTGATCGGCATCAACGGCGCCGCGGCCCGCCTCGTGCACCCCGGCGACCTGGTCATCCTCATCGCCTACGGGCAGATGGAGACCGCCGAGGCCCGCGAGCACCAGCCGCACGTCGTCTTCGTCGACGGCGACAACAAGATCCTGGCCACCGGCTTCGACCCGGCGGAGACCTTCGAGGGCCCGGGCCTGGTGCGCGGCGACGTCACCGCGGGCCGCTGAGCCGGTCGACCCGCAGCCGGGTCCTGCCCTGCGACTAGCCTGACGCGATGCCCACCCCTCGCCCCGTACGCCGCGTCCCCGGCCGGCTTAGCGCGCCCGAGCCCGGCTGGACCACCTCGGCCGACGTCGTGGTCATCGGCTCCGGCATCGCCGGACTGACCGCGGCCCTGCGCCTCGAGGCGGCGCTGCCGCCCGGCGAGAAGGTCCTGGTCGTGACCAAGGACGTGCTCTCCGCGGGCTCGACGCGCTGGGCGCAGGGCGGCATCGCCGCGGCGCTCGGCCCGGAGGACACCCCCGAGCAGCACGAGCGCGACACCCTCGTCGCCGGCGCCGGCGGCTGCGACCTCGAGGCCGTGCGGGCCCTCGTCACCGAGGGTCCTGAGGCCGTGCGCGAGCTGATCGCGCTCGGCGCCCAGTTCGACCTCGACCCGCAGGGCGCCCTGTCGCTGACCCGCGAGGGCGGCCACCACCGCGACCGGATCGCGCACGCCGGCGGCGACGCCACCGGCGCCGAGATCCAGCGCGCCCTGGTCGCGGCGGTCGAGCGGGCCCCCGACATCGAGGTGATCCAGCACGCGCTGGCCGTCGACCTGCTGCTCGACGCCGACGGCGCCGTGGCCGGAGTGACCCTGCACGTGATGGGGGAGGGCCAGCGCGACGGCGTCGGCGCCGTGCGCTGCCGTGCGGTGGTGCTCGCCAGCGGTGGCCTGGGCCAGGTCTTCTCCCAGACCACCAACCCCGCGGTCTCCACCGGCGACGGGACGGCGCTGGCGCTGCGCGCCGGGGCGAGCCTGCGCGACCTGGAGTTCGTGCAGTTCCACCCGACCGTGATGTACCTGGGCCCCGACTCCGTGGGTCAGCAGCCGCTGATCTCCGAGGCGGTGCGCGGCGAGGGCGCCTTCCTCGTCGGGCCCGACGGGGACCGCTTCATGCAGGGCGTGCACCCGCTGGCCGACCTCGCCCCGCGCGACGTCGTCGCCAAGGCGATCATGCGCCGGATGCTCGAGACCGGGCTGCCGCACATGTGGCTCGACGCGCGCCACCTCGGCGGTCCCGAGGGCGCCGCCGCGTTCTGGGAGCGGCGCTTCCCCACGATCCTGGCCGTGTGCCGCTCGCACGGCGTCGACCCCGTCACCGACCTGATCCCGGTCGCGCCGGCCTGCCACTACGCCTCGGGCGGGGTGCGCACCGACGTGTGGGGCCGCTCCGACCTGCCCGGCCTCTACGCCACCGGCGAGGCGGCCTGCTCCGGCGTGCACGGCGCCAACCGGCTGGCCTCCAACTCGCTGCTCGAGGGCCTGGTCTTCTCCCGCCGCATCGCCACCGTGCTGCCCGCCGAGCTGCGGCCCTGGGCCGAGCCGGCACCCGACGGGCGCACCGCGGGCCTCGTCGCCAGCGGCGTACGCCGTGAGGTGCAGGAGGTGATGACCTCGCGGGTGGGCGTGCTGCGCACCGCCGCCGGTCTCGAGGAGGCCACGGCCCGGCTCGACGCGCTGGTCGAGCGCCCCGCGGACACCGTCGATGTCGCCGCCTGGGAGACCACCAACCTGCTGACCATCAGCGCCGCCCTCGCCGAGGCCGCGACCCGGCGCGAGGAGACCCGCGGGTCGCACTGGCGCGAGGACCACCCCGAGCGCGACGACGCCGACTGGGCCGGCCACCTCGACGTGGTGATGCGCGACGGGGTCGGCACCATCGAGTTCGCACCCGCGCCGGCGAGCGACGCCCTGGTGGAGCCGGACCCGCAGACCGACCCCCTGACCGACCCCCTGACCGACCCCCTGACCGACCCCGTGGAGGAGACCGCATGATCGCCCGCAGCTCGCTCGGCGACCTGCCGCGACCGCTCGTGGAAGAGCTCGCCGCGGCCGGCCTGGACCCGCGTGCCGTGCACGCCCACGTCGCCGACGCCTTCGACGAGGACCTGCCCGGCGGGGCGGTCGACGTCACCAGCGCGGCGATGCCGCCGATGGGCCACGCCGTGGCCGACGTGGTCTCCCGCGAGGAGGGCGTCGTGGCCGGGCTCGGCATCGCCGAGATGGCGTTCCGCTACGGGATCGGTCGCGACCTCGAGGTCCGCTCCCGGGTCCCCGACGGCACCCACGTGCGCCCCGGCGACGTCGTGCTCAGCGTGGCCGGCCCGGTCGCGGGCGTGCTGACCGCCGAGCGCACGGCGCTCAACTTCGCCTCCCACCTCTCCGGGGTCGCCACCGCGACCGCCGCCTGGGTCGCCGCGCTGGAGGGCACCTCCGCCCGGGTGCTCGACACCCGCAAGACGCTGCCCGGCTGGCGCTCGCTGCAGAAGTACGCCGTGCGCTGCGGCGGCGGGCTGAACCACCGGATGAGCCTGGTCGACCGCGCCATGGTCAAGGACAACCACGTGGTGGCCGCTGGCGGTGTGGTCGCCGCCTACGAGGCCGTGCGCGCCCGCTCGCCCGAGGTGCGCGTCGAGGTCGAGGTCACCGACCTCGACGAGCTGCGTGCGGTGCTGGAGGCCGGCTGCACCGAGGTGCTGCTCGACAACATGGACGACGAGACGATGGCCGAGGCGGTGCGGATCAGCGCCGGGCGGGCCACCCTCGAGGCCTCGGGCGGGCTGACGCTGGAGCGCGCCGGCGCGGTCGCCGCGACCGGGGTCGACTTCATCTCGGTGGGGGCGCTGACCCACTCGGTGCGCGTCTTCGACCTCGGCCTCGACTTCCGCGAGGGCTGAGCCGTGGTGCTGCTCGCGGCCGACATCGGCAACGCCCACACGGTGCTGGGGCTGCTCGAGCCGTCGGAGGGCGCCCCGGGCCACGAGGTCCTGGCGCACTGGCGCGTCGGCACCGACGAGCGGCGTACGGCCGACGAGTGGGCGGTGCTGCTGCGCGGGCTGCTCGGGCGCCAGACCTCCGAGATCGAGGGCATCGCGGTCTGCTCGACAGTGCCCTCGGTGCTGCACGAGTGGCGCGACATGCTCGCCTCGCACCTCGGCGACGTGCCCCGGGTCGTGGTCGAGCCGGGCGTGCGCACCGGCGTCCCGGTGCTCATGGACAACCCGCGCGAGGTCGGCAGCGACCGCATCATCAACGCGGTGGCCGCCGCCACCCTGCACCCCGGCCCCGCGATCGTCGTCGACTTCGGCGGCACCGCCACCACCTTCGACGTCGTGAGCGCCCGGGGCCAGTACGTCGGCGGCGCGATCGCCCCCGGCATCGAGATCAGCCTCGAGGCGCTCGGGCGGCGCGGCGCGCAGCTGCGCCAGGTAGAGCTGGCCCGACCCCGCACCGTGATCGCCAAGAACACCGTCGAGGCGCTCCAGTCCGGGATGGTCTTCGGCGCCGCCGCCCAGGTCGAGGGGCTGGTGCACCGCATGGTCGGCGAGCTCGGTGTCGCCGTCTCCGACGTGAGCGTGATCGCCACCGGCTACCTGGCCCCGCTGGTGCTCGAGGAGTGCTCCGTCTTCACCGCCCACGACCCCTGGCTGACCCTGCGCGGTCTCGGCCTGGTCTTCGACCGCAACCGCTGATCCCCCGCGGTGGGAGCCGGCCCGATGGGAATGCGGCGGCGACAATGCAAAGGGATTCGAGCTTTCTTTGCCGAGATCAGGTCTGCGATATCAGCATTGAATTGGAATCGCGTTGTCCTTTCTGACAAGATATCTTTGTTGGAAACGGGCTCGATCCGGTATTGCTGATCTCGAATGGGGAAACACATGGCACAGAAGGTCCAGATCATTCTCGAGGACGACCTCGACGGTTCCGAGGCGCACGAGACGGTGTCGTTCGCCCTCGACGGCACCTCCTACGAGATCGACCTGACCGAGGAGAACGCCGCCACGATGCGTGACGCGTTCGCCCGCTACGTCGGCCACGCCCGCAAGGTCTCCGGCACCCGTCGCAGCGGCGCGCGCCGCTCGTCGCCCAGCGCTGCCGGCGGCTCGAACGGATCGGGCTCCAACGCCAAGGAGATCCGGGAGTGGGCGCGCGAGCGCGGCATGGAGGTCTCCGAGCGGGGCCGCGTCAGCGCCGAGGTGCGCGAGGCGTACGACGCCGCGCACTGACCGACTGCGCCACCGCACTCCGACGGCCCCCCGGCGGGCTCCGGGCGACCCTGTCGCCGGGAGCCGCCCGGGGGCCGTTCGCTGTCAGCGGACGGATGACCGGGTGTAGGTGGGAACGCGTAGGCTGTTCGTGGGGTTGGAAGAAGTGTCTCCACCACCGGACGACCGGCGGGGAACCCCCACACAGCTTGAGGAGCGATGCCCATGTTCGAGCGGTTTACCGACCGAGCCCGTCGGGTGGTCGTGCTGGCCCAGGAAGAGGCCCGCATGCTCTCCCACAACTACATCGGCACCGAGCACATCCTGCTCGGCCTGATCCACGAGGGCGAGGGCGTGGCCGCGAAGGCCCTGGAGAGCCTCGACATCTCGCTGGAGGCCGTGCGCGCGCAGGTCGAGGAGATCATCGGTCAGGGCCAGCAGGCCCCGAGCGGTCACATCCCCTTCACCCCCCGCGCCAAGAAGGTGCTCGAGCTCTCGCTGCGCGAGGCGCTCCAGCTCGGCCACTCCTACATCGGCACCGAGCACATCCTGCTCGGGCTGATCCGCGAGGGGGAGGGCGTCGCCGCCCAGGTGCTGCAGAAGCTCGGCGCCGACCTCAACCGGGTGCGCCAGCAGGTCATCCAGCTGCTCTCCGGCTTCCAGGGCAAGGAGTCCTCGGCCTCGGCCGCTGCGGCCACCGCCGGTGGCGGCGAGGCGCCGTCGTCCTCGCTGGTCCTCGACCAGTTCGGGCGCAACCTGACCCAGGACGCCCGGGACGGCAAGCTCGACCCCGTCATCGGCCGCGACCAGGAGATCGAGCGGGTCATGCAGATCCTCTCGCGGCGCACGAAGAACAACCCGGTGCTCATCGGCGAGCCCGGCGTCGGCAAGACCACCGTCGTGGAGGGTCTGGCCGCCGACATCGTCAAGGGCAACGTGCCCGAGACGCTGAAGGACAAGCAGATCTACACCCTCGACCTGGGTGCGCTGGTGGCCGGCTCGCGCTACCGCGGTGACTTCGAGGAGCGCCTCAAGAAGGTGCTCAAGGAGATCAAGACCCGCGGCGACATCGTGCTGTTCATCGACGAGATCCACACCCTCGTCGGGGCCGGCGCGGCCGAGGGCGCCATCGACGCCGCCAGCATCCTCAAGCCGATGCTGGCCCGCGGTGAGCTGCAGACCATCGGTGCCACCACGCTCGACGAGTACCGCAAGCACCTGGAGAAGGACGCTGCGCTCGAGCGCCGCTTCCAGCCGATCCAGGTCGCCGAGCCGTCGATCGCGCACACCATCGAGATGCTCAAGGGGCTGCGCGACCGCTACGAGGCCCACCACCGCGTCACGATCACCGACCAGGCGCTGGTCTCGGCCGCGACCCTGTCGGACCGCTACATCTCCGACCGGTTCCTGCCGGACAAGGCCATCGACCTCATCGACGAGGCCGGCTCGCGCCTGCGCATCCGCCGGATGACCGCGCCCGCCGACCTGCGTGAGTACGACGACAAGATCGCCGAGGTGCGCCAGCGCAAGGAGGGCGCCATCGACGGCCAGGACTTCGAGGCCGCCGCTCGTCTGCGTGACGAGGAGAAGCAGCTGATCCTCAAGAAGGCCGAGCGCGAGAAGGCCTGGCGCGCCGGCGACATGGACGAGGTCGCCGAGGTCGACGAGGAGCTGATCGCCGAGGTGCTCGCCGTCGCGACCGGCATCCCGATCGTGAAGCTCTCCGAGGAGGAGTCCTCCCGCCTGCTCAACATGGAGGAGGAGCTGCACAAGCGCGTCATCGGTCAGGACGAGGCGGTGCGCGCGCTGTCGCGGGCCATCCGGCGTACGCGTGCGGGTCTGAAGGACCCCAAGCGCCCCGGCGGCTCGTTCATCTTCGCCGGTCCGTCCGGTGTCGGTAAGACGTGGCTGTCCAAGTCGCTCGCGGAGTTCCTCTTCGGCGACGAGGACTCGCTGATCCAGCTCGACATGAGCGAGTTCAGCGAGAAGCACACCGTCAGCCGGCTCTTCGGTTCCCCTCCGGGCTACGTCGGTTACGAGGAGGGCGGCCAGCTCACCGAGAAGGTGCGCCGCAAGCCGTTCTCCGTGGTGCTCTTCGACGAGGTCGAGAAGGCGCACCCCGACATCTTCAACAGCCTCCTGCAGATTCTCGAGGAAGGCCGTCTGACCGATTCCCAGGGTCGGGTCGTGGACTTCAAGAACACCGTCATCATCATGACCACGAACCTCGGTACCCGAGACATCGCCAAGTCCGTGCACCTCGGTTTCAACCAGGGTGGTGACGCCGCGGGGTCCTACGAGCTGATGAAGGGCAAGGTCCGCGAGGAGCTCAAGCAGCACTTCCGGCCCGAGTTCCTCAACCGTGTCGACGAGACCATCGTCTTCCCGCCGCTCTCGCGCGACCAGATCGTGCACATGGTCGACAACATGATCGCGTCCGTGGAGCTGCGGCTGCGCGACCGTGACATGGCCCTCGAGCTGACCCAGAAGGCCAAGAACCTCCTGGCCGACCGCGGCTTCGACCCGGTCCTGGGTGCCCGACCGCTGCGCCGCACGGTGCAGCGCGAGATCGAGGACACGCTCGCCGAGAAGATGCTCTTCGGTGAGGTCGGCCCCGGTCAGATCGTGCTCGTCGACGTCGAGGGCGAGGGGGAGGCCGCGGCCTTCACCTTCAAGGGCCAGAAGGTCGCAGCCCTGCCCGACATGCCACCGCTCGAGGTCGCTGGTGCGGTCGAGGGCCCGGACGACGACACCGGCCCGGCCGACGTGCCCAAGGGCGGCCCCGTCGCCGAGTGAGGCACTGCTGCTCCAGCTGAGTGCCCCGGACCCGTGGGGTCCGGGGCACTCGTGCGTCCGGGGCCGTCACCGGGACGTCATGCGTCTGGCGGCGATGGACGTCCCGCCCGCATGACGTCCCGCGGGCCGAGCCGGACCGGTCAGGGCAGCGCGTAGACGTCGGGTGCGACGTGGGCCGCGAGCCCGTCCTCGACCAGCCCGGCCAGGCAGCGCACCCGCTGCGACTCCGGGCTCCAGGCCGCCTCCAGCGCCGAGCGGTGCACGGGGCCCTCGCTCTCGCGCAGCACCGCCATCAGCCGGCCGCGGCACTGGCGGTCGGTGCCGGCCCAGGCCTGGGTGCGGCGCGGCGGCCCGTCGTACGCCGGCCGGCCGGCCAGGCGCCAGGCGCACAGGTCGGCGACGGGGCACTCGCCGCAGCGGGGTGAGGAGGCGGTGCACACGAGCGCGCCCAGCTCCATCACCGCCACGGCCCAGGTGGCCGCGGTGGCCGGGTCGTCGGGCAGCAGCCCGGTGGCCGTCTCCCGCTCGGCGCGGGTCACCGAGGTCGACGCCAGCTCGACACCCTGGCGGGTGCGGGCCAGGACCCGGCGCACGTTGGTGTCGAGCACGACGTGGCGGCGACCGAACGCGAAGCTGGCCACCGCGGCGGCGGTGTAGTCGCCGACCCCGGGCAGCCCGATCAGGTCGGCGTACTCGGAGGGCACCTCGCCACCGTGCTCGGCCACGATCGCCACCGCGGCGCCGTGCAGCCGCAGCGCTCGGCGCGGGTAGCCCAGCCGACCCCAGGCGCGGACCGCCTCGCCGGTGGGTTCGGCGGCCAGGTCGGCCGGGGTCGGCCAGCGCTCCAGCCAGGCCTGGTGGACGGGCAGCACCCGGGCGACCGGGGTCTGCTGCAACATCAGCTCCGAGACCAGCACCGACCAGGGCGAGGCCTCGGGCCGGCGCCAGGGCAGGTCGCGCTGGTGGGCGTCGTACCAGTCCAGGACCGGGGTGTGCAGCTCGCTGGCGGGCATGGTGCGCTCATTCTCGCCGGTGCCTCGGAGCGCCTCAGCGCCAGCCCCGGTCGGGCTGGCTAGATTGCGCCCATGAGCATGACCCGGGGATCCCACGCGCCCGCGGTCTACTGGCGACGCCGGGTGGTCGTCCTGCTGGTGGCCCTCGTCCTCGTCTTCGGGACGGCCCGGCTGTTCGGGTGGGGTTCCGGTGACGAGGCCCCGGAGCAGGCCGTGCAGAGCGCCGCCGCCATCGACACCGACCAGGGCGCCGGCGAGAGCGCTGCGGGCGGTTCGTCGCTGCCCACGAGCGACGCCGCCGACGCCCGGGGCGGGAAGGTCACGGGCCAGGGCAAGGGCAAGAAGGGCAAGGGCAAGAAGGACGAGCCGGCCGCGCTGCCGCAGCCGCAGGGCGTGTGCCTGCCCAGCGACGTGCGGGTGAAGCCGGTGGTCGAGGACGCGGTCGCGGGGCGCCAGGTGAGGATCGCCCTCGAGCTGCAGACCCAGGATGCGATCGCCTGCACCTGGGAGGTCTCGCCGCGCCAGGTGACCCTGAAGATCTCCTCCGGACCGGACGAGATCTGGACGAGTCGGCAGTGCCCGCGCGCGGTGCCCACCCAGGAGGTGGTGCTGCGCAGCGCGAGCACCACGTCCGTCGACGTCGTGTGGAGCTCGCGCCGCTCCGACGAGGGGTGCAGCCGGTTGACCGAGTGGGCCCTGCCGGGCTTCTACCACGTCGCGGCGGCCGCGCTCGCGGGCGAGCCGCGCGACGTGCAGTTCGAGCTCGAGGCCCCGGTCGCGCCCACGATCACCGCCGCGCCGGAGCCCGAGCAGAAGGACACCAAGGGCACGAAGAACAAGAACAAGAAGAAGAAGCAGCCCTAGCCCTGGGCGCGTCCCAGCAGCGTCTCGTCGAGGTGCTCGAGCAGGTCGCGCGGCGTGTCGTGCACGCTGGCCGCACCGGCCTCGAGCAGCTCGGCGGTGCTGATCCCACCGGTGCGCAGCCCGATGCAGGGCACCCCGGCCCGGCCGGCGGACTCCACGTCCCAGACCGTGTCGCCGAGCATCACGGCTCGGTCGGCGTCGACCGAGCGCAGCGCGAGGTCGACCAGCTCCGGGGCCGGCTTCGAGGCGTCGGCCTCCTCGCCCGCCACCCGGTCGTGCAGCAGCGCCGCGCCGCCCTCGACGAGATCGAGCAGCCGTTCGCTCAGCTCCTTGTCGGCCGAGCTCGCCAGCACCAGGGTGAACCCGCGCACCCGCAGCTCCTCGAGCAGCTCGGCGGCACCGTCGGTGGCCACGATCTCGTGGAACCGCTCGTCGAGCCGCTCCTGGTGCCGCGCGCGCACGTCGTCGCCGACGGCCTTCTCCACCGACTCACCGGCCACCGCGGTGACGAGCCGGTCGCCCCCCATCCCGATGGTGCGGTGGATGTGGTGCGCGGGCACGTCGACGCCGACGTCGCGGAAGGCGGCGCGCCAGGCGGTGGTGTGCTGGTAGACCGAGTCGACGAGGGTGCCGTCGAGGTCCAGGACGACCGTGTCGACACGGGTTCCTGTGGACATGGGGCTCCTTGGGGTGCGAGGGGGACCCTGCCACCGTGACACGCGGCGCAGGCCGACAACTTCACCCCGACGGGCGTGGGTGCGCCGGGGCGGGCTTCGTATCGTGCGTCCATGGCCAAGGACACCAGCGACCAGGACCCCGGGCCCAGCGTCAAGGACGACGAGCTCTACGAGAAGCTCCGCGACGAGGGCAACAGCAAGGAGAAGTCGGCGCGCATCGCCAACGCAGCCGCCGCGTCGTCGCGCTCCGAGGTGGGCTCGCGAGGCGGTTCCTCGCCGGCGTACGAGGAGTGGACGGTCGAGGAGCTCCACGAGCGCGCTGCCGAGCTCGAGATCGAGGGCCGCTCCACCATGGCGAAGGACGAGCTCATCGAGGCGCTGCGCGAGCACTGAGGAGGACGGTGGCCCGCGCCGCCCGTCCAGCCCGCTAGAAATCTGGGTCAAAACCTCACCTGAGCAGGTGAAAGACCACTGCCGGGACGAGCGTGGTGACTGGTTCCCGGGTACGGTCGGGGGGTGTCCAACTCTCGACCCGTGCGGGTGGCTCTCATCGACAACTTCGAGGTGTCGGTCGCGGGTCTGCGGGCGCTGCTCGCCCCCTTCTCGGGTCGGGTCACCCTGCTCGAGCTGCGCACGGCGATGAACAAGCCGTCCGCGGTCGACGTGATCCTCTACGAGCCGGTGCGTCAGTCGCCCACCAGCCAGGCGATGCTGCGCGACCTCGTCCGCGCCTCGCAGAAGCAGGCGGTCGTCTACTCCTGGCGCGACCAGGACGGGGCGCTGCGCGGCTCGTTCGCCGGTCACCTCTCCAAGGCGCTGCCGGTCGCCGACCTCGTCTCGGCTCTCGAGGCCCTGCACGACGGGGGAGAGGCGACCGTACGCCGCCGGATGCCGGCCGACCCGGGCCCGCTCAGCATCGTGGCCCGCTCCTCGGTCGAGGACTTCGAGCTGACGCCGCGCGAGGCCGAGATCCTGGCCCTGGTGACCCAGGGCCTGACGAACTCGGAGATCGGCGCGCAGCTCTACCTGAGCATCAACTCGGTCAAGACCTACATCCGTGCCGCCTACCGCAAGATCGAGGTGACGCGTCGCGCCCAGGCCGTGGCCTGGGGCATGGAGCACGGTCTCGCGCCGCTCAGCGAGCACGAGCTCGTCCCGGGCTGAGGTGCCGTCGGCCACCACCGAGTCGGGTGCGTCACACCGGTCGGAGAAAATCGGGAACTGCGCCCGATGGGTCCCGAGCCTTGTTAGCCTCTGCCACGAACGTCCGAGGACTCACTCCTCGACCGGGTGAAGCATCACCAGCGCCGGGTGATTCGGTACGTGAGCCCGCAGCCCTCGAGGCAGCGGCCCAGGCGATGGGGCCCCGACCCTAACGGGGCCCCATCGTGCTGGTCAGCCGCGTCGCGGCCCAGCAGTCGGTGCCTGCACAGGACCTTTCCCCGCGGGGAGCGTCCTAATCCTCCAGTGGTGCACGCGCGGTGCTCTCGCTGCCGACATGGGCAAGGACGTGGGCCGGATGGTCACCGGCATCGAGCGATCGGTGGGCCCCGTGGGACTCGAACCCACAACCAAGAGATTAAAAGTCTCCTGCTCTGCCAATTGAGCTAGAGGCCCGGGGGTTCCACCCTCTGATCGACAGAACCCTCGACGGGATCGAACCTCCGACCGGGAGCCTACTGGCCCCAGCGCGGTGGTCTCAGGAGGGCCCTCGTGAGGTCCACGGCCTGCGCCATCGAGGCCCGTTGGGGGTGCAGGCTGCGGCTGCTTCGACTCAGCCTCCACACTTCTCGCACCTGCGGATCAGTGGTCGTCGAGTCGGACGAGACCGGTCAACCACTCCTTGCGCTCGAAGAGTGCCAAGCGGGCTCCGGTCGAACTGGCACTCTCGACCGACGCGCCCGCGCATCACGGTCCCTACGCTCGTGGCGAGCCAAGGAGGCCACCATGCCCAGGATCGAGCCGCTGCGTCGCGAGGACCTTCCCCAGCACGCCCGCACCTTCGCCGCCGTCGAGCAGGCGCTCGGCGTGCTGCCCAACAGCACCCTGACGATGGCTCGGTGGCCGGAGCTCATGGAGGCCTTCGCGAGCCTGAACGCCGTGATCATGGGCAGCGGGCGGGTCAGTCCCGTGCTCAAGCAGATGGTCGCCAGCATGGTGTCCTCGGCTGCGGGGTGCAGCTACTGCCAGGCCCACACCTCGCACGTGGCCGAGAAGCGCGGGGCCGACGAGGAGAAGCTCGCGCACCTGTGGGAGTTCGAGACCAGTGAGCACTTCAGCGCGGCCGAGCGGGCGGCGCTGCGGGTGGCGCACGGTGCCGGCTGCGTCCCGAACGCGGTCACGGACGAGGACATGGCCGCGCTGCGGCAGCACTTCAGCGACGACGAGGTCGTGGAGCTGGTCGCCGTGATGGCGAACTTCGGCTTCCTCAACCGGTGGAACGACACCATGTCCACCGAGCTCGAGCGCTCGCCGCTGCTGTGGGCGCGCGAGAAGCTCAGCGGCGCCGGCTGGGAGGCTGGCGCCCACGCACCGGCCGAGGACGACCTGACGCCCTGACGGCGCCCGGACCCTCCCGAGCGCGCGTGTGGTCTGATCGGACCCCTGGCCGGCGGTCGTCGCCGTGTCGCCCCACACCCGGAGGAGCCACAGACATGAGCGACCCCCTGCTCGTCGAGCGCGACGGCCACGTCGAGACCTGGACCATCAACCTCCCGGAGACCCGCAACGCGATCTCCGGTCCGGACGTGGTCGAGGCCTTCATGACCCACACCGCGCGCGTGGACCGCGACGACGACGTGCGCTGCATCATCCTCACCGGTGCCGGCTCTGCCTTCTCCGCCGGTGGCAACGTGCACGAGATGGCCGAGCGGCGCGGGATGTTCTCGGGTGCGCCGTACGAGCAGCGCAACGGCTACCGCCACGGCATCCAGCAGATCCCGCTGGCGCTGCGGCGCTGCGAGGTGCCGATGATCGCGGCCGTCAACGGTCCCGCGGTCGGGGCCGGCTGCGACCTGGCGATGATGTGCGACCTGCGCATCGCCTCGGAGAAGGCGTTCTTCGCCGAGTCCTTCGTGCAGCTGGGGATCATCCCCGGCGACGGCGGCGCCTGGTTCCTGACCCGCGCGATCGGGCCGGCCCGGGCCGCGGAGATGGCGCTCACCGGTGACCGGGTCGACGCCGCGACCGCGCTGGAGTGGGGCATGGTCTCGCGGGTCACCACGCCCGAGGACCTGATGGACGCCGCGCGCGAGCTCGCGCAGCGGGTCGCCAAGAACCCCACGCACGCCACCCGGATGGCCAAGAAGCTGCTCCAGGAGTCCCAGCAGCGCGACCTCGAGGGCGTCCTCGAGCTGAGCGCGGCGATGCAGGCGATCGCGCACCACACCCAGGCCCACACCGACGCGGTGCAGGCATTCGTGGAGCGCACCCGGCGCTGAGGCTGCGGGTCGCGCGACACGGAGGCCTCCAGCGCTCATGATGAGCGGGTGACGTCCTCATCTCCCCGCCGTGCGGTCGCCTTCGTGGCCGCTCTTGCGGTCTCGGTGCCCCTGCTCGCCTCGCTGGCCGTCGCGCCGGCCGTCTCCGTGGCCCCACCGCTGGCCCCACTGCTGGCACCGCCAGGGGTCGGCGCCGCGGCCTCGGCGCCTCGAGCGGACCTGCCGCGGATCCGCTGGCGGGACTGCGGCCGTCGGATCGACTGCGGTCGGGTCGACGCGCCGCTGGACTACGACAAGCCGGACGGTGCCACCGTCGGGCTGAACCTGCTGCGGGTCCGGGCGCGCAAGCAGGCCCGCCGCGTCGGCGCGATCTTCGTCAACCCCGGCGGACCCGGCGGGGCCGCGGCCGACTTCGCGCCGTACGCCGCCTCGCAGATGTTCGACCGCAAGATCCGCAACCGCTTCGACGTCATCGGGATCGACCCGCGCGGGGTCGGCGGCAGCCAGGGGCTGTACTGCCGCGGGCGCAGCACCGCCTCGTACCCGGCGTTCGCCTTCCCGGACACCCGCCACCAGATCCGGGTGTGGCGGGCCTTCGACGCGGCCGAGCATCGCCTGTGCGCCGGGAAGCGGATCGTCGACCACATGAGCACCGCCGACACCGCTCGCGACATGGACCTGGTGCGCCGGATCCTGGGCGACGAGCAGGCGAGCTTCTACGGCGCGTCGTACGGCTCGGTGCTGGGCGCGACCTGGGCGTCGATGTTCCCCGACACCGTCCGCGCCGCCGTGGTCGACGGCGTGCTCGACCCGGTCGCGTGGACCACCGGGCGCGACCTCGCCGACGGCACCCCCGGCTCCAGCCTGCCGAGCAGCGGCCGGCTGGGCAGCGAGGTCGGCGCCCGCGAGGGCCTGGCCGCCGGGCTGGCCGAGTGCGACGCGGCCGGTCGACAGGACTGCAGGCTGGCCGGCGACGCGCTCGCCCGGTGGGACGCCGTCGCGGCGCGGCTGCGCTCCGACAAGCAGGCAGCTCGCGCGATCGGGTTCTCCTACTCCGACTTCGTGGGCACGACCCTGGGGCTGCTGTACGGCGGCGACCTCGACCTCATCGCCAGGATCACCTTCCGCGCGGAGAAGCAGCTGGCGCGCACCGCCGGGCGCCCGGCGACCGGCGAGCCCGCCCAGGGCGACGGTTCGCTGCGCCGGCTCGTGCGGGAGGCCCGCCAGGACCTGGCCGACTCCCCGTTCCCCGGCCCGTACGCCGCCAGCGGTGCCGCCCGCCGTCCGGCGAAGCGGCTCTACGTCGACGGCAGCTTCCACGGGGTGCTGTGCACCGACGGGCTCAACCCCACGGACCCGCAGGCCTGGGTCGAGAACGCCGAGCGCACCCGCGCCGCGGGCGGCGCCGACTTCGGTCCGCT
Source organism: Nocardioides dokdonensis FR1436 (assembly GCF_001653335.1). Lineage (NCBI taxonomy): Bacteria > Bacillati > Actinomycetota > Actinomycetes > Propionibacteriales > Nocardioidaceae > Nocardioides > Nocardioides dokdonensis. The sequence continues at coordinate 1,779,880 of NZ_CP015079.1, forward strand.
GTGGAGCTGGGCCTCCTCGGCCTGCGCGGGGTGGCCGGGCTCGGCCGCGGACGCCTACCGGGGTCCGTTCGAGATGCCCGACGCGCAGCGCCTGCTGCTGGTCAGCAACCGCTACGACCCGGCCACCCCGCTGTCCGGGGCCCTGGCGCTGCAGCGGCTGATGCCGGGCTCGCGCCTGGTGGTCACCCAGGACACCGGTCACGTCGCCACCGGCACCAACAAGTGCGCCACGGCCGCGGTGCGCGACTTCCTGCGGACCGCCCAGGCGCCGGCCGAGGACGTCGCGTGCGGGCGTTCGCGGTCGCCGTTCTGACGTCCAGGCTCCCGCTATGAGCAGCCCGACGTCGCGCTGTGGGGGACTTTCCACAACCCGACCTCCGCGATTGCTTGCTTGCGGGGGTATCCGGGGTAGTGTGGCGCTCAGCAACAAGATGCAAGTTCCAGCAGGTAGACGCCAGCGGAGTTTGTGATCCATCGGCGTTTCAGCTTGCACGGGTCCTGCCAAGGTCAAAGCAAGTCGGAGCGACGTTTCACCGCATCATGTTGTCGGGCTGTCGATCAGACGGTCCTCGCTTTGACTAAGGAGTACCAAGCACATGGCACAGGGCACCGTTAAGTGGTTCAACGCCGAGAAGGGTTTCGGCTTCATTGCGCAGGAGGACGGCGGCGACGACGTCTTCGTGCACTACTCGGCGATCCAGACCCAGGGCTACAAGTCCCTGGACGAGAACCAGAAGGTCGAGTTCGACGTCACGCAGGGCCCCAAGGGCCCGCAGGCTGAGAACGTTCGCGCCGTCTGATCAGGACGTCACCGACCTTGCGTCGGTAGCACCACAGCGAGGCCCCACCCGGCAACGGGTGGGGCCTCGTTCTGCGTGGGGGAGTGCTGGACCGCTTCCTGAGTTTTGATGGAGAATCTGCCCAGTCGGGTTTGATCCGCCGCGACGTCGGGCACTCTTGTGCCGGTGGACATCAATGAGCTGAGCGGGGGAAGAGTGCACGATCAGTTCGACGTGTCGCTCGAGGACTCCGACCTGCTCGGAGAGGTCGAGCTCACGACCAATCTCATCATCGCCGCCTCGGAGTCCGAGGAGCACCTGAGCGAGATCGAGATCGACGAGATCCTCGGCGTCCCGGAGCCCCGCGACGCCATCTGAGGCACGCCCGCCCCGGTCGGGTGCGGGCGTACCGGCATGCCCTTGCGCATATACGGTAGGGGGGTACCCTATGGAACATGGCCGATCACCAGCACGGGTACCTGCACCGCAAGGACGACTACCTCGCACGGCTGCGCCGCATCGAGGGCCAGGCCCGCGGGCTGCAGCGGATGGTCGAGGAGGAGCAGTACTGCATCGACATCCTCACCCAGGTCTCGGCCATGACCAAGGCCCTCCAGTCGGTCTCGCTCGGTCTCCTCGACGAGCACATGCACCACTGCGTCGCCGACGCCGCCCGCCAGGGTGAGGACGAGGGGCGCGCCAAGATCGACGAGGCCGTCGCCGCCATCACCCGACTCGTGAAGTCCTGAAGGAGCACCCATGAGCACCCACACCAGCACCTGGACCGTCACCGGCATGACCTGCGGCCACTGCGTCGCCTCCGTCACCGAGGAGCTGAGCGAGGTCGCGGGCGTCGAGTCCGTCGACGTCACCCTGGAGACCGGCGCGGTCGTCGTGACCAGCACCGGGCCGCTCGAGCGGGCCACCGTCGAGCAGGCCGTCAGCGAAGCCGGCTACACGCTCCAGTCATGACCACGACCCCCGCTCCCACCCAGCACCCGACGGACCGGCAGGGCGACGTCGAGCTCGCCATCACCGGCATGACCTGCGCCTCGTGCGCGAACCGGATCGAGCGCAAGCTCAACAAGCTCGACGGGGTCGACGCCACGGTCAACTACGCCACCGAGAAGGCGCACGTCGTCTTCACGAGCGCCATCAGCACCGACCTGCTGCTCGACACCGTCGCCAAGGCCGGGTACGCCGCCACCGTGCCGGACCCCGCCGCCGACCACGACGAGGCCGCCGCCCACGCCGAGCTCGACGCGCTGCGGCGCCGACTGGTCGTCTCCGCGATGCTGGCGGTGCCGGTGATCGCGCTGGCGATGGTGCCGCCCTGGCAGTTCGACCGCTGGGCGTGGGTCTCGCTGGTGCTGGCCACCCCCGTGGTGGTGTGGGGTGCCTGGCCCTTCCACCGCGCCGCGGCCATCAACCTGCGCCACGGCACCACGACCATGGACACCCTGGTCTCGGTCGGGGTGAGCGCGGCCTACCTGTGGTCGGTCGTGGCGCTCGTGTTCGGCGAGGCGGGCATGCCGGGCATGACGCACGAGTTCTCGCTGGCCCTCCAGCGCGGCGACGGGCTCAGTGACGTCTACCTCGAGGTGGCCGCCGGCGTGACGACCTTCCTGCTCGCGGGACGCTGGTTCGAGAAGCGCTCCAAGCGGCGCGCCGGCGCCGCGCTCGAGGCGCTGCTGACCATGGGCGCCAAGGAGGTCGCGGTGCTGCGCGACGGCGTCGAGACGCCGGTGCCCGCCGAGCAGCTGCGCGTCGACGACGTCTTCGTGGTGCGACCCGGCGAGAAGGTCGCCACCGACGGCGAGGTCGTCGAGGGCGCCTCCGCGGTCGACGTGTCGATGCTGACCGGCGAGCCGGTGCCGGTCGACGTCGGGCCGGGCGACACCGTCACCGGAGCCACCGTCAACACCAGCGGGCGCCTGGTCGTGCGCGCCACCCGGGTCGGCGCCGACACCCAGCTGGCCCAGATGGCCCGGCTGGTCGAGCAGGCCCAGCAGGGCAAGGCGCAGGTCCAGCGCCTGGCCGACCGGGTCTCCGGGATCTTCGTGCCGGTGGTCATCGTGCTCTCGCTGCTGACCCTGGCCGGGTGGCTGCTCAGCGGCGCCACCACCACGACCGCCTTCGCGGCCGCCGTCGCGGTGCTGATCATCGCCTGTCCCTGCGCGCTGGGCCTGGCCACGCCGACCGCCCTCATGGTCGGCACCGGCCGCGGCGCGCAGCTGGGCATCCTGATCCGTGGGCCCGAGATCCTCGAGTCCACCCGCCGCGTCGACACGATCGTGCTCGACAAGACCGGCACCGTCACCACCGGGCGGATGAGCCTGGTCGACGTCGTCGCGCACGGCGCCACCGACGACGAGGTGCGCCGCGTCGCCGCCGCGCTGGAGCACGGCTCGGAGCACCCCATCGCCCGGGCCGTGGCCGAGGCCGCCCCGCGCGCCGAGCACCCCGAGGTGAGCGGCTTCGCCAACCGCGAGGGCCTCGGCGTGGTCGGCGACGTCGCCGGGCGTCGTACGCTCGTGGGCCGCCCGGCACTGCTCGAGGCCGAGGGGCTGGTCGTGCCGACCGAGCTCGCCGAGGCGCTCGACGCGGCGCAGGCCCAGGGCCGCACCCCGGTGCTCGTCGGCTGGGACGGCGCCGCCCGCGGCGTGCTCGTCGTCTCCGACACCGTCAAGCCCACCTCCGCGGCGGCCGTGGCCCGGCTGCGCGAGCTCGGCCTCGAGCCGGTGCTGCTGACCGGCGACCACGAGCGCGCAGCGCGGGCGGTGGCGGCCGAGGTCGGCATCACCACCGTCGTCGCCGACGTGCTGCCCGCGGGCAAGGTCGACGAGGTCCGCCGCCTCCAGGAGTCGGGCCGGGTCGTGGCGATGGTCGGTGACGGGGTCAACGACGCCCCCGCGCTGGCCCAGGCCGACCTCGGCATCGCGATGGGCACCGGCACCGACGTCGCCATCGAGGCCGCCGACCTGACCCTGGTCAGCGGTGACCTGCGGGTCGCCGGCGACGCGGTCGCGCTGTCGCGGCGCACGTTGAGCACCATCCGCGGCAACCTGTTCTGGGCGTTCGCCTACAACGTCGCCGCGCTGCCCCTGGCCGCGCTCGGGCTGCTCAGCCCGATGATCGCCGGCCTGGCGATGGCGCTGTCGTCGGTGTTCGTGGTCTCCAACAGCCTGCGGCTGCGCCGCTTCCGCTCCTCGATCGCCTGAGGCCGCGCCGCCGGTGTACCGAGCGGTGAGCTGGCAACCGGATCCCGCCTCCGGATGGTTGCTGGCTCACCGCCGCCGCGCTGCCGCTCCGCCGGGCGGTGAGCTGGCAACGGGAACCGGTCTGCGGATGGTTGCTGGCTCACCGCTCCGCTCTGGCCCGCGCGGGCGAGCGGGGGTCAGCAGGTCGCGAGCAGCACCGGCCCCGAGGACAGGTCGCTGACCACGTAGGCGCCGTCGACCGGGGCCAGGTCGAGGGTGACGGTGCGCTGGTCGGCGCTGACCTCGTCGACGGTGAACCGGTCGGAGAAGTCGCCGCCCTGTCCCGGCGCCGGGCCGGCGGCCAGCGTCGCGCGGGTGTCGGCGTTGGTGCGGGCCTGCTCCTCGGACTCGAAGCCCAGGCCGACCCGCAGGTCCAGCGGGGCGTCACGGCCGGCGTCGTCCGCGGCCGGGAGCAGGGCGAGCACGAACCCGGTCACCGGGTTGACCGACCCGGCCTGGGCCAGGAGCTCGTCGGCGGCGGCCTGGTCCGAGGCGCCGGCCTGCCCCATCGACAGGGCGCCGCACGCCTGCTCGCCGGTCATCAGCACCGCGCTCAGCGGCTGGGTCGGCAGGGTGTCGAGCACGTCGGTGACGCCGGCGGCCGTGGGCTCGTGCTCCTCGGCGGCCTCCTCCAGAGCCTGCTCGAGGTAGCGCTGGGTGTCGCTGGTGAGCACCAGCGAGCGCTCCTCGTCGAAGGCGATGAACTGCAGCGTCGGGGTGCCGGTCAGCCCGCTGCCGGCGTTGAGCCGCGCGAGGACCTCCTCGCCGCCCTCCCAGACACCGTCGGGGGAGTCAGGGCGGGTGTAGCCGACGGCCTCGAGGCGATCACCGAGGGCGTCGGTGTCCGCGTCCTCGCCGAGCCCGACGAGCTCGAGGGCCCCGAGGTCCGACTGGGCCAGCAGCTCCCACTCGATGTCGAGCGGCGACCAGCCGAGCGCCTGCTCCAGCAGGGGCGCCGACTCCACCAGCCCCGAGGTCGACGTCAGGTCGGCGTCGAAGCCCGCGTCGACGAGGCGGCGCACGGCGTCGGGGCCGGAGCCCTCCACCCCGAGCCGCTCGCGCACGCCGGCCCAATCGGTCCAGGTCCAGCGCTGGGTGTCGGCGGGGGCCAGCGCGACGGCCCGCTCCAGGTCGGTGTCGGGCCCGCGCCACCAGCGGGCGGCGCCGGCCAGCACCGCGATCACCAGCAGCGTCAGGGCCACCACGACGACGGCGACGACCAGGGGACGGACCCGCCGCTGGGGGCTGCTGCTCGGCTCGGCCACAGGGGTGGTGCTCCTCGTCGGGTCGTCGGTGGTGTGAGACTACGGGCATGGCAGCCGCCCCGAGCCTGACCCGTGACGTCCATGCTGCGGGGGCCGTGGTCTTCCGGCCCGGCCGTGAGGTGCTGCTGGTGCACCGCGAACGCTACGACGACTGGTCCTTCCCCAAGGGCAAGGTCGACCCGGGCGAGCACCCGGTCGCCACCGCCGTGCGCGAGGTCGAGGAGGAGACCGGCCTGAGGGTGAGCCTGGGTCGCCCGCTGCCGTCCCACCGCTACCCGAACGCCAGGGCGATGAAGACCGTCCACTACTGGACCGGTCGCGTGGTCGGTGCCGACGACGTGAGCGGCTTCGAGCCCAACGCCGAGATCTCCGACGTGCGGTGGGTGCCGGTCGACGAGGCCGCCGCGCTGCTCAGCTACGAGCGCGACCAGGCGCTGCTGCAGACCGCACGAGCCAGCCGCAGGCGCACCCAGGCCCTCGTCGTCCAGCGCCACAGCCGCGCCTGCGCCCGCTCGGAGTGGACCGACGACGACCGGCTGCGCCCGCTGGAGAGGCCCGGGCTCCTCCAGGCCGAGGCCCTGGGCCCGCTGCTGGCGGCCTACGACGTGCGCCGGCTGGTGACCTCCCCGGCCACCCGGTGCCGCGAGACCCTGGCGCCGTACGCCGCCACGGCCGGGGTCGACCTCGAGCCCCTCGAGGAGCTCACCGAGGAGGCCGCCACCGGGCGGGGCGGCCCGGCCGCGGTGGCTGCCGCGGTCACGGGCCTGGTCGACGACCTGCACGCCGGTCGTCGCGGGATCGTGCTGTGCACGCACCGGCCGGTGCTGCCGATGGTCTTCGAGGCGCTCGGCGTCGACGACCCCGGGCTGGCGCCGGGCGAGATGGTCGTGGTGCACCTGCGCCGGGGGCGCGTGCTGGCGACCGAGCAGCACCTGCCCCACTGACCTGTCCCGACCGCCTGGGCCCACGACGAGGAGGCGTGACGTGGACCACAACTCGTCGCCGAACCGGTGTTGCGGGTTCACCGCCTGTTCACCATCGCCCGCTGGTCCGGTCACCTGGACTGCTTAGCGTCCCTCCTGTCCTTAGAACATGAGACTTCAGGAGAAGATGAAGTGACGAGCACTTCTATCCGCCGGGCAATCGTGCCCGGTATCGCCGCCCTGGCCCTCGCCCTGTCGGCCTGTGGGGCCGCCAACGAGCAGAGCGGAGCCGCCGACGCAGGCGGCGAGCTGTCCGGCACCCTCGCCGGCGGCGGTGCCTCGACCCAGCAGGCCGCCATGGGCGCCTGGGCGGTCGGCTTCCAGGGCACCCACCCCGACGTGACCATCGAGTACGACCCCATCGGCTCGGGCGGTGGCCGCGAGAACTTCATCAGCGGCGCCTTCCCGTACGCCGGCTCCGACGCCTACCTCAGCGACAACGAGGGCGAGCTGTCCGCGGCGACCGAGCGCTGCAGCGGCGACGTACCGATCCAGGTGCCGAGCTACATCAGCCCGATCGCGGTGGCCTACAACCTGCCGGGCGTCGACGAGCTGCACCTCTCGCCGCAGGCGCTGGCCGGGATCATGGCCGGCACGATCACCGAGTGGGACGACCAGGCGATCGCCGCGGACAACGAGGGCGTCGACCTGCCGGCCGAGCGCATCAACGCCGTGCACCGCTCGGACGAGTCGGGCACCACCGAGAACTTCACCGACTACCTCACCACCGTCGCCCCCGACGAGTGGGACGCCGGCGTCGTGGAGACCTGGCCCACCGAGTACGGCGGCGAGGGCGCCAAGGGCACCTCCGGTGTCGTGCAGACGGTGGCGAACTCCGAGTTCTCGGTCGGGTACGCCGACGCCAGCCAGACCGCCGACCTGGGCAAGGCCCTGATCGGGGTCGGCGACGACTTCGTCGAGCCGTCCGCCGAGGCCGCTGCCAAGATCCTCGAGGCCTCGCCCGAGGCCGAGAACGCCAGCGACACCGCGGTGATCTACGACCTCGACTTCGCCACCGAGGAGGCCGGCACCTACCCGATCGTGCTGACGTCCTACCTGATGGCCTGCCAGACCTACGACGACGCCGCCGACGGCGAGCTCGTCAAGGCCTTCATGGAGTACGTCGTCTCCGACGAGGGCCAGGACCAGGCTGCGGCGGAGGCCGGCTCGGCGCCGCTGTCGGACACGATCCAGGAGCAGGCGCTCGCGATCATCGAGAGCATCGGCTGAGCTTCGTGACCGAGGCTTGCACCACGACGTGGTGACGCGGGGCCCGGGACCGTCCACCATGGTCCCGGGCCCCGTGCCCACGCCCGGCACGATCCCCGCACCAGACCAGGAGACCCACCCGTGGCGATGACCACAGAGCCCCGCGCCGACGCGGCGGCGACGCCGCTCGACCAGTCGACCGGTCGTGTCGGCGACGCCGTGTTCGCCGGCCTGGCCCGCGGTTCCGGGCTGCTGATCATGATGGCCCTGGCCGGGGTGGCGATCTTCCTGGTCGTCCAGGGCTCCGGGGCCCTGGGCAGCACCGGCGACGCCGTCTACGGCAAGGACAGCATCTGGGCCTACGTCTGGCCGCTGCTCTTCGGCACCCTGCTGGCCTCGGTGATCGCGATGGTCATCGCCGCGCCGCTGGCGATCGGGGTGGCGCTGATCATCTCCCACTACGCGCCGCGACCGATCGCGAAGACGCTGGGCTGGCTCATCGACCTGCTCGCCGCCATCCCCTCGATCGTCTACGGCCTGTGGGGCATCAACTTCGTCGCGCTCAACCTGGTGCCGGCCTACGACTGGCTGATGCGCTGGTTCAGCTGGCTGCCGTTCTTCGAGGGGCCGGTGCCCAACTCCGGGCGCACCATGCTGACCGCCGGGATCGTGCTCGCGGTGATGGCGCTGCCGATCATCACCGCGATCTGCCGCGAGGTCTTCGCCCAGACCCCGAAGATGCACCAGGAGGCGGCGCTCGCCCTGGGCGCCACCCGCTGGGAGATGATCCGGATGACGGTCTTCCCCTACGCCCGCTCCGGCATGATCTCCGCGGTCCTCCTCGGCCTGGGCCGCGCGCTCGGCGAGACGATGGCGGTGGCGCTGGTGCTGGCGCCCAGCCTGCTGGTCTCCTTCAACCTCATCACCGCCGAGTCGAGCTCCTCGACGATCGCGGCCAACATCGCGCTCAACTTCGGCAACGCCTCGGGAGCCAAGATCGAGACCTTGATCTTCACCGGGCTGGTCCTGTTCATCATCACGTTCGCCGTCAACTTCCTCGGCCGGGCCGTCGCGACCCGCGGCGTGGCGAAGGGCTGATCACCATGAACGACACCACCACCCCGCTCGAGGACGTCTCGCACGTCCCGCACACCTCGATGCCCCTGCAGGGCGCCCAGCTGCCCCGCTACGCGCCCGCCCTGGCCGCCGTCATCGCCCTCGGCATCGGCGCGCTCCTCGCGCTGCTGGCCGGCTTCGGGCCGGTCGCGGCGCTCAGCGTGGCCTGGCTGCTCCTCGCGGTCGGGCTGCCCGCCTGGTCGCGAGCCGTCGAGGGGTCCCGCAAGGCCGCCGACCGGGTCGCCGGCGTGCTCGTCTGGTCGGCCTTCGCGCTCGCGATGATCCCGCTGGTCTCGCTGGTGTGGACCGTGGTCACCAAGGGCCTGCCGATCCTGTCCAGCCAGTTCTTCCAGAACTCGATGCGCGGCATCCTCGGTGAGGGCGGCGGCATCTACCACGCCATCGTCGGCACCCTGATCATCACCGCGCTCGCGACCGTGATCTCGGTGCCGATCGGGGTGCTGACCGCGATCTACCTCGTCGAGTACGGCAAGGGCTCCAAGCTCGCCCGGGTGATCACCTTCCTGGTCGACGTGATGACCGGCATCCCCTCGATCGTGGCCGGCCTCTTCGCCTACGCCCTGTTCGTGATCTTCTTCGGCCCCGGCGTCCGGATGGGCTTCGGCGGCTCGGTCGCCCTCTCGGTGCTGATGGTCCCGATCGTGGTCCGTGCCGCCGAGGAGATGCTCAAGCTGGTGCCCGACGAGCTGCGCGAGGCGGCGTACGCGCTCGGGGTGCCGAAGTGGCGCACCATCGTCAAGGTGGTCCTGCCGACCGCCGTGGCGGGCATCGTCACCGGCGTCACCCTGGCCGTGGCCCGGGTCGCCGGCGAGACCGCGCCGCTGCTGGTGATCGCCGGCCTGACGACCGGCACCAACTTCAACCCGTTCTCGGAGCGGATGGCGACCCTGCCGGTCTACATCTTCTACGCGGTCACGGAGCCGGGCATCTACGACGAGGAGATGACCGCCTACGCCTGGGGCGCCGCCCTGACGCTGGTGACCCTGGTGATGCTGCTCAACGTGGCCGCCCGTCTCATCGGCGGCCTCTTCGCCCCCAAGACCGGCCGCTGACCCGGCCCGCCGCGCCAGCCACTCGACCGACCCACACCTCAAGGACACTGTTTCTCATGGCCAAGAGCATCGACGTCTCCGACCTGAACATCTACTACGGCGACTTCCTCGCCGTGGAGGGTGTCAGCATGACCATCAAGGCGCGCTCGGTGACGGCCTTCATCGGCCCCTCGGGCTGCGGCAAGTCCACGTTCCTGCGGTCGCTGAACCGCATGCACGAGGTCATCCCCGGCGCCCGCGTCGAGGGCAAGGTCATGGTCGACGGGCAGTCGCTGTACGACGCCTCGGTCGACCCGGTGGCCGTGCGCCGCCAGATCGGGATGGTCTTCCAGCGCCCCAACCCGTTCCCCACGATGTCGATCTACGACAACGTGCTCTCGGGCAAGAAGCTCAATGCCAAGCGGATGAAGAAGTCCGAGGCCGACGACCTGGTCGAGAAGTCGCTGCGCGGCGCCAACCTCTGGACCGAGGTGAAGGACCGCCTCGGCAAGCCCGGCATGGGCCTCTCCGGCGGTCAGCAGCAGCGGCTGTGCATCGCCCGCGCCATCGCGGTCGAGCCGCAGGTGCTGCTGATGGACGAGCCGTGCTCGGCCCTCGACCCCATCTCGACCTCCGCGATCGAGGACCTCATCCACGAGCTGAAGTCCGACTACACGATCGTGATCGTCACCCACAACATGCAGCAGGCCGCCCGCGTCTCCGACGACACCGGCTTCTTCAACCTGCGCGCCACCGGCGAGCCCGGCCAGCTGGTCGAGTTCAACCCCACCCGCAAGATGTTCACCAACCCCGACAACGAGTCCACCGAGGCCTACATCTCCGGTCGCTTCGGCTGATCCTGACGTTCCGCACCGCGACACGCCGACGGGGCGTACGGAGCGTCAGGACGGCGCCTGTGGAGAGCCGGCCCCGAGTGGCGCCGCACCTCGCGGGGCCTCTACGTGCCGGCGTACGTCGACACGACCCCGGCGCAGCGGGTCGCGGAGGTCGGAGTGCTGCTGCGGGGGACCGCGGCGGTGACCGGGTGGGGGGCCCTGACGTGGCGCGGAGCCCGCTGGTTCGACGGCCTCACGGTCGACGGGACGCCGCTCCCGGTCCCGGTCGTCGCCCCGACCCGGCGACTGCGCCCGCAGCCCTGCCTCGAGCTGCACGAGGAGCGGCTCCCCGCCACCGACGTCGAGTGCCGCGACGGGCTGCGCGTGACGACCGCGCTCCGGTCGGTGGTCTCGGTGCTGCGGCACGCGGGCGACCTCGACGCCGCGGTCTCGGCGCTGGAGATGGCCTACTGCAACGACCTCGTCTCGCCCGACGAGGTGGCCGGGTGGCTGGCGGCGCACCCCGGCGTCCCGGGAGTCGTGCAGGCCCGTGCCGCGCTCGACCTGGCTGACCAGAACAGCTGGTCACCGATGGAGTGGACGCTGCGGCGGCTGTGGACCGAGCGGTTCGGGTCGGCGCGCTTGCTGACCAACCGCCCGGTCTTCGACCACAGCGGTCGGCACGTCGCCACCCCGGACGTCATCGACGCCGACACCGGGGTGTCGGGCGAGTACGACGGCGTGGCCCACCACGGTGGTGCCCGCAGGGCCAAGGACCTGCGCCGCGAGGCGGACCTGCGCCGGGTCGGTGTGGAGCCGGTGGTGATGGTCGCCGCCGATGCGCACCGACGGACCGCGTTCTGGGCCCGCCTCGAGGACGCCTACGCGCGGGCGCGACGTACGAGCGCCAGCGATCGGGCCTGGACCCTCGAGCCGCCGCACTGGTGGCGCAGCACCCACACCGTCGACCTGCGCCGCTCCCTGGAGGGCACGGAGCGCGAGGTGTGGCTGGGCGGACGGTCGGCCCGCCCGTCGTCCTGACGATCGTGACGCCGGCACGGCGTGTCGCGGTGCGGAACGTCAGGACGATCAGGGCAGCTGGAAGACGTAGCGGCAGATCCAGTAGAGCGAGGCCGCCATCAGGCCGGCGGCGGGGAAGGTGAGGACCCAGGCGGCGACGATGGAGCGGGCCACACCCCAGCGCACGGCGGAGAACCGCTTGGTGGCGCCGGCGCCCATCACCGCGGAGGTGATGGTGTGGGTGGTGGAGATCGGGGCCTCGAAGACGAACGCGGTCGTGTAGAGCACGCCCGCGGCGACGGTCTCGGAGGCGAAGCCGCGCGCAGGGTCGAGGGCGATGATGCGGCGGCCCAGGGTGCGCATGATCCGCCAGCCGCCGGCCCAGGTGCCGGCCGAGATGGCGGCGGCCGCGGCCAGGATCACCCAGACGGGCAGGCCGTCGTCGGCGGCGTAGTACCCACCGGTGACCAGGGCCAGGAAGATCACGCCCATCGTCTTCTGCGCGTCCTGCAGACCGTGGCCCAGGGCCATGGCGGCCGCGGAGAGGGTCTGGGCGATGCGGAAGCCGCGCTGGGTGCGGTGCGGGTTGCGGCGCCGGAAGATCCACATGATGGCGACCATCAGCACGAAGGCGGCGGCGAAGCCGAACAGCGGCGAGGCGACCATCGGCAGCAGGATCTTGTCGACGATGACGTCCCACTTCACCGCCGACCCCGACGCGATCGCGGCGCCGACGAGGCCACCGATCAGCGCGTGCGAGGAGGAGGAGGGCAGGCCGTAGTACCAGGTCAGCAGGTTCCAGGCGATCGCGCCGAGCAGGCCGGCCATCACGATGACCAGCCCGTGCGTGCCGGCGGCGGGGGAGATCACCGAGCCGACGGTGTTGGCGACCTCCTGGCCCAGGAAGGCGCCGATGAAGTTCATGACGGCCGCCATCGCCAGCGCCACCCGCGGCGTGAGCGCCCGGGTGGAGACCGAGGTCGCGATGGCGTTGGCTGCGTCGTGGAAACCGTTGGTGTAGTCGAACACCAGGGCCACCACGACGACCGCGATGACGATCGCGAGAGTCAACTCAGGACTCCTTGACCGCGATCTGCTCGACGATGTTCGCGACCTTCTCGAACGCGTCGATGGAGCCCTCGAGCGCCTCGGCGATGTCCTTGAGCTTCAGGACCTCCATCGCCTTGAACTCGCCCGAGAAGAGGTTGGCGATGATCCGGCGGTGGTTGCGGTCGCCGGCGTTCTCGAGGCGGTTGATCTCGATCCAGTACTCGCCCAGCGACTGCATGGAGCGCAGCCGCGGCATCACCGCGGCGGTGAGCTCGGCGCAGCGCTGCAGCAGCTCGACCTGGTCGAGCAGGGCCGCGGGCAGCATCTTGGGCTCGTAGAGCAGCACCATGTCGACGACCTCGTCCATCATGTCCATCACGTCGTCGAGCCCGGAGGCCAACGAGTAGATGTCCTCGCGGTCGAACGGCGTGACGAAGGTGCTGTTGACCAGCTTGACGATGGCGTGCGTCGTCTCGTCGGCCTGGTGCTCGGCGTCACGCATGCGCTGCGCGATGGCCTCCTCGTCGGCGCCCTCCGCGAGCATCTCGGCGAGCAGCCCGGCACCGACGACGAGGTGCTGGGCGGCTTGGGTGAACTGGTCGTAGAACGTGGTCTCGACCGGACGGAAACGCAGTCCCACGGGTGATCTCCTGCTGAGGCGACGAGCTGGGCCGCGGAACAGACTAGGGCCCTGGCGTCCCGGTGACGAATGAGCGACCGGGAGGTGTGGCGCAGACGACCTCCGGGTGAACGCGCTCAGCCGGCGGCGATGGTGTGCCGGCGCCTGCGCTGACGCTCGATCAGCGCCTCCTGCAGGTGTACGCCGCCGCCGTTGCGCGTCCAGTACCCGTCGCTGCCGAGCTCCCACGCCTGGGTGTCGGGGTCGAAGGCCAGGTCGAGCAGCTCGCGGACCAGCTCGATGCACGCGGGGTCGGGCAGGCGCACCAGCACCTCGACGCGCCGGTCCAGGTTGCGGTGCATCAGGTCGGCCGAGCCGATCCAGGCGACCGGGTCGCCGCCGTTCTCGAACCAGAACACCCGGCTGTGCTCGAGGAACCTGCCCAGCACCGAGCGCACGGTGATGTGCTCGGAGAGCCCGGGCACCCCCGGGCGCAGCGCGCAGGTGCCGCGCACCAGCATCTCGACCGGCACCCCGGCCTGGCTGGCCAGGTAGAGCGCGTCGATGACGCCCTCGTCGACCACCGAGTTGGCCTTGATCCGGATCCGGGCGGGGCGGCCGGCACGGTGGTGGCCGATCTCGCGGTGCACCTGCTCGACCAGCCCGGGCCGCACGGCGTCCGGGGCGACCAGCAGCTCGTCGTACGAGGCGTTGCGCGACCAGCCGGAGAGGTTGTTGAACAGGTGCGCGACGTCCTCGCCGATCTTCTCGTCGGTGGTGATCAGGCCCAGGTCCTCGTAGGTGCGCGAGGTCTTGGGGTTGTAGTTGCCGGTGCCGATGTGGGTGTAGCGGCGGATGCCGCCCTGGCCCTCGCCCTCGTCGCGCACGACCATGGACAGCTTGCAGTGGGTCTTGAGCCCCACGAGCCCGTAGACGACGTGGCAGCCGGCCTGCTCGAGCTTGCGGGCCCAGCGGATGTTGGCCTGCTCGTCGAAGCGGGCCTTGATCTCGACGATCACCAGCACCTGCTTGCCGGCCTCGGCGGCGTCGATCAGGGCGTCGATGATGGGGGAGTCGCCGGAGGTCCGGTAGAGCGTCTGCTTGATGGCGAGCACGTGCGGGTCGGCGGCGGCCTGCTCGATGAAGCGCTGCACCGAGGTCGCGAACGAGTCGTAGGGGTGGTGCAGCAGCACGTCGTGGCGGCGCGCGGCCTTGAAGACGTCGACGGGGGCGGCCGACTCGACCTCGGCGAGCAGCTTGTGGGTGGTGGGCACGAACGCGGGGTACTTCAGCTCCTCGCGCCCGATGTCGGCCAGCCCGTGCAGCCCGCGCAGGTCCAGCGGACCGGGCAGGTGGAAGACCTCGTCGCGCGTCACGCCGAGCTCCTCCATCAGCAGCTCCAGCACCGTGGGCGCGATGGACTCCTCCACCTCGAGTCGCACCGGCGGCCCGAAGCGGCGGCGCAGCAGCTCCTTCTCGAGCGCGGCGAGCAGGTTCTCGGCGTCGTCCTCCTCGACCTCGAGGTCCTCGTTGCGGGTGACCCGGAAGCTGTGCACCTCGAGCACCTCCATGCCGGGGAACAGCTTCTTGAGGTGCTCGCGGATGACGTCCTCGAGCGGCACGAAGCGGTGGTTGCCCAGCGGCACGAACCGGCTGAAGCTCGGCGGCACCTTGACCCGCGCGAAGTGCTCCTTGCCGGTCTTGGGGTTGCGCACCATCACCGCGAGGTTGAGCGAGAGCCCGGAGATGTAGGGGAAGGGGTGCGCGGGGTCGACGGCGAGCGGGGTGAGGACCGGGAAGATCCGGTCCTTGAACATCCGCTTGCACTGCTTCTGCTCGTCGCGGTCCAGGTCGTCCCAGCGCACCAGCTCGACGCCCTCCTCGGCCAGGGCGGGCACGATCTCGTCGCGGAACAGCGCCGCCTGGCGCTCGCTGAGGTCGCGCGCGGTCGTCCAGATCCGCTCCAAGACCTCGCGCGGCATCAGCCCGGAGGCGGCCCGGACCGCCAGGCCGGTCGCGATGCGCCGCTTGAGACCGGCGACGCGGACCATGAAGAACTCGTCGAGGTTGCTGGTGAAGATCGCCAGGAAGCGCACCCGCTCCAGCAGCGGCAGGTCGCGGTCCTCGGCCAGCTCGAGCACCCGCTGGTTGAAGTGCAGCCACGACAGCTCACGGTCCAGGAACCGGTCGTCGTGGGCCTGCACCGCGGCCAGCGCCTCCTCGTCCGGCACGTACGGCGCCTCGTCGTCCCCGGGCCCCACGAGGCCCTCGAGCTCCTCGAGGGCGGTGGGGTCCTCGGCCACGTCGGGCGCGTCGACGGCGGCGGTGTCGGGAGGAACGGCAGGCATGGGGCCAGTGTGGCACCGCCAGGTGAACGCAGAGGGCCGGACAGGGGACCGGACGGGGCGCTAGTTTGGAGGCCGTGACCTTCTCCCGTGTCCGCCACGTCGTCGAGCGGTCGGCCCTGCGTGGCCTGACCGGCCTGCCCGGGGTGGTGCAGCGCCGGGTCGGGCGGCCGGTGGTGCGCGACACCCAGACCCTCGCCGACGACGTACGCCTGATGCTGGCGCTGCAGCGCCTGGCCCGTGAACCGGCGGTCGAGACGCTGCCCGTGGCGCAGGGCCGGCGCGAGCTGAACCGCCAGACCGCCCTCGTCGCCGGCGACGACCAGGTCGCCGAGGAGCACGACCTGCGGGTCGGCGACCTGGCGGCGCGGCTCTACGTGCCGCAGGCCTGCCAGGGCCCGGGCGCCCACCCGCTGCTGCTGTTCTTCCACGGCGGCGGGTTCGTGTACGGCGACCTGGCCAGCCACGACGCGCCGTGCCGGCTGCTGGCGCAGGAGGCCGGCGTGCGGGTGCTGTCCGTGGACTACCGCCTGGCGCCCGAGCACCGCTTCCCGGCCGCCCACGACGACGCGCTGGCGGCGTACCGCTGGCTGCTCGAGCACGCCGACGAGGTCGGCGCCGACACCGCGCGGCTGGCGGTCGGTGGGGATTCCGCCGGCGGCAACCTGGCCGCGGCCACCGCGCTGGCGGCCGCCGAGGAGGGGCTGCCGCTGGCGCTGCAGCTGCTGGTCTACCCCGGCACCGACGCACTGCGCGACACCGAGAGCCTGCGGCTCTTCGGCGACGGCTTCTACCTGACCCAGGGCTTCATCGACCTCGCGGCCGACGCCTACTACCCGCAGCTGTCGGAGGAGGAGCGCCGCGACCCGCGGATCTCACCCGTCTACGCCGACCTCGCTCCCGCGGTCGCGGCGCGGCTGGCCCCGGTGTTCCTGTGCACCGCCGGGTTCGACCCGCTGCGCGACGAGGGCGAGGCGTACGCCCGCCGGCTCGAGGAGGCGGGGGTGGCGGTCGAGCTGCGCCGCTTCGAGGACCAGATCCACGGGTTCCTCAACATGACCGGCGCGGTCCGCTCGTCGCGGGCCGCGGTGGTCGAGGTCGCGCACCGGCTCAGCGCGGGTCTGGCCTGATCTCTCCGGCCTGGAGACCCGGGCGCCAGGTCCGCAGCGCGGCCAGGAACTCCTCGGCGTCGACCAGGTCGGCGGTCACCGCGACCGGCGGCAGGGTCTTGCGGTGGAAGAGCACCTGCCAGTCCCGTGACCCGGGCTCGCCGACGACTTCGATGTCGGTGGCCGGGTTGGCCGCGTCGAAGCGGTGGTGGGCGTCGCCGCTGACGATGTCGACCATGCCGGCCTCGTCGATGCTGGCGCGACCGGTCGAGCGCAGCGAGCGCCACGCCACCAGCACCAGGAGCGCCGTCAGCAGCGCCGCCCCCAGGACGAGGGGGTCGCCCGGGCCGGTGCCCAGCGCGACCCAGACCCCCCAGGTGGCGGCGACGGCGGCGAGCAGGGCGGCCCCGACCCCGACTGCGCGGCTCCCGGTGCGGGGACGCGGGGCCGAGGTGTGGCCCGACCGGCCGGAGGCGGGTCGCTCCCGGACCGACGTCCGCTCGTCGGCCAGCTCCACGGCGAGCGCCGCGGCGCGCTCCTCGGCGACCAGCCGCTCGGCCATGGCGGTCTCGACGAGCTCGGCGTGGTGGCGCACCGAGGCCTCGACGGCCTGGCGGTCCACCGAGCGGGCGGCAACGGCCTGCTCCGCCTCGGCCCGGGCGGCGATCGCCTCGGCGGCGGCCCGCTCGGCGTCCTCGCGGGCGCCGACCGCGACCCGCAGCAGCTCGTCGTGCTCGCGCGCGGCCGCGGCCATCTGCTCGAGGACGTCGATGGTGCGCTGCTCGGCCTCGTTGCGCTCGCGGGCCGCCTGGGCGGCCAGCTCGGCGTGCCGCTGGGCGTCGGCCTCGGCGACGGCCCGTGCCTCGGCGGCCTCCTGGGCGGCCTGCTCCGCGGCGGTGCGGGCCTCGTGCGCCTCGTGGGCGAGCCGGGCGTGCTCGCCGGCCACGGCGTCGGCCTGGGCGCGGGCCTCGTGCGCCTCGCGGGCGGAGTCGGCGTGCGCGCGGGTCTCGTCCCGCGCCTGTGCCAGCGCGGTGGCGGCCTGCTCGGCGGCGGCACCCTGCGCGGCGGCGGCTTCGTGGGCGGCGGTGGCGGAGTCCTGCGCCTCGCTCAGGCGTACGGCGGCCGCCTCGGCCGCCGCCTCGGCGCCGGTGCGCCCCTGGTGCGCCTCCTCGGCGAGCCGGGCGTGCTCGGCCGCGGCGTCGTCGGCGACCCGGCGGGCCTCGGCGGACTCCTGGGCGGCGGCCTCGGCCGCGGCCCGCGCCTCGTGCGCCTGGGTGGCGAGCTCCGCGTGGGTGCGGGCCTGCTCGTCGGCCTCGCGGCGGGCCTGGTGGGCGGTCTCGGCCTCGACGGCGGCCGCGGCGGCCGCCTCGTGCGCGTGCTGCTCGGCCTGGGCGGCCTGGGCAGCGCCCTGGGCCTGCTCGTGGGCGGTGGTCTCGGCGCCCTGGCGCGCGGTCTGCGCGGCGAAGGCGGCGGCGGACGCGGTCAGCGCGGCCTCGTCGGCGGAGGTGCGGGCGGTGTGCGCCTCCTGCGCGAGCCGGGCGTGCTCGGCGGCGGCCTCGTCGGCGGCGGCGCGGGCGGCGGCGTGCTCGGCGGCCACCCGGTCGGCCTCCTCGCGGGCGGCGGCCTGGGCGGCGGCGGTCTCCTCGGCGGCGGTGCGGGCCGTCGCGGCGGTGGTGGCCGCCTCGTGCGCCTCGCGGGCGGCGGCCTCGGCGCGCTCGCGCTCGGCGAGGGCCTCGTCGGCCAGCCCGGCCTGGACGCGTCCGGCCTCCTCGGCCTCGAGCCGCGCGGCCCGGGCCTGCTCGGCCTCCTCGGCGCGCTCGCGGGCGGCCTCCTCGGCGGCGGTGCGGGCCTCGTGGGCGAGCCGGGCCAGGTGCGCCTGCTCGGCGGCCGCCTCCTCGGCCCGGGTGCGTGCCTGTGCGTGCTCGGCGGCGGCCCGGTCGGCCTCCTCGCGGGCGGCGGCCTGCTCGGCGGCGGCCTCCTCGGCCGCGGTGCGCGCCTCGGCGGCGGCGCCGGCCCGCTCCTCGGCCTCGCGGGCGGCGTGCTCGGCGTTCTCGCGGTCGGAGTGCGCGTGCGTGGCGGCGTCGCCGTGCGCGGTGGCGATCTCCTCAGCCGTGCGCCGCGCGGCCATGGCCTCCTCGGCGGCCTGCGCGGCCGCCGTGGCGGCGCTCGACGCCTCCTGCTGGGCCGCCAGCGCCTCCGCTGCCGCCTCGGCCTGGACGCGGGCGGCCTCCTCGGCCTCGGCGCGCCGCTCGGCGGCCTGCCGTGCGGTCTCCTCGGCCTCACCACGCAGCCGGGCCTGCTCCTCGGCGTCGTGGGTCGCCTCGAGGGCGGCCCGCTCGGCGGCCGCACGCGCGTCGGCGCGCTCCTGCGCCGACTCCTCGGCGCGCGCCCGGGCCTCCTCGGCGGCCCGGGCCGCCTCCTCGGCGGCCGAGCGGGCGGCGTACGCCTCCTGGGCGGCGGTGGCGTGCTCGGCCGCGGCCCGGTCGGCCTCGGCGCGCGCCCGCAGCGCGTCGCGGGCGGCCTCCTCGGCGGCGAGCCGCTCGGCGGCCTGCTCGACGGCCGCCTGCTCCGCGGAGTGGCGCAGCGAGACGGCCCGGTCGGCGGCGGCGGTCTGGGTGGCGACGCGCTGCTCGAGCTCCTCGAGCGTGGGCGCGGGCGGCTGGTCGGCCTGCTGGTCGGTCTCGACGGTGGTCGTGGCGGAGCGACGCAGCCAGCGGCGGGGCTCGGGCGGGGGCTGACCGGGAGTGCTCATGATGGGCTAGTACACCAGCGCCTGGACGTCGTCGCCGAGGATCTCCTCGGCGAACACCGCCGCGCCGGCCATCCGCACGCCCGGCGCCAGGTCCTGCTCGGTGATCCCGCGTCGTGCGGCGCACTGCGTGCACACCGTCACCCGCCCGGCTGCCAGCACCACCTCGAGCAGCTGGGCCACGGGGGTCGCGTGCTGCAGCCCGAGGTCCGGCCCGCCGGTGGCAGCGCCGTACGCCGCGGCGTCACCGGTCAGCCACAGCGAGACGTCCGCGCCGGCCGCGGTGGCCGCCGCGGCGACCGTGAAGGCCTGGTTGGACCGCTCCGGGTCGCCAGCGGCACAGGTGACCTTGATGACGAGGGGGCGCATGGGAGCAGCCTATGGTGGAGGGGTGCCGATCGAACTCCCGCCCAACCTCCACCTGAACTGTGCCCCCCTCGTCTGGCTGCTCGGCACCTGGACCGGCAGCGGCAAGGGCGACTACCCCGGGATGGAGCCCTTCGACTACCAGCAGGAGCTGGTCTTCCAGCAGGACGGACGCCCCTTCCTGCACTACTTCGCGCGCTCCTGGATCGTGGACGCCAACGGCGAGAAGGTGCGCGACGCAGCCCAGGAGACCGGGTTCCTGCGCTGCCCCGAGCGCGGCAAGGTCGAGATGGTGCTGGCGCACAACACCGGCATCTCCGAGATCTGGTACGGCAACGCCGAGGACGGCAAGATCGAGCTGCACACCGCCGGGGTCTCCTTCACCGAGTCGGCCCGCGAGGTGACCGGTGGCCACCGGCTCTACGGCAACGTCGAGGGCGACCTGCTCTACGCCTACGACATGGAGGCCACGGGCCACGAGCTCCAGCCGCACCTGTGGGCGCGGCTCAAGCGGACCTGAGTGCCGTGAGCGACGACGACCTCCGGGCGCGCCTCGCCGGCAGCGGCTTCCGGCTCACGCCCCAGCGCGAGCTGGTGCTGCGGGCGGTCCAGGAGCTGGGCCACGCCACGCCCGACGAGGTCCTCGCCGAGGTGCGCCAGCACTCCTCGGCCGTCAACATCTCCACCGTCTACCGCAACCTCGAGGTCCTCGAGGGGCTCGGGCTGGTGCGCCACGCCCACCTCTCCGACCGGGCCCCGACCTACCACTCCGTCACCGACCACGAGCACTTCCACCTGGTCTGCCGCGAGTGCCGCCGTGTGGTCTCGGTCGAGGCCGCGGTCGCCTCCGGGCTCACCGACCGCCTGGCCGACGAGCACGGCTTCACCGCCGACATCGGCCACCTGACCGTCTTCGGGCACTGCGCCGACTGTGCTCCTGAGGAGGACACCCCATGACCATCCCCACCCCCACGAACCAGCCCAGCCCCCTGCTCGCCCTGCCCGGAGCGGTCGCCGGCAACGGCGTCGACGCCCCCGTCGCGGCCCACTACGGCTCCTTCAACACCGAGCAGCGCACCCTCGAGTCCGGCGAGGGCTTCGTCGACCTCTCGCACCGCGACGTGGTGCGCATCGAGGGCCCCGACCGGCTCACCTGGCTGCACTCGCTGACCACGCAGCACTTCCTCGACCTCGCCCCGCAGGCGTGGACCGACGCGCTGGTGCTCTCCCCGCAGGGCCACGTCGAGCACGCGTTCAGCGGGTACGACGACGGCGAGGCGTTCGTCGCCCACACCGAGCCCGGTGCGGCGCCGGCGCTGCTGGCGTTCCTCGAGAAGATGAAGTTCATGACCCGCGTCGAGCTGAGCGAGGTCACCGACACGCTGGCCGTGACCTGGCGCGCCTCCTCCAGCGGCACGACGTACGAGCTGATCCCGCGCGACCAGCTCGAGGCGTACGCCGCTGCCGCGGGCCCCGCCTGCGGGCTGTGGGCCTTCGAGGCGCTGCGGATCGCGCGCGGCGAGCCGCGGCACCTGCTCGACACCGACGCCCGCACGATCCCCAACGAGGTCGGCTGGATCGGTCCGGCGGTGCACCTGGACAAGGGCTGCTACCGCGGCCAGGAGACCGTCGCGCGGGTGCACAACCTGGGTCGCCCGCCGCGCCGGCTGGTGCTGCTGCACCTCGACGGCACCGAGAACCGGCTGCCCGAGCGGGGCGCCGAGCTGCGCCACGGCGAGAAGGTCGTCGGCTTCGTCGGCACCTCCGCGCGCCACCACGAGCTCGGCCCGATCGCGCTGGCGATGGTCAAGCGCAACGTGCCGGTCGACGCCACCCTCGAGGTCGACTCGATGCCGGCGGCGCAGGAGGTCGTGGTCGACCCCGAGGTCGGGCTGCACTTCCGCTCCAAGCTGCGCTGAGCCCCGCCCGCCCCCGCCCGCTTTCTTGACCGGCTCTCACCCGTGGGGAGGGCGTGAGGCCGGGCACGGCCGGGCACGGTGGACGCATGAGCCAGACACCAGGAGCAGCACCCGGACCGCACGACGACGTCGACGCGCTCTCGACGCCGCAGCTGATGTCGCGGCTGTCGCAGCAGACCTCCGAGCTGGTCAGCGCCGAGCTGCGCCTGGCCAAGGCCGAGATCCAGGAGAGCGTCAAGCACGCCGGGCTGGGCGTCGGGATGCTCGGCAGCGCCGGGGTGCTGACCTGGTTCGGCTTCGGGACCCTGGTCGCGGCCGGCGTGCTGGCCCTCGACGTCATCCTGCCTTCCTGGGCCGCGGCCCTGTCCGTCGCCGCGATCCTCTTCCTGGTCGCCGGAATGCTGGGCCTGTCCGGCAAGAAGCAGGTCGACCAGGTGACCCCGGCGGTGCCGGCCACCCAGGCCAGCGTCCAGCGCGACGTCGAGACCGTGAAGGAGGCCCGTCGTGGCTGACCCCCAGGACAAGCAGACACCCGAGCAGATCGAGGCGGAGATCGAGCGCACCCGCGAGCGGCTCGGCGAGACCATCGAGGCGCTCGGCGCCAAGGCGGACGTCAAGGGCCGAGCGGCCCACCGGGCCCGGTCGGTGCGCGAGCAGCACGGCACGGCGCTGGTCGCCGGCGCTGCCGGGGCCGTGGTGCTCGCGGTCGGGCTCGTGCTGTGGCGCCGCCGCCGATGAGCGGGACCGCCCAGGTCGCCGACCGCCCGGTCGATCCCGACCATCCCGCGAAGCCCGACTCGCCCGACGACCTCACCGGCCGGTCGTGGAAGTACGTGCTGCGCAAGACCGCACGTGAGTTCGGCAAGGACCAGTGCACCGACCTCGCCGCCGCGCTGACCTACTACGCGGTGCTGGCGCTCTTCCCGGGGCTGCTGGCGCTGATGAGCCTGGTGGGCCTGCTCGGTCAGGGCCAGGAGTCGGCGCGCACGGTCCTCGGGATCATGCGTGACGTCGGCATCACCTCGGTCGCCGACACCCTCGAGCCCACGCTGGTCGACCTCAGCCGCAGCAGCGGCGCTGGGCTCGCGCTGGTCGTCGGGCTCGCGGCCGCGCTCTGGTCGGCCAGCGGGTACGTCAACTCGTTCGGCCGCGCCATGAACCGCATCCACGAGGTCGACGAGGGCAGGCCGGTCTGGAAGCTCCGGCCGGTGATGCTGCTGATCACCCTGGTCCTGGTCCTGCTGGCCGCCTCGGTGCTGGTGGCGCTGGTGCTGACCGGTCCCGCGGCCGAGGCCGTCGGCTCGGCGATCGGGCTGGGGGACACCGCCGTCCTGGTGTGGAGCATCGCCAAGTGGCCGGTGCTGGTCGCGGTCGTCGTGCTGATGGTGGCGATCCTCTTCCACAGCACGCCCAACGTGCAGCAGCCGAAGTTCCGCTGGATCTCGGTGGGGGCGGCGCTGGCGATCCTGGTGTGGGCGCTGGCCTCGGTGGCGTTCGGGTTCTACGTCGGCAACTTCTCCAGCTACGACAAGACCTACGGCTCGCTGGCCGGCGTCATCGTCTTCCTGCTGTGGCTGTGGCTGACCAACCTGGCGCTCCTCTTCGGCGCCGAGCTCGACTCCGAGCTCGAGCGGGCCCGCGAGCTGCAGGCGGGGCTGCCCGCCGAGGAGCAGCTGCAGCTGCCGCCGCGCGACACCCGCAACATCGAGAAGGCCCAGGACAAGCACGAGGAGGACGTGGCCGTGGGGCGGGCCCTGCGTGAGAGCCACGGCCGCGAGGACGACCCCGACGAGGTGGGTGACTCCGACCCAAAAGGCCGCAGCAGCACCCCGACGACGAAGGAGACCCGATGAGGCACGAGGAACGCACCAGCACGTCGGCCAAGCTGCTCTACCGCCCGATCGGGCTGACCAGCTCGATCGTGGCCGGCATCGCTGCGGGGCAGGTGTTCAAGCAGGTGTGGAAGCGGGTCAGCGCCGGCGAGGGAGCCGACGCGCCGAGGGCCCTGGAGTCGGAGTACTCGATGAAGGAGGTCCTCGCCGCGGCCGCCGTGCAGGGCGCGATCTTCGCCGTGGTCAAGGCGCTGGTCGACCGCGGGGGTGCCCGGGCGTTCCAGCGCGCCACGGGTGAGTGGCCCGGGGACTGAGGTGCGGCGGTACTGACGAGTAGGACGTGTCAGTAAAGGGACTTAGGCTTCTTCCTGCCGCTGCATCCCACTGTCCCTGAGGCTCCGCCTCTGATCTCGCGAGGACTCCCGTGATCCCCCCCGCTGCCAGCGACCGTGCCACTGCTGAGTCCACTCCGGGCCAGGAGCAGCATGACGCCTGGGCTGCTGCGCCGGTCTTCCGCCGCTACGTCGGCGACGCCGGGGCGCAGGTGCACCTCTACGAGTGCGGCTCGTCCGAGGCGACGCCGGTGGTCCTGCTGCACCGCAGCGGCGCCAGCGCGGAGACGTGGCTCGCGGTCGGGCAGCTGGGTTCGTGGGACGTCCGCCTGCTGGCCCCCGACCTGCCGGGCTGCGGCCAGTCCGACGCGCTTGCCGATGTCCCCGCCGACGACGAGCCGGGGGCGGTGGCGGCCCACCTGCTGGGGGCGCTGCGCCGCACCGAGCACCGCCCGCTGCTGCTGGTGGCCGAGATGGACGCCATCTGCGTGGCGGTCGAGATGGCGCGGGCCGAGCCCGCCTCGACGACCGGCGTGGTCCTGGTCGCGCCCTCCGTCACGGCGGGGCACGCGGCGCTCGAGCAGCTGCGGCTCGTGGACGTGCCGGTCTGGGTCGCGGTCGGGCGGGAAGCCGAGCCGGGGCTGCGGTCCACGACGACCGAGGTACCGGGGGCCCGGTGGCTGCTGCTGCCGGGAGTGGGCTCGGACCCGGTCAGCGAGTCACCGGACCTGGTGCTCGACCTGGTGCACGGCGCGGTCGCCGAGGTGGCCCGCAGTGCGGATCAGAGCGACCGGCGGTACATGACGTGCGTGTCCTCGGCGGCGTGCGAGAACCCCAGCTTGTCGCGGTAGACGCGGATCGCCGCTGCGTTGTCGGACTCCACGTAGAGCAGCACCTCGGAGACGCCGAGGTCGGCGAGGTGGTGCAGGCCGGCGAGCGTGACGAGGCGGCCGAGGCCGGCGCCCTGGGCGTCGGGATCGACCCCGACGACGTACACCTCACCCAGCGAGCGCGAGTGCTGCTTGGTCCAGTGGAAGGCGAGCAGCCGCCCGTCGCCGTCGGGGGTGGCCTCGACGGCGAGCAGCAGCCCCTCCGGGTCGAACCACGACTCGCCCATCCGCTCGGCCAGGTTGGCGGCGTCCATCGCGCCCTGCTCGGGGTGGGCGGCGAAGGCGGCGGCGTTGACGCGCAGCACGTCGTCGGCGTCGGCGTCGGTGTAGGCGCGGATGCGCACGCCGGCCGGCGGGCGCAGCGGCGGCAGCGCCAGCGACGTACGCCGCCGCATCACCCACAGCTCGCGCACCCGCTCGAAGCCGTTCTGCTCGGCCAGGCGCCGGGCGGCGGGGTGGTCGGCGTGCGACCACGCGTCGAGCGCGGCGCCGGAGCCCAGCTCGTCGAGGAGCCGCTTGAGCAGCGAGCGGCCCAGGCCCGTGCCGCGGGCCTCGGGGGCCACGACGAGGGAGAGCTGGTCGTCGACGAGCAGCGCGACGGCGTCACCGTCGACCCAGGAGCGGAACCGCTCCGGGTCGCGCAGCGCCATGAGTGTGGCCTCGTCGAGGGGGGCCGCAGCGTCAGCGGCCTCCGAGAGCGCGGCCACCCGTTCGATATGGCGGGCGTCCTGCAGGGAGTCCATCCACCCAACGTAACGGTCGCGCCTCAGCTGCTGGTGGCCACGGTCCGGGCGTCCGCCTCGGCGCGCGCGTCCTTGGCCGGCACCACGAAGCGGTAGCCGACGTTGCGCACGGTGCCGATGAGGGTCTCGTTCTCGGGGCCGAGCTTGGCGCGCAGGCGCCGCACGTGGACGTCGACGGTGCGGGTGCCGCCGAAGTAGTCGTAGCCCCACACCTCCTGGAGCAGCTGCTGGCGGTTGAAGACGCGCCCGGGGTGCTGGGCGAGGTGCTTGAGGAGCTCGAACTCCTTGAAGGTCAGGTCGAGCGGACGCTTGCCGATGCGCGCGGTGTAGCTCTCGTCGTCGACCACCACGCCGCCGGAGCGGATCAGGTGCGACTCGGGGTCGTCGGCGTCGCGACGGGCGCTCAGACGCCCGATCGAGATCCGGATCCGCGCCTCGAGCTCGGCGGGCCCGCTGGTGTGCAGGACGACGTCGTCCATGCCCCAGTCGTGGCCGACGACCGAGAGCCCGCCCTCGGTGACCACGAGCAGGACGGGCTGGTCGCTGCCGGTGGTGCGGATGAGCCGGCACAGGTCGCGGGCGTGGGCGAGGTCCTGGCGGCCGTCGACGAGCACCAGGTCGAGGTCGGCGGCCTCGAGCAGTGCGCTGCCGGTGGAGGGCAGGATGCGGACGTGATGACCGAGCAGGCCCAGGCCGGGCAGCACCTCGGCAGAGGACTGCAGGGCGTTGGTCAGCAGCAGGATGGTGCTCACGGCGGGTCCCTCCGGTGTGCGGGGGACCAGAACACAACGTTGGGCTCCGGTCGGTGATCCGGGTTGAATGGTACCCAAGTGGTCCGGCGGCGACAGAGGAGTTCCAGCGTGAGCGAGAACCAGGTGGTGCACGTGCACTACTGGGCAGGGGCCAAGCACGCGGCCGGCACGGGCTCCGACACCCTCGAGGTGAGCGGTCCGCTGCCCCTGAGCGACGTCGTACGCCGCGCGGTCGCGCTGCACCCCGGCACCGACCTGGAGCGGGTGCTGGGCATCTGCTCGGTGCTGGTGGGCGAGGAGCCCGTCGGCACCCGCGACCCGGACGCGGTGGTCGTGCGGCCCGGCTCGGTGGTGGAGTTCCTGCCGCCCTTCGCGGGCGGCTGAGTCGCGGTCGGGCGGCTCGTGCGACGTCCGGCCGCTGGACCCGTCTAGACCTGTGCTCGCGCGTCTTCGCAGGTCAGCGGGGGTGTGAAAACCCGTCGGGGTATTCGATGAGACCCACGTCACTGCCCGGTGGGGTATTCGTTGCTCTGGTGAGCCCGCGAGGGTCGCGGCTCGGAGGAGGGTCTCTCATGCTCAAGACGATCAAGGTGCTGGTGACGCTGGTGGCGTCCCTGGCGCTCGTGCTCGGCTTCACGGCCAGCGCTGGTGCCAGTGCGGGTGCCGGCGCCGGCAGCAGCGCGTCCGGCGCCTCGGCGTCCAGCGCCGCGCGGGCCGACTGCGCCGAGGAGCGCGCCGCCGTCAAGGCCGCCGACCGCAAGGTCGCCAAGAAGGAGCGCAAGCTCGCGAAGGCCGACCGCCCCGGCAAGACCAAGCGGGCCCAGAAGCAGCTGCGCCGCGCCGAGCGCAAGCAGGCGCGCGCCGGGCTGGCGCTGGCGCAGTGCCAGGCCGGCGGTGGCACGGGTGGCCCGGAGCAGCCGGCCACGAGCCCGATCCAGGCCCTGTGCGACGCGGGTCTCCCACAGGCCGCGTGCGACGCGTTCCCGAGCCTGCCCGGTGGCGGCAGCGGCGACGGCAGCGGTGACAGCCCGATCCAGGCGCTCTGCGACGCCGGTCTGCCCCAGGCCCTGTGCGACGCCGCGACCGGTCCCGCCGGTCCGGGCGGCGAGAGCCCGATCCAGGCCCTGTGCGACGCCGGTCTGCCCCAGGCGATCTGCGACGCCGCCTCCGGCGGCATGCCCGACCTCCCCGGCCTGCCGGACGTCCCGGGTGCTCCCGGTGGCGGCGGTGACAGCCCCCTGCAGCCGCTGTGCGACGCGGGTCTCCCGCAGCAGCTCTGCGACCTGTTCGGCGGCGGCCTGCCCGAGCTCCCGGGTGTCCCCAGCCTGCCCCGCGCAGCCTGATCGCTGATTGAGCTCCCACGGACGGCCGCCCCCTCGGGGGCGGCCGTTCTGCGTTGCGGCGCACCCCGGAGCTCGGCGTCAGCGCGGGGCTCGGCGCCGGCGGGTGAGTTCCCAGCCGCGGTCGGGGTGGTGTCGTAGCTGCCAGGTGGGGTCGTGGGTGCGGTGGTGGTGCCAGGAGCAGAGGGGGATGGCGAGGTCGAGGTCGGTGTCGCCGTGGTGGGACCAGGGGATGAGGTGGTGGATCTCGGTCCAGGCGAAGGGTCTCTGGCAGGTGTCGATGGCGCAGGTGTCGTGGGTCAGGGCGAGTGCTTTTCGTTGGTGGTGGGTGTGCAGTCGTCGGGTGCGGCCGAGGTCGAGTGGCGCTGACTCCGAGTTGAGGATGGCGGGGACGAGTCCTGCTTCGCAGGCGAGGCGGCGCAGGTCGCCGGCGGCGGTGCGGGTGCCGGTGTCGAGCTTCGCGGTGCCGCTCTCGGCTGGGCCTTTCCAGTCGGGCCAGGTGGTGGGGTCGAGGTCGCCGGTGGCGGCGAGGTCGCGGGTGAGGTCGTCGGCGGTCATGGTGACCAGGAGGGTGATGGCGTTGGCGCCGGTCCAGCCGTCGGTGGGCAGGTGCTCGATGAGCTCGCACAGGGCGTGGCCTGCGAGCTCCCAGCCGGAGAGGCCGTGGCCTTCTCCGGTGGGGGCGGAGCGGTCGTGGCCGGAGATGTGTTCCCCGTCGGGGCCGGTGCGGGCCTTGTTGAGTCGTCGGGGTGCGGAGAGGGTCTCGAGGGCGGTGCGCAGCAGGGAGCCGTGGAGCTCGGGGATCGTGAACTTGCCGGAGTAGGTGCCGTCGCCGTTGTCGTGCAGGGCGAGGTAGGTCTCGTGCTTGGCGCGGCGGGATTCGCGTCCGAGCATGATGGCTTCGTGGCGGTCGGCGAGGTCGCGGTCGATGACCTCGAGCATCCGGCGGGCTGCTTGGCGCAGTCGTTTGGCGTTCATCGGGCGCCCTGATCGGGTGCCGATGCCGGTGGCCTTGCCCACGAGGATCTCCTCGGCGACGGCGAGCTGCTCAGGAGTGGTCTCGAGGGGCGCCTGTTCGGCGGCGTTGACGATGATGCGGACCTGGCGGGTGGTGATGGCGCCGGTGGCGTAGGCGGTGCGGGCGTGGTGGTACTTCTCGCCGAGCAGGGCGGCGATGCGGACCCCGCCGGCGTGCACCTCGCGGGTCTCCCCGGTCAGGGCGGCGGCCCAGGCGTCGGTGCCGGTGGCGGCGGCGTGGTCGGCGACGTGGCGTCGTTCGGCCTCGGCGAGGACCTGGCCGGTGAGTGCGGCGGCTTCGGCCTCGAGGGCGGAGAGCTGTTGCAGCAGGGGTGCGAGGTCGTCCTCAGGTGTGGCTTCCAGGCGCGTGGTCCGGGCGGTGGCCATGGCCTCCCGGGCGGCCAGCACCCCGGCCAGCACGCCGGCCCAGCTCCCGGCCGTGTCAGGGCTCGCACTACTGCTCGCACGCACCCCGGTCGCCGGGGCGTCGGCCCGGTCGGCGGTGGGGTGCTGGAGCAGCGTCATGGCCCTATTCTCCCACCGCCGGGACCAGTTGTCGAACACCAGTTCGAGTCTGTGGATGAGGTGGTGGAGGGTCGCGGACCCGCTGAGAGGCGGCCCCCCCGCCGTGGGTGGGGCCGCCTCTCGAGAAGGGTCGGTGGGGCTGATCAGCTCTCGATCGCCTGGGTCTCGCGCTCGGGCGAGGTGGAGCCGACCTGGATCTTGCGGGGCTTGGCCTTCTCGGCGACCGGCACGAGCAGGCGCAGCACGCCGTCGTCGTACGTCGCCTCGATGCGCTCGAGGTCGAGGTTGTCGCCGAGCACGAGCTGGCGGCTGAAGGCGCCGGTCGGCCGCTCGGAGGCGAGTCGCTCCCAGTCGCCGTTGGGGCTCACGCGCTCGGCCCGCACGGTGAGGACGTTGCGCTCGACGTCGAGGTCGATGCTGTCGCGGTTCACGCCGGGCAGGTCCAGCTCGATGATGAACTGGTCGCCCTGGCGCCAGGCGTCCATCGCCATGGTGACGGGCCGGTTGGTGGTGCCCAGCAGCTGCTGGGTGAGGCGGTCGAGGTCGCGGAAGGGGTCGGTGGTGCGCAGCAGCATGGCTTCCTCCTTGCTCGTCGAAGGGTGGTGGAGTGAGTGGGTGGCGGTCTGCGTAAGTCCGCCGATCTGTATCAATGGATACAGGTTTGTTGTAACTCGGCATCTAGGTCAGAATCAAGCCCGAAGACTGAGAAGTGGCTGAGAAGTCAGCACCGGTGTGGCGGAGGTGGCGGATGAGCGGGCGAGGGCGAGGCGTGTTCGCGATCTCGGTGGCGGCCGACATGGTGCGCATGGAGGTGCAGAACCTGCGCGTCTACGAAAGGCGCGGCCTGCTCACCCCGGAGCGCACCGGCGGCGGCACTCGGCTCTACAGCGAGGCCGACATCGAGGTCCTGCACCGCATCCGCCAGCTGCTCGCCGAGGGCTTGAACCTGGCCGGTATCGCCCGGGTCCTGGTGCTCGAGGAGGAGGTCCGACGGCTGCGCGAAGGTGTCGTGCCACCCGACTGAGGAGTGAGAAATTCTCGGCTCACCCCCGTCAGGTGGCGGTTTGACGGTGTTTGCTGGTTAGGGTGCGGTGAACGACGGACCCCAAGACGAGCAACATGATGAAGGAGAACTGCATGAACAAGGGAGAGCTTCGCGAGACCGTGGCCAAGGAGACCGGCCTGACCGGTGCCGACGCTGAGCGCGCCGTGGACGCCGCTCTGTCGGCGATCGTGTCGGCTGTGGCCAAGGGCGAGCGCGTGAGCATCGCCGGTTTCGGCACCTTCGAGCCCCGCGAGCGTTCGGCGCGTGAGGGTCGCAACCCGCAGACCGGCGAGACCATGCAGATCGCCGCGACGACCGTCCCCGGCTTCAAGGCCGCGGCCGCGTTCAAGAAGGCCGTCGCCGGCTGATCCAGCCACTGACGCCACGAGGGCCGGGTTCCGCTGATGCGGAGCCCGGCCCTCGTCGTTGGGGGGTGGTGGTGCCTCTCGTCAGGCGGCGTTCCTCACCAGGATCGGCCGCTGCGGTGCGCGGCGTACGGGCGCCGGCTGCGGACGGCGGCGGAGCAGGTGGCCGACGGCGATGCCGCCGGCGAGCGAGGTGGCCGTCCAGAGCAGGACGATGAGTGCGGTCGTGACGATCATGGGCTCTCCCTGGGGGGTGGGGATCCGCTCAGTCTCTGCGGGGGTGGGTCGCGCCGTGGTGCTTGGGGGGATGGCGCCACCATCATGCTGGTCCCATCGATGGTGCCGCACCTCACCCTGAAGTGAAAGTCCTCACTGTCACTTTTTTCGGAATGCGCCGCGCCTGTCGGC
Source organism: Nocardioides dokdonensis FR1436 (assembly GCF_001653335.1). Taxonomy (NCBI): domain Bacteria; kingdom Bacillati; phylum Actinomycetota; class Actinomycetes; order Propionibacteriales; family Nocardioidaceae; genus Nocardioides; species Nocardioides dokdonensis. Next base: position 1,810,806 of record NZ_CP015079.1, read on the forward strand.
TGTTCTGCCCGCGTGCCCACCGGACTGTGGATCGCCCTTGCGGCGGTCGTGATCGCCCTCGCCTTCGGCGCCTACCGCGCCGCGACCGACGGGCGCTTCCGCGGCACCCACGCCCTGAGCGCCTCCGGTCCGGACGTCGAGGGCGCGGCTCGCCCGGTGGCGGACGACGCTGCTTCGGTGCCGGGGACGCCCACCGCGTGGGACGAGGTGCTCGCCTCGCTGCCCGAGGCGGGGCTGGGGGAGCGGGCCACGTTCGTGCAGTTCTCCTCGGCCTTCTGTGCCCCCTGCCGCGCGACTCGACGCACGCTCGGCGAGGTCGCCGAGCTGGTGCCCGGCGTGACGCACCTGGAGATCGACGCCGAGCTGCACCTCGACCTCGTACGCCGCCTCGACGTGCTGCGCACCCCCACCACGCTGATCCTCGACGCGGCCGGCCGCGAGGTCACCCGCGCCTCGGGAGCGCCGCGCAAGGAGACCGTGCTGGCGACGCTGGACTCGGTCGTCGCTGACTGACCCGTTTGGGGCCGCGGGCCGTCGGTGATGATGCGCTCATGAGCTCAGCCCACGCGACCGGTCCGATGGCCCACCAGTTCGTGCAACGGGCGCGCGAGCTCACCGAGGGCACGCCGTACACGGTGAGCGCGACCGAGAAGGGTTTCGACGTCACGCTCGACATCGTCGACGCCCAGTGGTTCGGGTTGTTCAACAAGGCGGGGCTGAAGCGGGTCTTCACCCACCACGTCGTCTTCCACGGGCCGGACCTGTACTCGATCACTGACGAGTCGCGCCGGGTGAGCTGGACCGCGGGCGTGCCCTCGACCGTGGGCGGCGAGGTGTCGTACGGGCGGATCATCCAGTTCGGCGCCCAGAAGGTCTGGGCCTTCGACGAGCACGGCTCGTTCGGGGTGCAGGCCGACTACCGCTTCCACTCCGAGGAGGGACGCGACCTGATCACGGGGGTCGCCCAGGAGCTCGGGCTCAGGAGCCGGCGCGGCGCGGCCGAGCGGATCGCGCTGGTGATGGCGATCATCGGTGGCGGCGGAGCGATCGTCACGGGGATCGTGCTCGTGGTCCTGCTGCTGCTCGGCGCGTTCTGAGGCCCGGCCGGTCGTCAGTCGTAGGAGACGAGCTGGGGCTGGGCGGTGCGGACCTGCAGGTCCTCCGCGGGGCTGGTCATGGTCACCGTGCCGTCCACGTCCCGCCACGGCCCGCTGCCCAGCCGCCACCGGGCGCCCCACGTGGTCGTGAGCTGGAGGGTGACGCTGCCGGCCTCGGTGTAGCGGTGCGAGACGTACTGGTCCATCGGCACGCCCTTCGCGTACGCGCGGCCCGGATCGGTGGTCGTCATCGACTCGCCGTCGCCCAGGGCCCAGGTGAAGGTGGTGGGAGTGATGTCGAACGTGATCTGTCGCCCCAGCAGCCGCACGCTCTCCTGGAACGGCTCGGCCTGGGTGTGCAGGATCGTGTCGAAGTTGACCAGGGTCTCGCCGTCCGGCGGTTGGATGTTCAGCGGCGCCTCCGGCAGCGGGATGCGCTTGAAGGCCTCCAGGATGCGGCCGGGGGTCAGAATGGGTGCGGTGGTCGCTGCTGGGTCGCCTGGCTCGACGCACGTCACTCCCGAATAGGCGGTTGATCCACTGGGCAGCGTCGCGGTGACTGTGTGCATGATTCCGTCGGAGCCGCAAAGGAGTGGCCCTTCGCATCCGAAGGCTGTCGGTTGCACAACGCCGTCGTCGCGCTGGCAAATCGGGTCGACGACGTAGGTCATTCCATTGCTCGAGCCGCCCGCGGCAGGAGACAGCGAACTGGCCGACCCGTAGGCGTCTGTCGTTTGGGTGGCAGCGGCGTTGAACGAGTCGGTTGCATCGCTGCCGGCCACGGTCGGGCCCGCGGGGTCGTCACCGCTGGCTGCACCAGCGCCAACGACCAAGAGCAGGAGGATGGCAGCGGCAGTCCTCATTCGGTGATGTCCAACCGAGTCATCTGCCACCGTCCTGAGTTCCACGCGATAAAGGCGATGAAGCCTGCTCGTCCACCGCTATTTCGTTGCGGCTTGCTGTCGGCGGTTTTGCGCAGGATTTGTGGAGCTTGATCGACGCTAATCGGTAGGACGGACTCGGCGGCCGGGCTGTTGAGAGGTTCGCCGAATTGTGCAACCCGCCAGCCTTTAGTTTCGACTGACCCTCCGGCTCCGTAGATCTGGTCGATAAGCTTCATAAAATTGGAGCACGTTTCGCAATCAGGGCTACTGAGGCGGCTGAGTTCCTCTGTGTCCCCACCTGATCTGGCCTTGTTGAAAACGTCCACCCAGTGCTCGACGAAAGCCACCGCCCCGTCGTCGGTCTTCTTCTCCCACTCCTCCTTGGCCGGCGCAGCGCTCTCGCTGGGCGATGGACTGGCGGAGGGGGTGGGGTCGGCGACCTTCGGCTCCGGGTCGTCACCGCTGCAGGCGGTGAGGGCGAGGAGCAGCGCGGCGGCGTACGCGAGGTGTCGTCTCATGTGTCAGCTTTCCCGAGAGTGCGCCCCAGTACGGTCCGGGGGCGCCTTGTCACGGTAAAGGCCTACCCAGTTCTGGGCCAGTGCTCACCTGCGGTCTGTGGACAACGCCGAGCAACCGATGCGATCCGAGCCCCGGTCGCCGAACTGCTGACCAAAGGCAGTGTCATCACCGCGCTCTGAGCGTGAGTGAGCCGCCGCGTGCCGGGCTTTGCTCAGCAGTTTGGCAAGCCAGGTTGGGCTCCTGGGCTCCTGGACAGCGCCGAGCTGGCGTGGCGGTGAGCCAGCAACCCTCGGCGACACGACTTCGGTTGCCAGCTCACCGCCCCAGCGCGGCGGCCGGCAAGAGAGCGACAAGAAAGCTAGGGCAGCAGGTAGTCGACCGAGTCCTCGACGCCGGTCGCGAGGCGGGCGGTGTCGACGCGGACCATGTGCTCGATGACCTGCTCGAAGGTGACCGAGGGCGTCCACCCCAGCTGCTCGCGCGCCTTGGTCGGGTCCCCGACGAGGTCGACGACGTCGGCGGGGCGCATGAAGGCGGGGTCCTGGCGCAGGTACCCCTCGCTCGAGCCCAGCCCCGCCGCCGCGAACGCCACGTCGAGAACCGCCGAGAGCGGCCGGGAGGTGCCGGTGGCGACGATGAAGTCCTGCGGCTCGTCGAGCTGCAGCATCCGGTGCATCGCCACCGCGTAGTCACCGGCGAACCCCCAGTCGCGCCGTACGTCGAGGTTGCCCAGCACCACCTCGTCGCGCCGACCGAGCGCGATCTCGGCGACCGAGCGCGTGATCTTGCGGGTCACGAACTGGCCGCCACGCAGCGGGCTCTCGTGGTTGTAGAGCGTGCCGGTGGCCGTGAACAGCCCGTACGACTCGCGGTAGTTCACGGTCAGGTGGTGCGCGAAGGACTTGCTCGCGGCGTACGGCGAGCGCGGGTGGTGCGGGGTGTTCTCGGTCTGGGGCTGCTGGTCGGAGATGCCGAACATCTCCGAGCTCGACGGCTGGAAGAACCGCGGCGACCAGCCGTGCCGGTCGCGGAACGCGACGAGCTCCTCGAGCATCCGCAGCACCGCCAGCCCGTTGGTCTCCGCGACCACCTCGGCGTGCCCCCACGACGCACCCACCGACGAGAAGCCGGCCAGGTTGTAGATCTCGTGCGGTTGCAGCCCCTCGAGCACCGCCGCCCAGCCCTCGTGGTCGCGCTGGTCGAGGTCCACCAGCTCCACCCCGTCGAGGTAGGCGTATGCGCGCCCCAGCGTCGAGGGCGCCCACCGGCTGCCCGGGCGCAACGTCCCGACCACGTGGTAGCCCAGGGAGAGCAGGTGCCGGGCCAGGTAGACCCCGTCCTGGCCGGCCACCCCCGTCACCAACGCCGTACGCCGCCCGCTCGCGGTTGCGGGGATCGGCTGGGGATCGGTGGGGGTGATGGGGTCCATGGCGCGACGACCCTATCGGCCCGCGGGTCCCGACTCGTGCCCTTCACGGTGACCCAGGAGTCACGCTGAGGGGCACGACGCCGGCCCCGGTGCTGCCGGCACTACCCCAATGTGGGTAACCCCGTCGGCTTCCGCACTCGCGCCGGCGGTGGGGATGTTTCCTGTGGGACATGAACCTGCTGCACCGTGTACCCGCACCTACTTGTCCCTCGTGCGGTCATCCGTCCCTGGGCACGGTGCAGCAGGTCCTGGAACCTCTCGTGTGGTCGCGGCGCTGCTGCCACGTCCTGGTCGAGGACCCGTGGTCCTACTGGGGCGGCGACGAGTGCGGCTGCGAGTCGGCCCAGCACCACAAGCGGCACGAGCTGCGCGACGCCCTCAAGCGCTGGGGCCACGTCGCCCACCTCGACCGGCACATCCGGCCGAAGGTCTGACCCGGCCGGCCGGGTTGATTCGGTCAGTCGGAGCTGCCGGTCGGCTCCTGGGCTCCGGTCGGCGCAGCGTCCACGTCGTCCACCTCGGTCACGTGCCTGAGGCTCTGCAGCCCGGCGGCCTCGGCCAGCCCGCTGAGGAGGCTCAGGGCCGCTGCCCGGGAGTCGTCGAGCTCGTCGAACGACTTCGGCAGCGACGCGAACACCTGGAGAGCGCCGTCCGCACCGGCCTCGATCCACACCCGTTCGACGCCGGCGTCGACGAGGACCTGCTCGATCGCCGTGAGCAGAGCGGACTGCAGAGCCAGGGGGGCGTCGGGGTGCATGGAGAGCAGAGCGCGGCCGTCGGGGGTGGTCACACCGGATCAACGCCCGACGCAGCGAAGGGTCACGAATCTCACCATTCAATACTGGCATCCACACAGTGAGACGCGGGGCGGAATCAAAGAACTGTTGCGCCTATTGTCACCTATATGTCCACCACTTGGCTCACGAAGCGACGCGCAGTCGACCACTGCCGCACTCGCTCGAGCCTGTGTCGGATGACGTGACGGCGCTGCCTTTCATTTTGCTCCTCTGAGCTACGTGCAGCGCCGTGGACCCGGTCGTGACTGACCGCTGTTCCCGCCCCCCGGCGCCGCCATCCTCAGGAGAGACATGTCCAGCACGCTCGCCCAGCACACCCCGGCCACCACCGCCCGCGCGACCAGCGCGCCGGCCGCCACCGCCGCTCCCCGCACCGGCATCGACCCGCGCGGCCCGCAGTTCGCCGCCGGCGCCACCGCCCTGGTGCTCATCGCCGTCCTCGGCCTGCCGCCCACCGCGGCGCTGGCCCTGACCGCCGTCCAGGCCGCTCTCTTCGCGCTCGGCGCCGCCCGCGGCGTACAGAAGACGCCGCACGCGTGGGCCTTCCGCCGCTTCATCCGGCCCCGGCTCGCCGCGCCGACCGAGCTCGAGGACCCGGCCCCGCCGCGCTTCGCGCAGAGCGTCGGGCTCCTCTTCACCGTCGTCGCCCTCGTCGGGTACGCCGCCGGCCTCACCGTCCTGGCCCAGGTCGCGATCGGCTTCGCGCTGGTCGCCGCCACCCTCAACGCCGTCTTCCGCTTCTGCCTGGGCTGCGAGCTGTTCCTGCTGGTCAAGCGCGCCACCGCCTGACCCACCCAGCAGCCAGCCCACCCGCTCCACCGACCGACTTCCTGCATGCCCACGAAAGGCCACACCATGACCCGCGAGACCAGCCTCGTCACCACCCAGTGGGTGGAGGAGCACGCCCACGACGCCGACGTCGTCCTCATCGAGGTCGACGAGGACACCACCGCCTACGACAAGGGCCACATCGCCGGCGCGATCAAGCTCGACTGGACCACCGACCTGCAGGACCAGGTGCGCCGCGACTTCGTCAACAAGCAGCAGTTCGAGACGCTGCTCAGCGAGAAGGGCGTCGGCAACGACCACACCGTGGTCCTCTACGGCGGCAACAACAACTGGTTCGCCGCCTACGCCTACTGGTACTTCACGCTCTACGGCCACAGCGACGTCAAGCTCATGGACGGCGGCCGCAAGAAGTGGGAGCTCGACTCGCGCCCGCTGACCGACGAGGTGCCGACCCGCGAGAAGACGTCGTACGTCGCGCAGGAGCAGGACCGCTCGATCCGCGCCTTCCGCGACGACGCGATCGCCGCGATCGGCGTGCAGAACCTGATCGACGTGCGCAGCCCCGACGAGTACGCCGGGCGCCTGCTCGCCCCCGCCCACCTGCCGCAGGAGCAGTCGCAGCGCGCCGGGCACGTGCCGACCTCGCTGAACGTGCCGTGGAGCAAGAACTGCAACGACGACGGCACCTTCAAGTCCGACGAGGACCTGAAGAAGCTCTACGCCGACGTCGGCATCGACGACTCCAAGGACACCATCGCGCTGTGCCGCATCGGGGAGCGCTCGTCGCTGACCTGGTTCGTGCTCAAGGAGCTCCTCGGCCACCAGAACGTGAAGAACTACGACGGCTCCTGGACCGAGTACGGCTCCCTGGTCGGCGTCCCGATCTCGCTCGGCGACGAGCCCGGGTCGGCCGAGGGTGACTCCTGATGTGCGGCGCCACTGAGGGCGGGCTCTCGCTCGACGGCGTGAACGTGGCCAAGGAGGCCGTGGTGCAGGGCCAGGTGCTGCGCGACGGTGAGCCGGTGGCCAGCGCCTACGTGCGCCTGCTCGACCGCACCGGCGAGTTCACCGCCGAGGTCCCCACCTCCGCCACCGGGCACTTCCGGTTCTTCGCCAGCGACGGCGAGTGGACGCTGCGCACCCTGGCCCCCAAGGCCGACCCGGTCGACCGCAAGGTCGTCGCCAAGGTCGGTCAGGTCGCCGAGGTCGCGATCAGCGTCTGACGCACCTTGCCCCACCCGTGAGACCCAGCAGGCCCCCGTGCAGCGGCGCGGGGGCCTGCTGCATGCCGACCCGGCCCAAATATCACCGTGACCCGGCGCAAATGTCACCGCGACCCGGCCCTGATGTCACCACGACCCGGCCCAAACGTCGCGCTGGCAGGGTGCAGAACTGACTGGTCGGTGGTGCAGAAGTGACTGCTCGTCGGTGGGGTGGCCGGTTACGCGGGAGTGGGAACGGGTAAAGAGAGACCGTGCCCGACGAGACGCCCGCTGATCCCGCCGCGACGGACCCGTTCTGGGGGCCGGTGCGCCGCCGGCACCCCGATGTCGACATCGTCCTGCTCCCCTCCGAGCGGCCAGTAGAGCCCGACCCCGAGCCCACCGGGCCCACCGAGCCGGCCGAGCCGGCCGAGCCGATCGACCCCGACCAGCTGGCCCGTGACGCCGAGGCCGCCCTGGCGGCGCTGTGGGCGCAGGCGGTGGGGGAGTGCGACCCGACGGAGCAGCAGAGCCACTGGCTCGCGGGGGAGCGCCCGGGGACGCTGCGCCACGAGGCGACCTGGACCCTCGAGGGAGTCACCCCGGAGCAGAGCAGCGTCGCGCTCCAGCGGGTCGCGGAGAGGCTGGGCGCCGACGGGTGGCACGTGCTCACCCCGCCCGACGGCCTGCCCCGGGTCCAGGCCGGCCGCGCCGACGGGCTCGACCGCGCCGAGGTGCTGCTGCTCGTCGTACCCGCCTCCGCCCGCCTCGTGCTGCGCCACCGCACCGGCTCGCACCCCGCACCCCCCGCGCCCGAGGGGGACCCGCAATGAGCCAGATGGGCATGGAGTACAACGCGCTGCGCGCCGGCAGCCGGCGGTGGGCCGCGCTGGGCGAGCTGCTGGACGAGACCGCGAAGGACTTCGGCGCCGCCCCCGTCGCCGGCCTCGCGCCCGACTGCCAGGGCGCAGCCACCAGCTTCCTGAGTGCCTGGCAGGGCTACGCCGGCGAGAGCGCCGCGATCGTCGAGGGCTTCGCGACCGCGCTCGAGGAGGTCGTGGGCAGCACCACCGAGACCGACAGCGCCACCGGGAGCGGGTTCGAGACCCTCGACAGCAGGTTGGGGTCGGCCCGATGACGACCATCACCGTCCCGGCCTCCGAGCCGGAGATCCGCGAGCCCGAGGGCACCCCCGCCGGCGCCGAGCAGCTCGCGGACCAGCTCTTCACCGCGGTCGGCCGCTACGACGAGGTCGCCACCGAGGCCGGCCAGCTGCAGGACCTCACCGGCTGGTGGGGCGAGGCCTACGACGCCTACCGCCAGGCCGCGTCCACCGCCGGTGCCGAGCACGACGCGATGGCCACCACGCTGCGCCGGGTCGCGCGGGCGGTGACGTCGTACGCCGACGACCTGCGCACCCACCAGAGCACCGCCGAGGAGCTGATCGGGCGCAAGAGCGACCTCGACGCCAGCCGCGCCGCGCTGATCGCCGAGATCAACGCGACCGCCGACGCCACCGCGCAGGACATCGAGGCGCTGCGCGGGCGCGCCGCCGACCTGCGCCTGGCCTACCGCAACCTCGTCGACGACCACTCCGACCTGCAGCGCCGCGTCCGCGAGAACGAGCAGCGGCTGCGCCAGGCCTTCGAGGCCGGTACGTCGCTCAGCGACGCCCTCTCCGACACCGGCGGGGTGAGCGACGCCGCGCGGGAGGCGATGAACCGCCCCGGCGCCCCCGGCTCCGGGTCGAGCCCGGAGGAGGTGCAGCGCTGGTGGGCCGGGTTGACCGAGGCCCAGCAGCAGGCCGCGCTCGCGGCGTACCCCTCGCTCCTCGGCTCGGCCGACGGGCTGCCCGCCGACGTGCGCGACGAGGCCAACCGGACGCTCCTCGACGACGACCTCAGCACCCTCGCCTCCCAGGCCGAGGACGGCACGCTGAGCGAGGAGGAGGCGCAACGCCTCGAGAACGCCGAGCAGACCCGCGAGGCGCTCGAGGACGCCGACGCGTTCACCGACGTCGCCAGCGGTGAGCAGCCGGGCGGGCGGTTGTGGCTCTACGACCCGGGTGCCTTCGACGGCGACGGCCGGGTCGCGGTCGCGATCGGCGATCCCGACACCGCCGACGACGTCGCCGTCTCGGTGCCCGGCATCAAGACCGAGACCAACGACGTGGTCGGGGGCGTCCACGACGCGATGAACCTGTACGAGGCGACCCGGTTCAACGGCGACGGCTCGAGCGTGGCGACCATGTTCTGGCTGGGCTACAACACCCCCGAGAGCGAGACCGACTGGGACACCTTCACCAGCGGCCGCGCCGAGGACGGCGGAGAACGCCTGGCCGACTCGATCGCCGGCCTGCGCGCCTCCCGCTCCGGCGATGACGCCCACCTGACGGTGATCGGGCACAGCTACGGCTCCACCACCACGTCGTACGCCGCCGCCGAGCACGGCCTCGACGTCGACGACGTGGCCCTGATCGGCAGCCCCGGCGCCGGCCCGGCGCGCACCGCCGACGACTTCAGCGTCGGCGAGGACAACGTCTGGGTGGGCCGCAACAGCCGCGACGCGGTGACCTTCTTCGGTGACGAGGGCTGGCTGCACACCCCCGGCGGGCTGGGGATGGACCCGTCGTCGGAGGACTTCGACGCGCACCGCTTCGAGGCCGAGTCGGTGCTGCGCGGGGACCACCGCAACTTCGACGACCACAGCCGCTACTACGACCACGACTCCGAGTCGCTCCACAACCTGGGCCGCATCGTCGACGGCCAGCACGACGCGGTCAACGAGGCGGGGCAGAGCCACGACCCGTGGTGGCGCTGGGCCGACGACCCCGAGGGTGAACGTGACCCGACCACCTGGGAGCCGGGCCGCTCCGAGACGAGGAGGCAGCCGTGAGGCCGCTGGTGCTGGTCGCGATCGTCCTGGCGCTGGCCGTGACCGCCGGGTGCGGCGACGACTCAGCGGGTGGCGAGCCCTCCCGGGAGGGGGCGGTCGCCGACCTCGAGGCGCTCGCCGACGACGTGATGACGACCGGGGGAGAGGTCGTCGAGGTCCTTGAGGCGACCGGGCTCGAGGTGGCCGGCGCCCGCGGCAAGGGCGACTACTGCCAGTCCACCCCCCGCCCGGGCTTCACCTTCGCGCTCGGCGGCGAGCTGGCCGCGGGGGCGGCGTACGACGAGCAGGTGGCGACGGCGCGCGAGGCCCTGCTCGACGCCGGCTGGGAGGTCGAGACCGAGGGAGAGGTGACCCGCACCGGCGATCAGGAGCCCGAGGCATGGGTCAACCTGGTGCGCGACGACTGGCGGCTCACGCTGCGCCGCAGCGGCCCCGAGGGCTCCGGCGCCCTCGTCTTCGGCCTCACCGGGCAGGACGCCTGCATCGCCATCCCCGACACCACCACCCGCGTCCCCGACGACCTCGAGGAGGTCACGTTGGTCGAGCAGTGACGAGCGCCAGCGAGGAACGCCCGTCGAGACCGGTGAGGTGCCCACTGTCGTACGCCGATCGGCGCGGCGGGACTGTGGTCCAGCGGGGGACTGAGCCCCAGGGTGCCCAGCGTCGTGGGTCGAGCAGTGACGAGCGCCAGCGAGGAACGCCCGTCGAGACCCAGTGACAAGCAGACTTCCGCGATGGCTCATCCACAGGCAGACCCACCCCGGGTGTCAGTGGCGCCGCGACCGGGCAGCAGCCGCTCATGGCATGGACCTACATCCTCCAGTGCGCCGACGACTCGTTCTACGTCGGAAGCACCGTCGACCTCGAGCGCCGCATCAGTCAGCACGACAGAGGTGAGGGCGCGACGTACACCCGACCTCGCCGCCGACGCCCGGTCCGGCTGGTGTGGGCCGGAGAGTTCAGCCGCAAGGACGACGCGTTCGCTTACGAGAAGCAGATCCAGAAGTGGGGTCGAGCCAAGCGGATCGCGCTGATCGAGGGTCGGTTGGGCGATCTGCCTGGATTGGCGAGGGGGCGGAGCCTGCCGCCGGCGTAGTCGGTGGTCGAGCAGTGACGAGCGCCAGCGAGGAACGTCTGTCGAGACCCGGTGAGGTGACCGCGGACCTGTACGCCGTGTGCTTGCGGGGTCTCGACGGCGCTCGAGCCTTCGGCCCTCGCTGCTCGACCGACGGCGTGGGTTGTTGGTCGAGCAGTGACGAGCGCCAGCGAGGAACGTCTGTCGAGACCCGGTGAGGTGACTCCGGGCCTGTACGCCGGTGGGTTGCGGGGACTCGACGGGCGCTCGAGCCTTCGGCCCTCGCTGCTCGACCGACGGCGTGGGTTGTTGGTCGAGCAGTGACGAGCGCCAGCGAGGAACGTCTGTCGAGACCCGGTGAGGTGACTCCGGGCCTGTACGCCGGTGGGTTGCGGGGTCTCGACGGGCGCTCGAGCCTTCGGCCCTCGCTGCTCGACCAACAACGCCGCTCTCGCTGCTCGACCGACGGCTCAGCCCACCAACCGGACACACCCCGGCGGCTGCACCGGACCTGCCTAGGCTCGACGCACGTCGCAGCAGCCGCTGAACGACAGCAGCCACCTGAGCAGGAGCACCCTCATGACGCACAGCCCCGAGACCCTGGCCGTCCACGCCGGCCAGGAGGAGGCCGACCCGACGACCAACGCCCGTGCGGTGCCGATCTACCAGACGACGTCCTACGTCTTCAACGACACCGACCACGCGGCGAACCTCTTCGCGCTGGCCGAGCCGGGCAACATCTACACCCGCATCATGAACCCGACCCAGGACGTCTTCGAGCAGCGGATGACCCAGCTCGAGGGCGGCGTGGGCTCGCTGGCCACGGCCAGCGGCTCGGCGGCGACGACGTACGCCGTGCTCAACCTCTGCTACGCCGGCGACAACATCGTGGCGCTCTCGACGCTGTACGGAGGCACCTACGCGCTGTTCGCCCACACGCTGCCGCAGTTCGGCATCGAGGTGCGGTTCGTGGACCCGGAGAAGCCCGAGGACCTCGCCAAGCACGTCGACGAGAAGACCAAGATGGTCTTCGGCGAGACCGTCGGCAACCCCAAGATCAACGTGATCGACCTGCCGGCCTGGTCCGAGGCGGCGCACGCCCAGGGCCTGCCGTTCGTGGTCGACAACACCGCCCCGACGCCCTACCTGGTGCGCCCCTTCGACCACGGCGTTGACGTCGTGGTGCACGCGGCGACCAAGTTCATCGGCGGCCACGGCACCTCGATCGGCGGCGTCATCGTCGACTCGGGCAACTTCGACTGGGCGGCGCACTCCGACCGCTTCCCGGGCCTGACCAAGCCCGACCCGGCCTACCACGGTGCGGTGTGGACCGACGCCGCCGGCCCGGCGGCGTACATCATCCGCGCCCGCACGGTGCTGCTGCGCAACACCGGTGCCGCGATCACCCCGATGAACTCGTGGCTGTTCCTGCAGGGCCTCGAGACGCTGCACCTGCGGATGGAGCGCCACAGCTCGAACGCGCTCAGGGTCGCGGAGTACCTCTCCGCGCACGACGACGTCTCGTGGGTCAGCTACCCCGGCCTGCCCGACAGCCCCTACAAGGAGGTCGCGGACCGCATCCACACCGGCAAGGGGTACGGCGGCCTGCTGAGCTTCGGTGTGAAGGCCGGGCGCGAGGGCGGCAAGAAGTTCATCGAGGCGCTCGAGCTCATCAGCCACCTGGCGAACATCGGTGACGCGAAGTCGCTGGCGATCCACAACGCCTCCACCACCCACAGCCAGCTCAGCCCCGAGGAGCTCGAGGGCGCCGGCGTGCCGGAGGACATGGTGCGCCTGTCGGTCGGCATCGAGAACGTCGACGACATCATCGCCGACATCGAGCAGGCGCTCTCCGCCACCAAGTGACCGGTCCTCTCCTCGACGCCGTGACCCAGCGGGTCGTCCTCGCCACCGAGGACGACCCGCTGCGGTTGCGGGGCGGCAAGCACCTCGACCACGTCGAGGTGGTCTACGAGACGTACGGCGTGCTGTCGCCGGCGCGCGACAACGCGGTGTTCATCTGCCACGCGCTGACCGGTGACGCGCACGCGGCCGGCCACCGCCGCGGGGAGGACCCGCACACGGCGAAGCCGGGCTGGTGGGACCGGATGATCGGTCCCGGCAAGCCGGTCGACACCGACCGGTTCTTCGTGATCGCGCCCAACATCCTGGGTGGTTGCTCGGGCAGCACCGGCCCGATGTCGCTCGACCCGGCGACGGGGGAGCCCCTCTACCTCGACTTCCCGCTGCTGCACGTCGCCGACCTCGTCGCCGCGCACCGCCGGTTGCTCGACCACCTCCAGATCGAGACCCTGTACGCCGCCGTGGGCGGCTCGATGGGCGGCATGCAGGTCCTGCAGTGGGTGATCGACGAGCCGCAGCGCATCGAGCGCGCCGTCGTCGTCGCGGCCTCGGCGAAGCTGACCGCGGAGAACATCGCGTTCTCCTCGGTGGCCCGCCAGGCGATCATGGCCGACCCCGAGTTCCACAACGGCCGCTACGCCGAGCACGGTGTCGTCCCCCGTCACGGGCAGAAGGTGGCGCGGATGATGGCCCACATCACCTACGTCTCCCCGGAGTCGTTGCAGAACCGGTTCGGCCACGAGCGCGACTCGGTCGGCGACGACCAGTGGCGCCTGGAGCCCGACTTCGAGGTCGAGCACTACCTCCAGCACCAGGGCGAGACCTTCCTGGGCCGCTTCGACTCGTTGTCCTACCTCTACCTGACCCGGCTGATGGACTACTTCGACCCCTTCGCCGAGGAACCCGTCGCCGAGCGCCTCGCCGGCTGCACCACCCGCTTCCAGGTCACCTCCTTCAGCTCCGACTGGCGCTTCGACACCGCCCAGGCCACCCGCCTCACCGAACAGCTGCAGAAGCACGGCGTCGACGCCGACCACGCCGAGATCCAGAGCCCCTACGGTCACGACTCCTTCTTGTTGGATCCCCCGGGCTACTTAGACCGAGTAGCCACGTTCTTGGGGACGCCGTAGGTCGAGCCCGCCGTCGGTCGAGCAGTGAGGGCCGAAGGCTCGAACGACGTCGAGACCCCGTGAGGAACCCCACTTCCGTACGCCGCGCCCCACCGCCGTAGGTCGAGCAGTGAGGGCCGAAGGCTCGAACGACGTCGAGACCCCGTGAGAGACCCACTTCCGTACGCCGCACATCCACCGTCGGTCGAGCAGAGAGGGCCGAAGGCTCGAACGACGTCGAGACCCCGTGAGGAACCCACTTCCGTACGCCGCGCCCCCACCGCAGCGTCGGGACGTACCCTTCGCCCATCCGCCAAGACTGAAGCGCCACATGCCGAGACGAAGAGAGTCACCCCTGATGAAGAAGATCCTGGCGGCGTCAATCGGCGCCGCTCTGCTCGTCCCGATCGCGGCCACCAGCGCTTCCGCCCAATACTCCTCCAACAACACCGATGTCGCGTTCAAGGCTCCGCGCAAGGTCCAGGTGGGCGAGACCATCAAGGTCCGGGTCAAGGCCAACACCTTCGGCGACGCTGGTTCGCACTGCACGGGTGACTTCGTGCTCATCGTGAAGAACCAGGACAGAGAGATCGTGAAGCAGGCCCGCAAGCCGGTCCGCAACCGAGAGACCTTCTCGTTCAAGCTCCGCCACAAGGACGTGTACCGGGTGGCGGTCAAGTACGAGCGCGGGGAGAACGACTCCTGCGGCACGAGCCGCACGGCTCGAGACCTGCGCGTTGTGAAGCGCATGGCCTGATCCAGCAGCCGTCGTTGAGCAGTGATCCCGAGCATCGGATGGCGCCACTGACCTCGGCGAGTTCGGCGAGTTCGGCGAGGGGCGAACGGGCCGGACAAGGCACCGGCCATAGGCGCCGACCCCCTCGACCGAGATCAGAACCGAATGGTCACCCCCGATGTCCAGAGACATCGCACGGGTGAACTCGGCGCATTCACTTGGTCTCAAGAGTCAGGACCACCCGTCCAGCCACCCCGGCTTATCGCAGTTGGGGGAGCAGCAAACACGCGGCATCCCTCACATGAGGGCTTCTTGCGAGCGCGTCAGCGTTGGTCACCCGCTCAAGTCGCTCACCCTCACGGTCCGGATCTCAGTGAGATGTAGGCCCGGCGCTCATCGTGTGGCATCCTTTAACTCGTCAACCACTGTCTCTGACGCCGTGCGCGTCTCTATGGGGAGTCTCAGCCATATGAAGAAGCTCATCGCCGCGTCCGTTGGCGCCGCTCTGCTCATCCCGGGTACCGCCACTAGCGCCTTCGCCTACCCGGTGACCACCCCGACCGACACCTCGACGCAGGCCCCGAACAAGGCCAAGATCGGTGAGAAGATCCGCGTCAAGGTGAAGGCCAACACCAACGGTGATGCTGGCGCGATCTGCACCGGCGAGTTCGTGCTGATCATCAAGAACAACCGCGGCGAGGTCGTCAAGCAGTCGCGCAAACCTGCTGACGACGTCAAGAACTTCCGCTTCAAGCTCCGCAGCGCGGGCAAGTACCGCCTGGCGGTCAAGTACCAGCGCGGCCAGGACGACCCCTGCGGCAAGTCGCGTAGTGGCCAGGACCTGCGCATCCAGAAGCGCAGCAACTGACCTCTCGGTCACAGCTCCGTCAAAGGACCCCCGAGCCCGGCTCGGGGGTCTTTGCTGTCCAACTCGCGGTACGTCCAGTTCATGAGGCTGGCCACTCCCCGACACCACACCCTGGATAAGGTCCCCGCATGTCGCGTCTTCGCCTGATCGTGCTCGCCGTTGCCGGTGTGGGCGTCCTTCTCCTGATTCTGGCAGTCCTCATCGGGTGGCAAGGCCTCAAGGTCAACAGTTCCTTGCAGGAGGCAGTCGACGACGCCGCGACCCTGCAGGCGTCGTTGCAGGGCGAGGACAAGGATCAGATCGACGCCGATCTGGCAGCCCTCCAGGAGTCCTCTGGAGAGGCTGCTGAGCGAACCCAGGGGCGGATCTGGAGCTTGGCTACGATCCTGCCCGTCATTGGCGATGATGCCCACGGAGTCAAGGTCGCGTCGAGCGTGATCTCCGATCTCAGCAACGACGGGTTGGAGCCACTTGCCCGCACAGCGACCCAGCTAGACGCCGTGCTCCCGCAGGACGGGCGAATCGACCCCGCGGTCATCGAGTCGTTGCATGACCCGATTAGCCGGGGCGCAGGCGCGCTGGCCGAGGCAGCGTCCACGCTCGAGGCCGAGGATTCCTCGGGATACGTCGAGCGCTTCCGTACCAAGTTTCGCGAGCTGCAGCAGCAGATCGGCGACGCCGCTGACGCAACGGATGCCGCGGCGGTCGCCCTCGAGGTCTTGCCAGCTCTCCTGGGGCAGAACGAGCCGAAAAACTACCTTCTTGTCTTCCAGAACAACGCCGAGATCCGAGCCACGGGCGGTCTTCCCGGCGTTGTGTCCGTGGTCTCCACTGACGACGGAGACATCACGCTCGGGCGCCAAGAATCGGTCGGTGGGTTCGGTGAACGTGCCACCCCGGTGCTGCCGCTAACCAAGGACGAGAAGAAGGTCTTCAGCGACAAACTTGGGACCTTCTTCCAAGACGCCAACTTCACCCCTGATTGGCCGCGAGCCGCCGAGCTGATGCGCGCGCGCTGGCAGGAGTTGTACCCCGAGCAGATCGACGGTGTGCTCACCGTCGATACCGTCGCCATGTCCTACCTGCTGGAGGCTATCGGGCCGATCGAGGTCGGCGGCTACACGATCAACGCTGACAACGCAGTGGACATCCTGTTGCACCAGGTGTACCTCGACATCGCGGACTCAGCTGGGCAGGACGCCCTCTTCCAGGAGGTCGCCTCGACGGTGTTCGATCGGATCTCTGGTGGCGAGGTCGCGGAGCCAAGGACGCTGCTGCGAGCGTTGGTCCGGGCCGGCGACGAAGGCCGAGCCTATGTCCACCTAGCCGATGACGACGAGCAGGCCTTGTTGCTCGGTCGCAGGATCACTGGTGCCACGCACGACGCGGACGGTCACGCCTCAGCCATCGACGTCACACTCCTCGACGGCACCGGCTCCAAGATGTCGTACTTCCTCCGAAGCCAGGTCCGCGGGACAACGACGGGCTGCATGGATGGGCGGATGCAGGTGGAGGTTAACGCGCGCCTGGTCTCGGACGCTCCAGAGGACGCGGCTTCGCTTCCTGACTACATCACCGGCGGCGGGGGCTACGGCGTCGAGCCGGGCAAGCAGCTGATTGCGGTCGGCCTGTTCACCCCGTCCGGCGGCGAGATCACTCAGCTCAGAATCCAGGACAAGAAGTACGACGGCGATAGTGACACGCTGGGAGATCGCGAGGTCAGTACGGCGTTCGTGCTCCTCGAGCCTGGCAAGCCCCAAGATGTGTCGTGGACACTCAACATTTTGCCCACGGATGTGGCAGTGCCCCTCCGCGTCACCCCCGGCATTTTCCCGGACAACGCGTCGTCCACTGTGGCGCGGGGGTGTTGAGTCAGCATCACTCCGTTCCGCCGTCGCGATAGTCCCTGCACTGACCTAAGATCAGCTCAATTTGTTAATTGAAAGAGGCTCACGTATGCAGACCGACCAGTCAACCGTGCTGGTGACCGGAGGCACAGGTTCCTTCGGCTCGACGATGGTCCGTCGGCTATTGGATTCCGATGTCCGCGAGATTCGTGTTCTAAGTAGAGACGAGCTTAAGCAACACGAAATGCGAACCGTGCTCTCGGACTCGAGGGTGCGGTTCTACATCGGCGACGTCCGAGATGAGGACAGCGTTCACCGGGCTACGCGAGGTGTTGACTTCGTCTTCCACGCCGCCGCCCTCAAGCAGGTCCCCAGTTGCGAGTTCTTTCCGATGGAGGCGGTGAAGACCAACGTCATTGGAAGCGCGAACGTCATCGAGGCGGCCAATGCTAACGGGGTTCACAGTGTGGTCTGTCTGGGGACGGACAAAGCTGCCTACCCCGTCAATGCCATGGGCATCAGTAAGGCCATGATGGAGAAGGTCGCTCAGGCGTTTGCTCGCAACAATCCGACCGCCACCACGACGGTATCTACCGTCCGTTACGGCAACGTCATGATGTCGCGTGGGTCCGTTATCCCGCTTTTCGTGGCCCAACTGAGGGCGGGCCAACCACTAACACTGACGGATCCACGAATGACCAGGTTCCTGATGTCGCTGGAGGAGGCAGTGCTGTTAGTCGAGTACGCCTTCGAGAACGCTCACCCTGGTGATCTCTTTATCCGTAAGGCGCCGGCCAGCACGATCGAGGATCTGGCTCGCGCCGTGGCGAAGGCTTTGGGCGTGGCGCCCGAATTGAAGGTCATCGGCACACGTCACGGAGAGAAACTGTACGAGACGCTGGCCACGCGCGAAGAACTCGTACGATCGGAAGACCAAGGCGACTATTACCGGGTCGCGGTAGACGCTCGCGACTTGAATTACTCAGAATACTTCGACGAAGGCGACGAAGAGGAGTCGTCCACTGATGACTACCATTCGCACAATACTGCGCGCCTCGATATCGATCAGGTAGTCGAGTTGCTATTGGGACTCTCAGCCTTTCGAGCGCTCGTGGGCGACGGGTGATGAACAGCTTCTTTATAAGTTTGGCTTTGACCCTGATTTTGGTGGGCGTGTTCATCCTGCTGCTGAGAGACAACTTCGTCGACGTGCCAAACGCCAGATCCTCGCATCGACGGTCGATCCCGCGGGGCGGGGGGGTGGCGGTGGTGGCCGCCATCGCGGGAGTGTCCGCTTTGACGGTCGACCTCGGCGCGGGCATGGTCGGGCTCGTTACGGCTGCCTGCGTGCTCGCGGCCGTAGGTTTAATCGATGATTGGCGCTCATTGCCGAGCTCCATTCGACTATTTGCCCAACTTATGACCACGAGTGTGCTGGCGGTGCTTCTCGTCGCATCAGGGGAGGCTTCGTGGTGGCTCGTGCTGCCCCTGGCGGTCGGCATGACGGGTTTCGTGAATGCCTTCAACTTCATGGATGGCGTCAATGGCATCTCTGGACTCAATGCAGCGGCGATCGGCCTCTGGTGGGCCTGGGCGGGGAACGCCGAGGGCCAGTCCGCAATCGCAGCGCTCGGTCTGATCCTCGCTGGGGCTGCCATCGGTTTCTTGCCATGGAACATCCCGAAGGCCAGAGTGTTTCTAGGTGACGCGGGGAGCTATGGGATCGGGGTTCTTATTGCTGGATTGAGCGCTCTTGCTGTCGTGGAGGGACTTCCATGGTGGTGGGCCCTCGCCCCCCTGGTCGTTTACGGTGCCGACACAGGCTGGGCGCTGGTGAAGCGTGCGCGGGCGGGTAAGCCACTCGCCGAAGCGCACCGCGGGCACGTGTACCAGCGGCTCGTGGACGGTGGCTGGCCTCATATAGCGGCAGCCACCGCATGCGCGGGGGCAACCATTCTTGTGTGCCTTGCCGCTGGTGCGGCTCGGGTGTCACTTGCGTGGTGGGCCGTCGCACTGGTCGCTTTGATTGTCATGGCCTACTTGAGTTCAGCTCGCCTCGTTGAGACCGCGCGGAGGGGCTCGTGAAAATTGCATTCATTACCCAATGGTATGACCCGGAGGTAGGTTCAGCTGCGCTGCCGGGGGCAATTGTCAGAGCGCTCGTCAGGCGCGGCCACTCGGTTGAAGTGATTACAGGCTTTCCAAATTATCCGACAGGGGAAATCTACGCGGGCTACAAAGTGCGTCCTTATAGCCGTGAAGTCATTCGCGGTGTCACGGTTCATCGTGTTCCGCTGTACCCGAGCCACGACGGGTCCGCTCTCCGCCGCGTACTGAATTTTCTCTCCTTCATGTTATCGGTCAGCAGCCTGGGTGCTTTGCTCGCAAGGCGAGGGCAGGTTGCCCTCGTCTACTCCACTCCCGGCACGGTGGGTATGGCGGGGCTCGTGCTTCGCCGACTGCTGGGCCGGCCATTCGTACTGTTCATCCAGGATGTTTGGCCAGACACAGTCACGGCCACCGGCATGTTGCCTGCTCGTTTCGTTAAGCCTTCCGAATGGCTCCTTCACCGCTTCTGCAATGCTACCTATCGAGCCGCCGGTCACATCGCTGTGATCTCGCCAGGTATGAAGACGCTGCTTCTTAAGCGAGGCGTGCCGGCAGATAAGGTGAGCGTCGTATTCAATTGGGTTGACGAGGAAGTCTTCCGGCCGCGTCACGGTAAGGCTCGCGAGGCTTCCAGCCCCCTGGAAGTGATGTATGCCGGCAATATCGGGGACGTTCAGGGGCTCGATACCGCCCTGCGTGCCGTGGCAGCGGCGTCAGCACAGGCGGACATTGTCCTGCGGATTATAGGGACGGGCGTTGCGCTCGAGTCCCTCATTGCGTTGGCCGCCGAGCTCGATATTTCGGATCGTGTCCGCTTTGAGGGCCCTAGGTTGCTCGACCAGATGGCCGAGGTCATGGCAAGTGCTGACGTACAACTGGTGTGCCTCAAGGACGACCCTCTCTTCGCCCTAACGATGCCCAGCAAGATCCAGGCGATACTCGCCTGTGGGAGGCCGATTCTGACCTGTGCGCCGGGAGATGCCGCCGCGCTTTCCGTGGAGTCTGGCGCAGGGTGGGCATGCCCGGCAGG
Source organism: Nocardioides dokdonensis FR1436 (assembly GCF_001653335.1). NCBI lineage: Bacteria > Bacillati > Actinomycetota > Actinomycetes > Propionibacteriales > Nocardioidaceae > Nocardioides > Nocardioides dokdonensis. The sequence continues at coordinate 1,831,055 of NZ_CP015079.1, forward strand.
CGACGTGGAGGGATTGGCGCGACTGATGGTTGAAGCCAGTCGTCTTTCAGCGCGCGCTCTTGCTGATAGGGGGCGCGCGGGCAGGCAATTTTACGAGTCGCACCTGTCGGCAATTGCTGGCTCTGAGTCGCTTGAAATCGCCCTTTCGAAAGCACTGGAGACCGCGTGACGACCAAAATCGTGCTTGTCGGTGGTAGCGGGTTCGTTGGATCGGCTGTTGCAGTAGCACTTGGCGACGCCTGCGAGGTGCGACTAGTGCCAGCGCCCCGATTGAGCACCACCGCCCGAGATGAGAGCTCGCTGGCTCGAGCAGCTCGTGAGTTCCCAAAGCCGCCTATGTTGGTCGCTGCGTTGAGTGATGCTGACGTCTTGGTCAACGCCGCAGGCAACCCAGACGCCTCGTCCCAGGACGAGGATTGTCTGTTTGGGGCCAATGCTTTGCTGCCCGCCATACTGATACGCGCCGCGCTCGACGCAGGGGTAAGTCGTTTCGTTCACGTGAGCTCAGCAGTCGTGCAGAACGACAGGCCCATGCTCGACTCCACCGAGGAACTGCGGGAATTTTCGCCCTACTCGTCATCCAAAATCATGGGCGAGGTGTTAGTGCGGAATTTGGCCGAGGGCATCGAGGCGGTGCGGTACAGACCGCCGTCCGTCCACGCGCCGAGCCGCAGAGTCACGCGAATGATACGCCGAATCGCGGGTTCATTTGCTTCAACGGTGGCCAGCCCGGGTACCCAGCACACGCCGCAGGCGCTCTTGCCCAATGTGGCCTCCGCCATCGCCTACCTGGCAACCGTGAAGGGTCCAATACCGAGCGCCGTTCATCACCCGTCCGAGGGGGTCACGGTGACGTCGTTGATGCAAGATCTATCCGGAGGACGGAAGCCAGTGCGCATTCCCCGTTGGCTCGCAGTGGTCACAGTCCGAACCGCCAGAGCGGTCGGGCGCCTACACAGGCCCACGGCCGCGAACGCGCGCCGTCTTGAATTGTTATGGCTGGGTCAAGAGCAGGCCGACAGTTGGTTGACCGAATCGGGGTGGCGCCCGCCGGTGGGGCGGCACGGCTGGAAGGCCTTAGGACTGGACGAATCAGCATGACCGTCGCGATCACCGGCGGTTACGGATTTCTTGGCTGGCATACCGCCTGCCGCCTGCGTGCCCTCCATGGTGACGAGCCGGTGCGCCTCGGGCGGGAGGACTTTGCCGACCCAGAACTTCTGCGTAGGCGGTTGAGCGGGGTGAATCGAGTGATCCACATCGCCGGCGTCAACCGGGCCGAAACCGACGAAGCGGTTGAGCAAGGCAACGTGCAGCTGGCGCGGAGGCTAGCTAACGCGCTCACTGCGCTGGACCGCCCTGTCGATGTCGTCTTCGCCAACTCGGTGCAGGCCGATCTAGACAACCCCTACGGCCGGGGCAAGCGGGCCTCGGGTGACCTTTTGCGTGAGGCCGTTGGCGATCTGGGTGGCCGCTTCGCGGATCTCCTGCTTCCGAACATCTTTGGTGAGCACGGTCGTCCCGGGTACAACTCGTTCGTCGCGACCTTCGCCCACGAGGTGGCCGCCGGGCGTGCACCGGTCGTATCCGGTGACCGCTCGATCGAGTTGTTGCACGCTCAGGATGCAGCCGCTGCGTTAATCGGCGCCTTGGGCTCCGACATTCGTGAAATTGTGAGTGGGGAACCCATCGAGATTACGCGTGTTCTCAAGTTTTTCCGTGAGTTTCACGCGGTCTACCGCGACCGAGGGGAAGTGCCGAACATTTCCTCTCCGATGCGTCGTAACCTATTCAATACCTACCGGGCAGCCACTTTTCCAGCAATGTGGCCGATTTCTCCGCGCGTGCACGCTGACAATCGTGGCGATCTGTTCGAGACAGTACGATCTCATGGCGGCCCTGGCATGGCATTTGTGTCCACAACCTTTCCTGGTCAGAAGCGCGGGGAACACTACCATCTCCATAAGGTAGAGCGGTTCTTCGTGGTGAAGGGCGAGGCTGAGATTGAGTTGCGTCGTCTGTTGCACGACGACGTGGTCACGTTCCGTCTCAGTGGCGATGAGCCATCATTCGTAGACATGCCAACATTGTGGGTTCACAACATCCGGAACGTGGGTAGCACCGAGCTGGTGACCATGTTCTGGGCGGACCAATTGCTCTATCCGGACAGCATGGACCAGTACCCCGAGAGCATAAGCCAGGAGGCACCCGCATGAAGGTCATGACCGTCGTCGGCACCCGCCCCGAAATTATCCGTTTAGCACGCGTGATCCACCGACTCGACCACACTGAGGGCATCGAGCACGTGCTCGTGCACACCGGTCAGAACTACGACCACAACCTCAACGAGGTCTTCTTCCAGGACTTGGGGCTGCGAGCACCAGACCATTACATGGGAGTGGACACCTCCAGTCTGGGCACGGTGCTAGGCGGTGTGCTGATGAGGACTGAGAAAGTACTGCTGGAAGAGAAACCCGACGCGATGCTGGTGCTCGGAGACACAAACTCTTGCATCGCGACAGTGATGGGTAAGCGGATGCGCATTCCGACTTATCACATGGAGGCGGGTAATCGTTGCTTCGATGAGAACGTGCCGGAGGAAACGAACCGTCGGCTCGTTGATCACGTCGCCGATTTCAACCTTGCCTACACCGAGCATGCACGCCGCAACCTATTGGCTGAGGGACTGCATCCCCGGCGCATGATGGTGACCGGCTCGCCGATGCGGGAGGTGCTCGAAACGTTCCGCGCGCAGATTGACAGTTCCGATGTCTTGAAAAGGCTCGGCCTTGCATCGAGGGACTACTTCCTCGTCAGCGCACATCGCGAGGAGAATGTCGACCTGCCCGACCGTCTCGAGAAACTACTGGCCTGCCTTGTGGCCGTGCGCGAAACGTTTGGCAGGCGCATAATTGTGTCTACGCACCCTCGAACCCGCAACCGTCTCGAAATGTTGAAAACCGAACTGGAGTTGTCAGGAATTGACTTTATGGAACCTTTCGGCTTCCACGACTATAATAAGTTGCAGATCGAGGCCGCTTGCGTTCTTTCCGATTCAGGGACGATTGCAGAGGAATCGTCGATCCTAGGATTCCCCGCTGTAACGTTGCGTGATTCTATCGAGCGTCCAGAAGCGCTCGATAGTGGCTCAATTCTTATGTCCGGCCTTGAAATCAGCGATGTAGTGCGTTCGGTCGGACTCGCGATGGCCGACGGAGCCATCACTTCGTCGTGTCCCGCCGGGTACGAGGTCCATGACACCAGTCGCCGAGTAGTGCGCTTTATTTCGTCGACCGCGGGACGGCATCATCAATGGGCTGGAATTCGTAGGTGAGTCACGCTCGTCAATCTCCAGCTAGGTTAGCGCGAGCTTCCTGGTCGGCTTGGGTTTTCGCAGTCGTACTGTTCAGTGACGGCATCTTTTTCGGGGCTTATGGAGCATTGGGAACGACGTATCTAGGCGAGGGGCCTAGTTACAAGGCTTATAAAGCAGTTCTAGGCTTGGTTTGCGTATTGATTCTGATTCGAGCCTCCGTGCGCGCCTGGACGCGGCACTATAAGGTTACAAGGCGTGACCTTGTCGCAGTGGCGATCTTCAGTTTCGTTGCGTGTTCTGTAGCGGTTGGGGTAGTGAGGTATCCAGGGTCGTACGCAATGGCGCGTTTTGCTTGGCTCTTCTTAACCATTGCAGTCCCATCGGTAGCTCTTGGGATGAGCATGCGACGACGGGACATTACGCTGCTACCGCACCCGTTGATCGTAGTCAGCAGCATCTCAACGGTATTCATGGTTGTAGCGGGGGCGCGAGATTCGGGGGCTATCGCAGAGACTTCTGCCGCCGGAGTCGGCGGCGCCTCACACCTTGCTATCGGTGCATCAATGGTCGTGACCTTTGCCATTCATTTGGTCATGTTGAGCAAGGCCCAGCGCGTGAGTTGGAGGACTTTGCATATAGCAGCCATGCTCGTGTCTGTTTACTTAATAGTCGATTCGGGATCCCGAGGGGGACTTATTGCCGTAGGTGTTTGTTCGCTAGCGGTATTCTTTGGTGGAGGGGTACTGCGGACTCGTCCAATTTTGACCATCCTCTTCATCGGATCGACTGTGGCGGCCTGGCGGTTTGTGAGCGCCTTGGAAGTTGAAAGTGTGGGCGTGGCAAAGATTCAGGGTTCGCTCGGCCAAGACGAAGCAAGAACCTACTTGTATACGCAAGCGTGGGACCAGTTCCTCGAACATCCTATATTCGGTAGCGGTGTCGGAAGTTTTTCTGCAAGGTTGGACTACTTCATTTACCCTCACAATTTGATTCTCGAATTGATTGTAGATTTTGGAATTTTCGGCGCCTTGGCGCTGGTGTGGGGTGCCATTTGGAGTACGCGCGCGTTGCGTCGTGGATTTTCTAGCAATGAACTCGGAGGCGCAATGCTGGGGGGGATCTTTACAGTAATTCTTGCGAGCTTGATGTTTTCCGGCAGTTACCTGACGGTTGGGAATCTTTGGTTGGTGGGCATCGCTCTCCGTCTGATCGGTGACCGCGAAGTGAATGTGAATGACATCTCACATACAGGTGCGAAAGTCGGCCCGTGATCTAGCGCCACAAAAAGCGGAGAGGTAGATGTAGCCAAGGTGCTATCTGAACTGCCCCAGCATATCTGGAGCCCTTGGTCTGCCTCGTTCCGCGGAGCCGGGTTCCGTTGGTCTCATGCCAGGGTGGTGATGCGGTTATTTCGAACTTTATCGGCGTGAGCCATCCGAGGGGTCTGCTGCAGAAACTGGTGACAGGTTGACCTGCCCCACCAGAAAGGTTCCAGTTTCGGTGGCTAAGTGACTGCCTTCACCGAAGGCTGAACGCCGTGCCCGGCTCCTCCCGTGCCTAAGCACCGATGACGGCTTAGAGTCGCGCTATGCCAACACGATAGAAGTGCCGGTTGTGGACCTCAGTGGCCATACTCCGGAGAGCGCGAGCCAATGCCCTCTGAACAACGGACGAAAGGCTAAACTCGTGTCCTCGCCCACAGCAAGGCTCACTGCCTCACAATCCAGCGACGCCCATAGGATCCTATAAAAGGATGATCTGACTTGAAGATTCGTTTCATCTTTCCAGACCTCACCTGCCCCCCGGAGAACGGGATGCATGAGCAATTTCTTGTGCTCATGCGGCAATTGCATCTAGCTGGACATAGCGTGGAGGCGATAGGGGGCATAAGAGATAGCAAATTGTTTGACGTTGAGCGAGCGACTCGTGAAACAGGAGCCTCCTTCGTCGTAATGCCCTTGCCGAAGGGTCTGAGTCTTACGGCGCTTGCGGCTTTGAATTTCACCCGCCTGGGTGTTTTTGTCTACCCTCGGCTTTACTTTCAATTCCGCAGAGCCTTGCGTGGCGGATCAGCTAATGTTGTGCACTGCGACGGCGCTGCCATTTGCGCGCTACGACGACATGGCGACGAATCTCCCGTCGTGTTAAGTCTGGTGGATCCTGGCTCGCTCAGGCAGGCTAGGATGGGGGCTAAGACGAGTGGGCGACAGAAGAAGTTCGTACATTGGGTCGCTGCGAGGATGTACGCCCAACTAGAGGGCCGGCTAACCCGTGAACCTCGGAACGTCTTGCACGTCGTCTCGGCAGCAGACGCTGCGTATCTGCGACGCGGCACTGGCCTCGCAACAGTGCGCTCGGTCCCTGTGATGCTGCCTCCTAAAGTTGCAACGGGTGACGAGTCGACCGCCAAGCATGAGCAACAAGGAAGGAAGATGACGATCTGGGCTGACTTAACACAGGGCCATCAGCAGGACGCCGTGAAGGACCTGCTCACCCTGGGATTCCAACCGCTGTCGAACGTTCTCCATAACGAGGGAATCCACATAGTGGTTCTCGGGCGAGCCCCAGCCACCCCGGCATTGGTCGAGGCCGCTGAAGGCTTGCCGTGTGTGTTCGTAGATTGGGTGACGGATTTACAAGCAGCGCTCTCGTCGTCTGACGTAATACTCCTTCCCGACACAGTGGGCACCGGACTCAAGAACAGGTCGATACAAGCTTTAGGCAGCGGAGCCTGCGCGGTCGGCACCACGGTCGCTTTCGAGGGAACCGATGTTTTAGACGGGATTCATGCCGTCGTCCGGAATGCCCCTCACATGCTGGCTGAGTCCGCTCTGGCTCTGACTGTCGAGAGCCACGCTCACAGAGCCGCCCTGTCACAGGCGGCGCGAAAGTTTGTTGATGCGAATTATTCGCCGGAAGGAGTTCTTGATCAGTGGGTGGAGCTTTACCGTGAGGCAATGCATCTGGCTGAGCAATACGGACAGGGGTCACCACCCCGCCAGTCGGTGGTGTAACTCCTTAGGTCGGCGCCCTTGGGAAAGTACTGGCGCAGGCCGTTGCTGTGCTCGTTGGTCGGTCACTGCCAGGGCTTGCCGGCGTGCGTGAAGTAGACACCGTCGCGAACAGGTCCGCGACCGAGTTGTGCGTGTCGACGCTCCCCGAAAACTAGGCCAGTAGCGCTCCCCGAAAAGTAGGCCACCCGACCACGATGGACTGGGTGAAGTGAATCGCTCCGGGTTTCGTGGAGGCTCGATTACTTGGAACCAGCCCCGGTCGGGACGGGTGTTTCAGGGTAGTTCTCTGGCGTGATCCTGGTCTGCCGTCGTGCCCAGTGGGTGGTCTCGTACTCGGCTGGTGGGACGAGCCCGATCTCGCCGTGAAGGCGTCGGTGGTTGAACCAGTCGACGTACTCGGCGACGGCGATCTCGACGTCACCGACGCTCTTCCAGCCGCCCTTGGGTCGCATGACGGGGTTGCGGATGCACTCGGCCTTGAACAGCGAGTTCAACGCCTCAGCCATCGCGTTATCGTAGGAATCGCCCTTCGAGCCGACCGACGCAACGGCCTCGGCTTCGGCCAGCCGCTCGGTGTAGCGGATCGCTCGATACTGGACTCCTCTGTCCGAATGGTGCACGAGACCGGTGACGTCGTGGCCGGCCCGCTGTCGGGTCCACAGCCCCATGTCCAGGGCATCTAGGGCGAGGTCGGTGCGCAGGCTGGTGGACACCTGCCAGCCCACGATCATCCTGCTGAAGACGTCGAGGACGAACGCGACGTAGGTCCACCCGGCGTGCGTGCGGACGTAAGTCAGATCGGCCACCCACAGCTGATTCGGACCGGTGGCGACGAACTTGCGGTTCACGAGGTCCTCCGGACGCTCGGTCTCCGCGCCGTCACCGAACGTGGTCTTGCGGGTCTTCTCGCGCGGGATCCCGCGCAGGCCCTCGGCTCGCATGAGGCGCTCGACGGTGCACCGTGCCACCCGCACGCCTTCGCGGTTGAGCTCGGCGTGGATCTTGCGGGCACCGTAGACACCGAGGTTCGCCTTGTGGGCGGTCTTGATGTCCTCGCCCAGGTCAGCGTCACGAACCGCACGTGCCGAGGGTGGCCTCGTCTTGGCGGCGTAGTAGCTGCTCGGGGCGATCTGCACGCCGGCTTCCTTGAGTGCAGCGCAGATCGGCTCGACCCCGACCTCGCGCCCGTCGACCACGTCGTGGCGGTGGGCGTCGAGGTAGGCGACTACTTGGTGGTGGGGCGGTCGAGCTGTCAACGCCGGCCGAAAACTGACCCTCTTTTGCCGATCGAAAGTTGACCCCCTTCGAGCGGTTCGTTGGTGCTAGATGGTCTTGGTGCGCGTGGCCGGGGGTGGCCCGGTTCGGTGTCCGCGGGTGCGGTATGACTCGCCGTCCAGGGCGATGACCTGGGCGTGGTGGACGAGGCGGTCGATGGTGGCTGCGGCGACAACGTCGTCGCCGAGGGTCTCGCCCCAGCGTGAGAACGCCAGGTTCGAGGTGACCACGACCGAGCCGGTCTCGTAGCGGCTGGCGATGAGCTGGAAGAACAGCGACGCGGCGGCGGTGTCGAAGGGCAGGTAACCGACCTCGTCGATCACCAGCAGCCGGTAGCGGTTGAGCTTGCGCAGCTCGCGCTCGAGGTGGCCTTGCTCGTGGGCAGCGGCCAGGCGGGTGATCCACCCGGTCGCGGAGTCGAACGCGACCGGGTAGGAGGCCTCGGCGGCCTTGATCGCCAACGCGATCGCCAGGTGCGTCTTCCCGGTCCCGGGCGGCCCGAGGAGCACGACGTTGTCGCGCTTGGCGATGAACGTGGTGGTGGCCAGGTGCGCGACCAAGTCGCGGGTCGCGGCAGGGACGTGGTCGAAGGTGAAGTCCTCCATGGTCTTGATCGCGGGGAAGTGCGCCGCCGCGATCCGCATCCGGGTCCCATTCGCGGTGCGTGAGGCGACCTGGCGGCCCAGCACGGCCGCGAGGTACTCCTCGTGCGACCAGCCCTCGGCGCGGGCCTGGTCGCCCAGGACAGCGAAGGTCTCGTTGATCACCGGGGTCTTGAGCTCACGAGCCAGGAACGCGACCTCACTGAACAGGTCGCTGCCCCTTACCTTGCCGGTGGGTGTGGTCATCGCACGACCTCCAGTCGCGCACGCGCGGCCACAGCGACCTCGTCGGTGACTGCCGGGGCCAGGTCGAACAGCGCGTCGTAGTCGCTCAACGCCCGCACGCCGACGACCGCACCGAGTCCGGACACCGGCCTTGTGGCGGGGCCACGCATGCCAGCGGTGCGGGCTTGGAACGCGGTGCGTAGCCCGGCAGCAGTGTCCACGTGGACCGGGTCGGTGATCGTCTGGTGGGTCGACCAGCACCGCTGGTGGACTCCCACGCTGGTGCCGGCGCAGGTGATCGTGACGGTGTCCAGGCCGGCGTGGACATCGACGAACCGGCCGATCACGCCCGGGTCGACCGAGTAGTCGTTCCCGGCGATGCGCACGTAGTAGTCGCGGCCCAGCCGGACCCGGACCGTGGTGCCCACCGACGGCGCGATCGGCGGCAGTGCCCCCATCGCGGCGACATCGGCCGTGACCCGGACGCCGGGCTGCTGGCCGGTGCGGCGCAGCATCCGAGCATTCGCGCGCGGCAGCCAGCTGGTGAGCTGGGTGTTGTAGTCGTGCGGGGAGTCGAACTCGCGTCCAGGCATGAAGGAGGTCTCCAGGAATCCGTTGGCCCGCTCGACGATCCCCTTGGCTTCGGGGTCACGTGCCGCGGTCTGATAGATCCGGGTGCCCAGCGTGCCGGCGAACGACCTGGCGCCCAGGGTCAGGCGGTGGTGCTGGCCGATGCCGGCCTCGTTGTCCCACACCAGCATCTTGGGGACCCCGCCCAGGCCCGTCAGGAGCTGCCACATCCCGGCCACCAGATCGCCGGTCTTCCTGGACGGCAACAGCGTGGCCATGATGAAACCCGAGAACGCCGCGACCATCGTCAACACCGGCAGATCCACCGCGGGCCGCCCGCCGACCCAGGTCGCGGTCTTGGACCCAGCGTGGACATCGACAGGGATGCCCTTGCCGGGGAACCACAGGTCGCACTGCACGATCTCTCCCGCGACATAGCTCGTACGGTCCGCGGGATCGCTGGGGGCATACAGCGGACGCAGTTGGGCGACTTTCGCCCGCAGCACCGAGGACGAGTTCGCCCACCCGATCCGCTCGGCGATCACCGTGGCCGGCATCGAGGGGAACTCCGCCAGCAAAGCCCGGATCCGTGGCTCGTAGGCGTCGAGCATCGACCCCACCGCAGCCCGCTCGTACTTCGGCGGCGTATCCGAGGCCAACGCGGCACGCACCGTGTTCCTCGCCAAGCCGGTCTTTCGCACGATGGCCTTGATGCTCATCTGCTCCGACTTGTGCAGCCGTCGAATCTCAGCCCAGTCCTCAGTCATGATCACTCCCTCACAGTGCCGAGGGGGTCAGGATTCGATCGGCACCAGGGGGTCAGGATTCACCCGGCAGCGACACGAGCTCCGCCGCGAAGAATGCCGAGGCCGTCCTCAAGATGTGGTTGGTCCGACGCAGCTCGCGGTTCTCCCGCTCGAGCTCGGCCAGCCGCTGCGCGTCGCTGGTCGTGGTCCCGGGGCGGACACCGCCGTCGACCTCGGCCTGCCGAACCCACCCCACGCAGCGTCTCGCGGTGCATGCCCAACTGCTCGGCCACCCGAGCGATCGCGCCCTGCTTCGTGGCCGGGTCCTGCCTGAACTCCACCGCCATGCGAGTGGCCCGCTCACGCAACTCCTCGGGGTACTTCCTGGGTGCTGCCATGACTCTCATCCTCCATGGATTGAGAGCCTCCATCAGACCCGGGGCGATTCAGAAGACAGTGGAGGACTGGGCTGAGATCCGGCGTCTGCATGTGCAGGAGCAGATGTCGATCCGGGCGATAGCCAGACATCTGGGATCGCGCGCGTAACGGTCACTAGGGCGGTGAATCCTCCGACCCCGCCGCGATAAGTCCGGCCGAAGGCACCATCGACGTTCGACGTCCACGAGCCGCGGGTGCGGGAGCTGTTGAAGGAGTCCCCGGCCATGCCGGCGTCGTCCAACGCGACCCCTTTCCCAGTTCAGCCTCGAGCTCGGCGATCCGCTTCTTTGCCTTGGCCAGCTCGGCGTTCTCGGTGGTGCTTAGCCCTGCTTGAAGGCCGCAGTCGATCCGGTCCTGGCGTCGCCAGCTGTAGATCGTCTGGTCGCTGATGTCGAGATCGTGCAGCAGTCCCTGGCGACGCTCTTGCCGTCCTCGAGCAGGTCGAGGACCTTGCGTCGAAACTCTGCCGGGTAGCCCCGTCGTCCCATCTGTCCTCCTGGTGTCAGGCACCAAAATCCAGAAAATCAGACTCCGTAGGACCAGGGACACACCAGAGCCTCCATCAGACCCGGGCGATTCAGACCTCAGCGTTTCGGTCATCCTGACTCCATCTCGCCACCCAGCGGGTCAGCGTGTCGAGCCACTCACAACATTGTCCGGACAGCCCCAGCCAGGGGGCTGGCGTTCGCGAAAATCTACCACGGAGGGTGAGCAGCCAAACTTGGCCTTCTCAAAGCCCCAGTGGAGCCGCCGGGTCGATGCAAGTTCTGGCCTTGAGTTCGGGGCGTTACGTTGAGCGGGCGGGGCAGGCGGCCATCTAGTCAGGTACCGGGTCCGCGTGCCTCTCGTCCCAAACACGGGCACTTCTCCATCCTGCCCATATCGTAAGGATGTAGTTGACGCCTTGCGCAATTGACATGGCTAAGACAACGTTTATGGCAGAAAAATTGTATTCGCGGGCAACTAACGCAGCACCAAGGACCATTGCGACCCGTGATGCGTCAAGACCCAAGTTTACAGCGCCCCGAGCGTTCGCCACTAGAACCTGTTGTAGCGGTGCCGCGATGAAGGAGAAACCGAAAACAACAGACGTCGCTCTTATGTAGTCGCTCACGCCTGCCCATTCTTCTCCCAACATCCAATCCGCTAGGGGCGCGAGTACGATGGCGGCTAGAGTGATCGCCGCCCCGATGGGAATTAGTATCGCCAGAATACTGCGCGTCAGAGTGCCCTGATCGGGCTTGGATGATCGACGGATCTCAGCTAGCTTCCCGAGGAACACTTGGCTGATAGCGAGTCCGACTACCGCGGCCGGGATGACGAGGACGCGCTGCGCCACACCCAAAAGTCCGGCCGCTTCGGCACCGAACCAAGCAGCAGTCAGCAGCAGTGGCAATTGGCTGCCGGCAATATTCAAAAGTGCCGCAGGCGTGAACAGAACGGGATACTGCCACAGGCCCGGAATTCGGATCGCCCGGGAGAATGGAATGCTTCGGCCGCGCCCACGCGGAGGGGCGGCCATTACGGAGATTGCCGCGATACGGCCAAGTATTTGACCCGCTATCAATCCAATGCCCACGCCAGCCACCCCTAGGAGGAGGCTGGCCAGGGTCGCGACCAGGCCCTGCCAGAAGGACCTCCAACCCAGTAGGCGAAACTTGCCCTCCCAGATGAAAAGCTGACTCAGGATGACAAACGCACTCGTGAGAAGTGTGCACAATATCGTCCAACGCAGATAATGGGTAGATAATGCCAACGAAATATATGAACCATCATACATGTATCCGACGACGAGGAGCAACGTGGCAATGACTCCCGAAACGCACAAACCGAGGCGCGCCAAGGCCTTGGCGTGCGCGGCATCGAGCGCATTGGCGATAGCGGCCTCAAGTCTCAATGTCATTATGCTGGACAGCAGCATCGACACGGCAACTACCACAGATAAAGCCCCGAACGCCTCCGGCGAGTAAAGCCGTGATAGAAGAGGCAATGCAAGGAGCGCCAGCACCTGTGCCGAAACGTTTCCTCCTGCAACCTGGACCACAGACTTTCCCCGTCGCATGCCACGCAGCCGCGAAAGCCTGGCTCGCAAGCGCGTCTGCGGGAAGGGACTCTTAGATCTCACGTGAAATCACTGGACTCGAAGTGCTTTGCTTCTGGACGAGTAGTAAATGGTTGCATGATTGTGTCACTTTCCCCGTGCAGAGAGAGCAGAAATATGAGCGGCCCTCATGCCAGGTTGAGTGAACGTAGAGGAATACCGCACTGGGCCTTCAATGGCCCGCTGGAGATGAGAGAAGCAAGTCCAAGTGGGTGCAGGCGATTGTATCCTCGCACCCTCTGGAACCAGCACGAGCCACTCACCGACTTGTCCCATCCGAGACCCAAAAGATTCATGGTCCCTCGACAGCATCGGCCAACGCGACTCGCCTGAATAGCATTCTGAAATCCAAATGATTCTCTGCAACATAAAACGAATGAGTTGACATAGACTCCAGAACATGACGATCCTGGGATATGGCGCGAAAAATATGCGTCAGCGAGGCTGCTGACTCAACTAGGAATGCGTTATCCTTGCAAAGGTCCCTATAAATGGGATGGTTCCCTACGACAACCGGGAGACCGCAGCAAATCGCCGTTTGAGCGGTCTGCGAGACCGTTCCGGGCTGTAGGTACACATCGGAGCCGCAGATACTTTTCACGAGTTCCGCGCCGGATAGGAATCCGAGATGGATTATTCGTGGATCGAGTTCAATAATACGCGACGCGCTGGCCTCTATGCTGGGCGAGAGGGTGCCAGCTAGAACTAGCCGAAAATCTGGGTCTTTTGCGTCATGGAAAGACTCGAGCAACTGCACGGTCTGCTTTCCTGCATCAAACTTTCCGGCATGCAGGTAGACGATCTCGGTGTCTGTAAAATCATGACGGTCCCGAAACTGTTTGCGAGAAAGTCGCCGCGACTCCACAGGGAATACTTCCCCGGGCAGTGGTAAAAATGACAACCGATGTGCCGGAATGGCATATACTTGACAAAGGAACGCGAGAGACTCGGGTGCAGCATAGAACAATTCATCAATGTATGGCAGAGCCACTTTCAGCCATCGGCGGTAGAGCATGCCGTGTTGTATGCGCAGGGAGATGAAGTTCCGGCCACTGTTGTCATACGTGGTGGTGAAGTGACAGACTATCCGAGTTTGACTGTTCCTGGCCTTGAGTTGTTTCGCTAGTTTGATACCGGGCAACTGTGCGGTGTTGAAGTACACAATATTGGGTTCGTGCGCCAATAAAATTTTTCGTAGAGTCGGCGCATAGCGTAGCTTCTCGGTGACCCGTCGAGGGCCCATCTTCCTAAAGGGGATTCGGAAGAGTTTGTAGCCATGTTCGATTGAGACGCGCGGAACAGGAAGTCTTCGGCGCTTTCCCTCATGCCATTCTAGATCAGACGCAATGACGATCACGTCATGGCCGTCCTCTACGGCGGCACGGATCATATAATTCTCTTTATACAACATGCTGACTGTGAATGGGTCCCCAATACAGACGAAGGCAATCTTCATCTATGGCCTCTCGCTATAATTGTTTGATCGATTGGGGGATTGAGTGAAGGACTCCGACCAAGTCGGCAGGATTCGAGCTGACTGCGTTGTACAAGGTTCAGGCACTGCATTCGCTTTAGGGGAATGCCTGAGGATTGGGACTACCATCTATTAGGGGGGAGGTGCCGCAGAATGTCCTCAACCCTGTCCGTAGTGCCGGCAGAGCAACGTCCTTGAATAAGTCAGTGGTCAGGGAGTTCCTATAACGTGGACCGGACATTCAAACTTGCCCGCCGCTATGGCTGCGCGGCCGTCAATAATTTGGCGCACGTTGGGCAAGTCGTCGCGCGTCAATAGTCTATATTCGGGATGGTCGGTGTGCAGTACAGCCGCGTCTACGCTCTCCCCAAACGTATGAGGCGTGAGCCCCAGCCCTGTCAATTCAGGTTGTGTGTATAGGGGATCATGGACGCTAGCAATCGCGCCCACCTCCCCGAGGTGCCGAACTAAATCGAAAACACCTGAGAAGGCCGTCTCTTTGACGCCGGCCCGGTAGGCTGCGCCCAGCACAACGACGCGAGCTCCAGTTAAATCGCCGTATTCGACTTGAAGCCGGGCAATTGCATGGGCCGGCATCTGAGTATTGGCCTCGCGGGCCGCCCGAACGATTGTGGCGTCCGGGTCATTGGAAAGGTAAAGGCGTGGGTATACGGGAATGCAGTGGCCGCCGACGGAAATGCCTGGGCGGTGGATGTGGCTATAGGGCTGCGAATTCGACGCTTCGATCACCTGATAGACGTCAATGCCGGCAGTCTCGGCGAACTTTGCAAACTGGTTGGCCAGGCCGATATTGACATCGCGATATGTCGTCTCGGCGAGTTTCGCCATCTCAGCGGCCTCGGCCGAGCCGAGATCCCAGACCCCGTTACCGCGCTCGAGGTCTGGGCGCTCATCGAAGTCGAGCACCTGCTCATAGAAAGCGACAGCCCGCTTGGCGCCTTCGGAGCTAAGCCCGCCGAGGAGCTTCGGGTACTTGCGGAGGTCCTCAAAGACTCGTCCAGTGAGAACACGTTCGGGAGAGAACACGACGTGAAAGTCAGTCCCTTCGATCAGTCCGCTGCCGTGTTCGAGCTGTGGCTTCCACCGAGTGCGCAAAGTGCCAACGGGCAGGGTCGTTTCATAGGCGACCAAAGTGTCCTTGGTCAGGTTAGCGGCCAGGTCAGCTGTCGCTTTGTCCATCCAGCCGAAGTCGGGCCTGCCGTCGTTGTCCACGAAGAGTGGGACGACCACGACTACTGCGTCCGCTTCGGGGATTGCGTCGGCGTAGTTCGTGGTGGCACGCAACTTCCCTGCCGGCACCAAGCGAGTCAGGTATTCACCCAACTGTGCCTCGCCAGGGAATGGTGCTACAGCTTCGTTAATTGTCGCGACGGTGCTGGGGGCTATGTCGACGCCGACGACGGTGTGGCCCTTGTTGGCGAACTGTGCTGCTAGGGGCAAGCCGATTTTGCCGAGGCCGATGACAGCGATCTTCATGGTGTTGTGGGCGCTCCGCTTTCGTCTATAACGATGGTGCGGCCTTCATTGGCCGCCAAAATGCAGGCATCGGCAACTGCGACGGTGGCCATACCTTCGCGCATGGTCACGATATCTGTGCCCGAGCCCAATACGGCATCACGGAAGTTTTCGTGTTGCACGCGCAAGGGCTCGGGTTTAGGGATCGCGTAGCGTGTGCTGTTGCCCTCAGTGACGCCGCGGAAGTTTCGCACTTGACCCCACTCAGTGTCGATAACCCCGTTCTCGTGGAAGACGAGATCACCGGTCAGTGTGTCGACAACGAACGCACCCTTTTCGCCGGTGACGACTGTAACGCGCTCTTTAAGTGGGGAAAGCCAATTGACGAGGTGGCTGGCAACGGTGCCGTCCTGCATCTTCGCGGTGATCGAGATCAAGTCTTCGTGTACCCTGCCGCTCTTGTGGGCAGTGTAAGCAGCTACTTTCGCATAAGGCGACTGGATGACCCACGCCGTTAAGTCGATGTCGTGGGTAGCGAGGTCCTTGACCACTCCTACGTCGTCGATGCGGTTCGGGAAAGGTCCTTGGCGGCGGGTGGCTACCTGGTAGATCTCGCCAAGGTCGCCGTTTTCCAGGCGAGACCTCAATGACCGCAGTGCCGGGTTGCAGCGTTCAATGTGACCGACGGCGTTGACGAGGCCAGCGCCCTCAAAAGCGTCGACCAAGGCGGCCGATTCCGCACTGTCAGCTGCCAAAGGCTTCTCGATCAGTGTGTGTACACCCGCGTCTGCCAATTCGAGTCCCGCGGCGAGGTGGAAAGCTGTCGGTACGGCAACAACTGCCAGGTCGACGCCGACCTCGATCATCTCGCCGATCGAGGTGACAACCTTAGCCTCGCCGGCCATCCCATGCTTGTCACCTGCTGGATCGGCAACCGCTGTGAGTTTTAGACCCTCGATAGAGTTCAGTACACGGGCGTGATTCCGACCCATCATGCCGATGCCGACCAGGCCAACGCGAAGGTCCGCCATCAGGCGCCGGCCTTGGCTAGGTTGTTAACAGCAGTCACGATGCGCTCCATTTGATCGCGGGTTACCGACGGGTGAACGGGGAGTGAGAGGCACTCAAGAGCTGCCAACTCTGTACGGGGCAAGTCGACCTCGGCCTGGAAAGGCGCGAGCCGGTGGTTCGGGATCGGGTAGAACATTCCCGTCCCGATGTTGTATTCATTCTTCAGAGCTGCAGCCAATCCGTCTCGGTCATCTGTGACCCGCACCGTGTACTGGTGGTAGACGTGCACAGCTTCTTCGGCGACCGGAGGGGGAGTCACACCCTCCAGGTGCGCGTTGAAAAAGGCTGCATTATTCTGTCGCTTGGCGGTCCAAGCGTTCACCTTGGTCAACTGGACTCGACCGATGGCTGCGTGAATGTCGGTCATGCGGCTATTGAAACCGACGACCTCGTTCTCATACTGCCGCTGCATGCCCTGGTTTCGGTAGAGGCGCATTAGTCGTTCGATCTCGCCGCTGGCCACCGAGACCATGCCGCCCTCGCCCGAGGTCATGTTCTTTGTCGGGTAGAGGGAGAACATGCCAAACGACCCGAAGGCACCGACCGGCGTACCGCCCAGGGAGGCACCGTGCGCCTGAGCCGCGTCCTCGAGGACCTGCAGCCCGTGCCTGTCGGCAATCGTTTGGAGAGCGGGCATGTCGGCCGGGTGGCCGTAGAGGTGTACCGGCATGATCGCAGTGGTGCGGTCGGTGATCGAGGCCTCAACGCTGGCCGGGTCGAGGCAAAATGACTCGCGATCAATGTCCGCAAAAATCGGCGTTGCGCCGGCCAAAGCCACCGAGTTGGCCGTGGCTGCAAAGGTGAAAGAGGGCACAATGACTTCGTCGCCTGGCTTGATACCTGCGGAGAGCAGCCCTAGGTGAAGCCCCGAGGTCCCCGAGTTGACCGCAACGCATGCTCGGCCTAGCCCGAAGTGTCGGGCGAACTCGGTTTCGAAGGCCAACACCTCGGGGCCTTGGGCGATCATGCCACTTCGCATGACGCGATCAACCGCTTCGCGTTCTTCGTCGCCGATCAGTGGCTTGGCGGGGGGAATGAACTCGTCCACAGTTTCCTCTACTCCTTGGCGACGGCGAGGCTGCCGTTCGTTTCTAAGTATCGTGAGTTGGCGGCGGGGCAGTACCACGCGCCGTCCGGCTCTTCGATGAGACGCTGCCCGGAATGGCCGACCCAGCCAATCTGCTTGGCTGGAACGCCAGCTACAAGAGCGTGATCCGGCACATCTCGGGTGACCACAGATCCGGCCGCGACCATAGCCCAGGCGCCGATGGCTAGAGGGGCCACACAAACGGACCGTGCCCCGATTGATGCGCCGTCTTTGATCGTGACGCCGACGGCTTTCCAATCCAAAGCGGACTTCAGATCGCCGTCAGCAGTTACTGCCCGCGGGTAGGTGTCGTTGGTGAGCACGACTGCGGGGCCGATAAACACACCGGCGCCTAGATTGGCCGGCTCGTACACGAGGGCATAGTTCTGCACCTTGCAGTTGTCGCCTAGCTTGACGCCGCTCCCGATGTAGGCGCCCCGTCCAATCACACAGTTCTCACCTACCTCGGCGTGCTCCCGCACTTGGGCGAGATGCCAAACCGAGGAGCCATCGCCTATGCGGGCACGTTCATCCACGTCGGCGGAACCGGCGATCTTAACTGTCATGCCAACACTTTCTAGACGTGCTCCGGACGGCACCCCGAGCCGATCCATCTTGGTCGATGATGGTCCAGGTGCCGAATATTTTTTGCGACCAAGGTGACCGAAGTCCGCTAGATGGCAGGATCTCAATGGCGCTGGTCACCTACAGGTGTCTGACTGAGGAACAGAAGTATCGGGAGGTCGCCGTGCAGTCGCGTCGTTGACGACCCGCTTTCCCAGCGCGGTTTTTGATTGCTGCAAGGTGCTCGCTCGAGCCCCGGCGCCGGTTAGAGAATGTGAACTGGCCCCATTCGACACGACCCCCGGCCAGTTTGTGGCGATTACTCGAAGGTTCTCCTGGTGCTGCATTCATCGTTTACATCGGGCTCTGAAGAGGGCGGCGCCGGTTTTGCGGATGGCCACCGCCCATGGCTCAAGAGCGGAACTTCAGTTTCCGCTGTTCACCATTCCAGCGCCAACGGTAGCGCCGGTTGCCTCGTCAATAAGAATGAACGAACCGGTGGCGCGATTCTGCGAGTACGGGTCGCAGAGCAGTGGGATTGTGGTGCGCAACTGTACCCGTCCGATCTCGTTAACGCCGAGCTCGTTGCTTTCCAGGTCGCGGTGCAATGTGTTGATGTCGAGTCGGTACTGAATGTCCTTCACCAATGCCCGACCGGTGCGGGTCGTGTGCTTGATGGCCAGCTTCTGGCGCGGCTTCAGCGGCGCCGTGGTCATCCAACAGATCATCGCGTCGATGTCCTGGCTGGGCTTGGGCGCGTTGCGGATTCGAGCGATCATGTCGCCGCGCGACACATCGACGTCGTCCTCGAGGCGGACGGTCACCGACATTGGCGGGTAGGCCTCGGTGAGCTCCCTATCGAAGAGGTCGATGCCGGCGATCTTGCTGGTCATGCCGCTGGGGAGCACTACGACCTCGTCGCCCGGCTTGAGCACACCGCCAGCCACCTGTCCGCCGTAGCCCCGGTAGTCGTGGTGCTCGTCCGACTTGGGGCGCACGACGTACTGCACAGGGAAGCGGGCATCGATCAGGTCGCGGTCGGAGGCGACGTGCACATGCTCGAGGTGGTGCATGAGCGTGGGCCCTGAGTACCAGTCCATGTTCTCGGAGCGGGTGACGACGTTGTCGCCCTGCAGTGCCGAGATCGGGATGACCTGAAGATCAGGGATGTTGAGCTTGGTGGCGAACTGCGTGAACTCGGCGTGAATCTTGTTGTAGATCTCCTCGGAGAAGTCGACGAGGTCCATCTTGTTCACGGCGAGCACCAGGTGGGGGACCCGCAGCAGCGAGAGGATCACCGCGTGGCGGCGGGACTGCTCGGTGAGGCCCTGGCGAGCGTCGACGAGCACGAGCCCCAGGTCGGCGGTGGAGGCGCCGGTGACCATGTTGCGGGTGTACTGCACGTGGCCCGGAGTGTCGGCGATGATGAACTTGCGGTTGGGCGTCGCGAAGTAGCGGTAGGCAACGTCAATGGTGATGCCCTGCTCGCGCTCGGAGCGCAGACCGTCGGTCAGCAGCGCGAGGTCGGTGTAGTCGAAGCCCTTGGACAGGCTGGTGGCCTCGACCGCCTCGAGCTGGTCCTCGAAGATCGCCTTGGAGTCGAGCAGCAGGCGCCCGATGAGCGTCGACTTGCCGTCGTCGACCGAGCCTGCCGTGGCGAAGCGGAGCAGGTCCATGCCAGCGGTGACTGCGGCGCCGGTGTCGGTGGGGGTGGCGTTCATCAGAAGTAGCCTTCCTTCTTGCGGTCCTCCATGGCGGCCTCCGAGAATCGGTCGTCGCCGCGGGTGGCGCCGCGCTCCGTGACGCGGGCGACGGCCACCTCCTCGATGATCTCCTCGACGGTGCTGGCGGTGCTCTCGACGCAGCCAGTCATGGTCAGGTCGCCCACGGTGCGGAACCGCACGGTGCGCTCAGACGCGATCTCGCCGTTCTTGCACGGGTTGTGCTCACTCTCGGTGAGGAGCATGCCGTCGCGCTCGAAGACTCGGCGCTGGTGGGAGAAGTAGATGTTGGGAATCTCGATGCCCTCGCGGCCGATGTAGTCCCAGACGTCGAGTTCGGTCCAGTTCGAGATCGGGAAGATCCGCATGTGCTCGCCCTGGTGCAGGCGGCCGTTGTAGAGGTTCCAGAGCTCGGGGCGCTGGTTCTTCGGGTCCCACTGGCCGAACTCGTCGCGGTGGGAGTAGATGCGCTCCTTGGCGCGGGCCTTCTCCTCGTCGCGGCGACCGCCACCGAAGGCAGCGGTGAAGCCGTTCTCCTCGACCGCGTGCAGCAGGGTGCCGATCTGAAGCCGGTTGCGGCTGGTCTTGCCGTCATCGACCACGACGCCGGTGGCGATCGCCTCCTCGACGCTGGCGACGATCATGCGGACGCCGAGGCGGTCCACCCAGCTGTCGCGGGTGGCGAGGACCTCGGGGAAGTCGTACCCGGTGTCGACCTGCAGGACCGGGAACGGGATCTTCGCCGGATAGAACGCCTTCTCGGCCAGGCGCAGCATCACGATCGAGTCCTTGCCGCCCGAGAACATCAAGACGGGCTTCTCGAATTCGGCCGCGACCTCGCGGAAGATGTGGATCGACTCCGCTTCCAGCTGGTCGAGCTGGCTCAGCCGGTAGTCGGCGTGTGTGTCGGTCATGCGTAGAGGACCTCTCCAGTAGGGGGGCGCGGGCCATCGTAGACCGCAGCCACGTGGACAGTTCAACCGCAGTTGGATTGCGAAGCTCTCCGCGGCGCCTCTGACTTGGTCGGGAGCGTGCGGTCTTGACCAGCGGAGCCGCGCATGTGACTTCCCTTTACATTGGATCTATCGTTTGCAGGTCGTCCGACACGCACATCGCACTGCTCATCGGGGCCCCGCCACCCACGGGGCCCTGGGACATGGGGTCATTTCGTGGAACTTGCCGAGCGCATACGCCGTCACCGTCGTCCGGTGACACTCGCCTATGACCTTGGGGCTTGGGCCTTGGCCTACTGGGGCTTCGCGCTGCTGCGCTATCAGCCGACCGACGGTGGCGTCGTTCCCTGGCTCACGCTGACCGCTCTCGCGGTGGTCTCCTGGGTGATCTACTGCCTGATTGGTCTCAGCTTCCGCTTGCACGCCGGGCGCGCCAGGACGGGCAGTTTGGAGGAGGCGATCGCGATCGCGATCAGCATCGGGCTTGCCGGGGGAGTGATGTTCTCGGTCAACCTGGTGATCCAGGTGGTGCCGCGCACAGTTCCGGTAGGGGCGTCTTTGCTGGCCATCGTCGTCGTGGCCTGGGCGCGCGCCCTCTGGCGCCGCCTGCAGGAGCGTCGTTGGGAGGCGGTCTCCGGCCCTGGGCGGCGTGTGATCGTGCTCGGCGCCGGCCAGGCCGGCGCCGACCTGATCGCCTCGATGCTGCGCGACCCCTCTCGTGCGTGGACTCCGGTCGGGCTCCTCGACGACGACCCGATGAAGCGTCAGCGTCAGATCCGTCGCGTACCGGTGCTTGGTGGAACGGCACAGATGGGCGAGATCGCGCGAGCCCACGGTGTGGCGCACGTAATCCTGGCGCTCCCGAGTGCCTCTGCGGAAGTAATCGAGAGGCTGCGCGCGCTCGCGGTCCATGAGGGCCTCATCGTCAAGGTGCTGCCGGCCGCGACCGAGCTCATCGGGGAGCGGGTCGACATCCGCGACATTCGCGACATCGACCTCAAGGACGTGCTGGGGCGCAACCAGCTGGACACTGATATCTCCGCCATCGCGGGCTACCTGACCGGCCGCCGCGTGCTGGTGACCGGTGCCGGCGGCTCGATCGGCTCCGAGCTCTGCCGCCAGATCTCCCGGTTCGACCCGCTTGAACTGATGATGCTCGACCGCGACGAGTCGGCGCTGCACGCGGTGCAGCTGTCGCTCAACGGGCGCGCTCTGCTCGATTCCGACGACGTCGTGCTCTGCGACATTCGCGATGCCCAGCAGGTCCAGATGCTGTTCCGCGAGCGCCGTCCCGAGGTTGTGTTCCACGCGGCAGCGCTCAAGCACCTCCCGATGCTCGAGCAGTACCCCGCCGAGGCCGTCAAGACCAACGTGATCGGCACCCGCAACGTCCTCGATGCTTGCGACGCCATCGGGGTGGAGCGGTTCGTCAACATCTCCACCGACAAGGCGGCCAACCCGGCCAGCGTCCTCGGCTACTCCAAGCGGGTCGCCGAGTGCTTGACAGCGCAGCGCTCGCAGATGGTCGAGGGTTCCTACCTCTCGGTCCGGTTCGGCAACGTGTTGGGCAGCCGGGGCTCGGTGCTGACCGCGTTCGCCCAGCAGATCGCCCGGGGCGGGCCGGTCACGGTCACCGATCCCGATGTCACTCGCTATTTCATGACCATCGAAGAGGCTTGCCAGCTCGTTATCCAGGCCGCCGCCATCGGGTCCGCAGGCGAGGCCCTGGTGCTCGACATGGGCGAGCCCATCAGCATCCTGGGGGTGGCCGAGCGGCTCATCGCGCAGTCGGGGCGCGACATCCGTATCGAGTTCACCGGCCTGCGCCCCGGAGAGAAGATGCACGAGGAGCTCTTCGGCGACTGCGAGCCCGAGAACGTGAAGCCGTCCCACGACAGTGTGAGCCACGTGCCAGTGGCTGGTGTCAGCGAGGCCGAGGTGGCCAGCCTGCCCACGGTCGGTGATTCACGTGAGGTGTGCCGCGCCTTGGAGGAGCTGTGCGCGACCGCTCTAGACCGTCAGCGCGACGTGGTGGAGTGGGTCGAGGCCTGACCGGGCGGCGCCACCTGCTGGGCAGAGAACTGAGGTCCGGCAAGTCGTCAAGTCGATCGCTCGGTGGCACGGTGCAAGGTCGTCGTGTGCGGTGACCCGACGGCGCGCGCTGCATCCGGGCCTAGCCGCTGTTCGACGCCGCGCGCTTGCGCATCTTCCTAGACGCCACCGACCCCAGGGCCGCCGGCCCGGCGCAGCTGATAGCACCGAACGCGGCCACATCACCACCGCGCAGCCTGGGGCGTCAATCTGCAGTACGCCGCTTTGGCGCACTTGCCCTCAGTCACGTTCGCCGTGCACGCGGCGTGGCAGGCTGCAGCGATGGCGTTCGACCTGACCTACGCTGCCGCAACCAACACCTGAAGAGGCCTGGCCAAGACAACAACCACGACGCTTTTCGGCAGGGGCTCGTTCGGTGATGCCGGTTCCAGGCGCGGTGTAATCGCCGGGCGTCCATGCTTGCGGTGGTTCGTTCCGTATATGTGGCCACGCGTCCGACGATCCGAGCGAAGCCACGGTTCGCGTCTTCCGGTAGCGGAGCGGCGGATCAGTTGAGCCGGTCCCCAAGCGGGCACTAGATCAGTCGGCGGCCTTGTCGCTACCGCGGCGGCGAGAGCGGTCGCTGCGGTGAGGCTTGGTGGGCTCGGGTGCGGAAGGGGCGTAGCCGTAGCCGTAGCCGTAGCCGTAGCTGGCCCCGTATCCGCGACCACGTCGCGAGGGGGTCATGTTGAGCACCGCGCCCACCAGCGCCGCGTCGACGGCACCCAGGCGCTGGGCGGCCTGCGCGAGCTGGTCCTTCGTCGTCCTGCCATGCGCCACGACCAGGATGGCGCCGTCGGCCTGGGTCGAGAGCAAGGCTGCGTCGGTGACAGGCAGCAGCGGCGGCGCATCGATGATGATGGTGTCGAACTGTTCCCGGCATCGTGTCAGGAGCTCGGTCATGGCGCGGGACTGAAGCAGCTCTGCCGGGTTGGGCGGTATGGCTCCGCTGGCGAGGACCGCCAGGCCGGTGGCTGCGTACTCCTGCAAGGCGTCCTCGAAGCTGACCTTCCCGAGCAGGACGGTCGTGACCCCGACGGAGCTATCGAGATCGAGGGCAGCGGTCGCCTTGGGGCGACGCAGGTCGCACTCGATCAGGAGCGTCTTCTGTCCAGCTTGCGCCAGCGTGAGAGCCAAGTTGACCGCCGTGGTGGTCTTGCCCTCGCCCGGTAAGGCCGACGTGACCACGAAGACCTTGGTCGCTGCATCGACGTCGACGAACTGCAGATTGGTGCGCAGCACCCGGAAGGCTTCGGCCCTCGGTGCGTGCGAGTCCAGAGTGCTGACGAGTGGCTCGGTCTTGACCGAGGCGTCATAGGCGATCGAGCCGAGCAGGGGGGCCTCGGTGGTCGTCGAGACGTCCTCGACGGTCTTCACGCTCGTGTCCAGCAGCTCGCGGGCGACCGCCAGTCCGAAGCCGAGCAGCAGGCCGAGCACGAACGCCAAGCCCAGGTTGCGGACGGGCTGAGGGGTGACCGGGGACGAGGGGAGCGAGGCATCATCTTCGACGCTGGCCTTGATTAACGGGTCGTCCGCGCCGGCAGGCGTCTCCAGCTTGCGGACGAGATCGCTCAAGCCCATCGCGTAGGCCTGCGCAATGGCCTGTGCCTGGACGGGGTCGGCGTCCAGCGCGGACAGTTCGATCAGGACCGTCTCGGGCGAAACAGTGGCCGAAACCTTGCTGCGCAGCTCGCTGGCCGACAGGCTGAGGTCGAGGTCCTCGACGACGCTCTGGGCAAGGCTCTCGCTCTTGCCGACGAGCACGGCGTACGACGAGACGCGCTGCTGGCTGAAAAGGCCACCCTGGTAGGCGCTGCTGACGTCGCCGCTACCGCTGCCGCCATCTCCGTAGGTGGAGACGAAGAGCCGGGCCGTCGACTGGTACTGCGGGGTGGCAGTGAACGTGAAGGCAGACGCGGCCCCGACGACGATCAGGGTCGACGCGACTACCATCAGCCACCGGCGCCTCAGGATGCGCAGATAGTCCTTCAGTTCCATGCCGGGGCTCCCATGATCGATGTGACCATGGAACCCTAAGTGAAAACCCCGTCTAGACGTGCTTTGTCCCTGATCGTGACCTCAAGGACTCATCTACGAGGTGGCGACCGGCGTCCGCCCGTAGTCGTCCTCGAGGCGGCAGATGTCGTCCTCGCCGGTATAGGTGCCCATCTGCACCTCGATCACCACCAGCGGGAAGTCCTCCTGGTTGGTGATGCGGTGGGCCTGGCCGACCTCGACCCAGATCGATTCGCCGGGTCCGGCCACGACAGTCTCGCCATCGATGACGGCGGTGCAGCGGCCGGCGGCGATCACCCAGTGCTCGGCTCGGTGCTCGTGGGTCTGATAGCTCAGTCGGGAGTGTGGGTCGACGTGGATGCGCTTGACCTTGAAGCCGTCGCCCTCGTCGAGCACGGTCCACGAACCCCACGGGCGGTTCTCGCTCTCACCGATCATCTGCAGACTCCCCTGTGTCCACGGCCAAATGCCGCACGCAGACAATCGTAAAGGCTGGAGGTCGGTCGCGGAGAACTGTTACCAAACGTTAGCGACGTCGTAGACCTGCCATGGCAGGACGAACGTCGACGAGATAGACCAATGCAGCAATGGTGAGGATGAGATTGAGGATGCCGATGGGGCTGTTGAGGAGCAGGACCTGCACAGCGACTGCGATGCCCAGGATGATCGTCCAGGCCGGCTTGGTGAGCTTGCCGGCCGCTTCGTAGGACTCGGACGAGAACATCAGCGAGTTCACGAACGCGAAGATCTTCACCGCGAGCAGCACGAAGGCGAGCAGGGCGTAGAAGCCGAGCTCGAGGGAGTAGACATCCAGCACTCGCTCAGCGTACGGGCCCCGCGGTGCTCACGGGGTCTCGACGTCGCTCGAGCCTTCGGCCCTCGCTGCTCGACAGTGACGATACGAATGGAGTGCCTGGTGGCAGGTCGTCCTGACTCGCTGCTCGACTGACCATGGTGTCCATCGCTGGATCTGTCGGTCGGTCTGCTGCCGGGTGCTGCACCCAGCCAGGCGGGGGCCTCGTGACTTCATAGGAGCTTGTGCCCAGCCGTCACTGATCACTGTCCTGTCCGCTGCCCTCGCCTGGCTGGCGCCACCGCCACCACAAGAGGAGACGGCATGACCACCATGACATCTGCACCACCCGTATCGCACTGCACCCACGAGGAGACCAGCGCTGCCTTCGGTGATCCGCCGTCGCCACGGGTCGGGGTGATCGGCGGAGTCGACACCCACCGCGATCAGCACGTCGCTGCCGCCCTCGACTCACTGGGACGCCTGCTAGGCATCGAATACTTCGACGCTGACACATCCGGCCATCGGGCCCTGCTGGCCTGGCTGGAATCGTTCGGACCGGTGCTGATGATCGGCATCGAGGGCACCGGCGCCTACGGCCTAGGACTCGCACGCCACCTGGCCACAGCCACCACCGCCGACCTGATCGAGGTCGATCGACCAGATCGACGCACGCGCCGGCTCAAGGGCAAGTCCGACCCCATCGACGCCGAAGCCGCCGCCCGCGCGGCGTGGTCGGGAGCGCACACCGGCACTCCCAAGGCCCGCGACGGACGCATCGAAGCGCTGCGCAACCTGCGTGTCGCTCGACGCTCAGCAGTCCAGCAACGCGCCGACGTCGTGCGCCAGATCAAAGCACTGATCGTGACCGCCGAGGACGACCTACGCCACCGCCTGCGTCACCTAGACACCCCCACATTGGTGCGCACCTGCGCCGCACTGCGACCCGACCCCGCGCACATCGCAGAGCCCCTGCACGCCACCAAGGCCGCCCTGCGCAGCCTCGCCCGCCGTCACCGCCACCTCAGCGAGGAGATCACCGACCTCGAGGCGCTGATCCACCCCCTGGTCGAACAGATCAACCCCGCCCTGATGGCCATCAACGGCATCGGACACGACTGCGCCGGACAGCTCCTGGTCACCGCCGGCGCCAACCCCGAACGCATCCACACCGAAGCAGCCTTCGCGATGCTCGTCGGCACCGCGCCGGTCCCGGCCTCCTCAGGCCAAACCCACCGCACGAGGCTCAACCGCGGCGGCGACCGTCAGGCCAACGCTGCCATCCACCGCGTCCTGCTCTCACGAATGCGCTGGCACAAACCCACCAAGACCTACCTCGCCCGCCGCGTCAACCAACGCGACCTCTCCAAACGCGAAGCAGCCCGCATCCTCAAGCGCTACATCACCCGCGAGATCTACCCCGCCCTGATCAACCCCCACCACGGACTTGACCATCCATAGGAGCATCCAGCGATGCGGCGGCGCCGGGGCGCCTCCCTGCTCGACCAGCGGTGGTTGCGGGGTCTCGACGTCGCGCGAGCCTTCGGCCCTCGCTGCTCGACCAACGATGGCTCCCGTCGCGGTTCGGCTCAGAAGCAGGCGCGGATCTCACCTACGGGTCGACCCCCGCCAAGGAGGACGTGCTCACCGGTCTTGCGGACGGCGTCTGCATCCACCCACTCTTCGGAGGTGACCCCGGACCGCTCAAGGGCGGCCGCCATCATCACCGGCCTCGCGCGGGCCGCGCCGTCGTCGGTCTTCATCGCGAATGCGCGGCCGTCGGGCAGGGCGACGGCGTAGACGGACTCCGCACCTGCCTTGCCGATCGAGCCGGGCATGGCGGTCAACAGTGCCCGCTCGTCGCGCGCGGTGCCCGACACGTACTCGGGGTGGGCGCGGATCGCCTCGGCGATCCGATGCTCCGGACCGTCGGTAGCGACCGCCAGCTTCGAGAATGCACGGGCGAGGCCGGTCACCGAGCAAGACAGCAGTGGGGCGCCGCAGCCGTCGACGGCGACCTGGGCAGGTTCGCCGGTCATCCGTTCGAACGTCGCGAGGATCGCCTGCTGGAGCGGGTGCTGAGGGTCGAGGTAGGTGGCGGTGTCCCATCCGTTCTGGACGCAGGTCGCGAGCATCGCGGCGTGCTTGCTCGAGCAGTTCATGGCGATGGGGGACTTGCTGTCTCCGTTGCGGAGCAGCGCTTCGCGCGCGTTGTCGTCCAAGGGCCAGTCGTGCGGCGTCTGCAGCGCCGACTCGTCCAAACCAGCCTGCTTCAGGATGCGGCGGGCGCCGTCGAGATGGATGTCCTCCCCGGAGTGCGAGGCGCACGCGAGCGCCAGTAGGTCCGGCGGCAGGTCGAGACCCTGCTCCACCATGGCCAGCGCCTGGATCGGCTTGTTCGAGGAACGCGGCAGGATCGGTGAGTCCACGTCGCCCACCGACCAGTCCACGGACCCGTCTGGGCGCAGGGCTACCACCGAGCCGTAGTGGTGCCCCTCCACGATCCCGGAGCGGACGATCTCGGCCACAACAACAGGTCCAGTCATGCCAGGCACCGTAGGCGGCGCGCGCGGCGAGCGTGAAACTCGACTGAATCTGTCAAGATACTCGGGTGAGTTTTCCGCAGCACTGTCCTTCGCCCCGCGAGCTCGACGACCTGGAGCTCCTCGTCTCGGGTGCGCTGGCCCCGCTGACCGCCTTCAACGAGCCGGGCAGCGTCGTGACGCTGGACCTCCCGGCACCGGTCCGCGAGCAAGCGACCAGCGCCGGCGCGGTGGAACTCGTCGACCCCGAGGGCCTGCCCCTGGCGCGGGTGAGCGTGCCGGGCGGCGCCGTCGAACCGCTGACGCACGCGCAGTACGGGCCCTTCCGGGACCGCTACCTCACCCCGGCGCAGGTCCAGGATCAGCACCCTCGTCGCACGGTGGTGCCGGTCGTCGACGCGCTCACCGAGCAGCAGATCGCCGAGCTGTCCGGTCTGGGGCCGCTCGTGCTCCTGACGCTGGTCGGCGCCGGCACCCCCGACCTGTCAGCCACAGCCCTGATCCGAGCCACGATGCTGGCCGCCCAGCGGCTGACCGACGCCGTCGTGGTCGCCGTCCCGCTCGCGAGCCACGGCGATGTTGACGCTGACCACGCGCTCGGTGTGCAGGTCGCCCACAACTATGCGGGAGCTGGCCCGGTCGTGGCCGTGCCATATGCAGCCGACGACGACGCATACGCGGACGACATCGCGGCGATCGTCGACCGGGACCGCCCGGCGGCCGACGAGCAGGGCCTGGTTCTCTTCTTCACCGGCCTGTCCGGCAGCGGCAAGTCGACCCTCGCTCGGGCGCTGATGGACCGCATCCTCGAGCAGGGCACCCGCACCATCACCTCCCTCGACGGCGACGTGGTGCGCCGCAACCTCTCCGCAGGGCTGACGTTCTCCAAGGCGGACCGCGAGACCAACATCCGCCGCATCGGCTGGGTGGCCGCCGAGATCTCCCGGCACGGGGGGCTGGCGGTGGTCAGCCCGATCGCGCCGTTCGACGAGACCCGTCAGCAGGTGCGCGCCATGGTCGACGAGGCCGGCGGAGCGTTCTTCCTCGTCCACGTCGCCACCCCACTGGAGGAGTGCGAGCGCCGTGACCGCAAGGGTCTCTACGCCAAGGCACGCGCCGGCGAGATCCCGGAGTTCACCGGTATCTCCTCGCCCTACGAGGAGCCGCAGGACGCCGACGTGGTCGTCGACACCACCGGTCGCACGATCGACGACGCCCTCGGCGACGTCATCGGTGCGCTCGCCGAGTCCGGCTACCTCGACCTCCGGCCCTCATCGCTGTTGGTTGAGCAGACCCCGCCCCCATGGTTGGTTGAGCAGGGAGGAGCGCCAGCGACGACCGCCCGTCGAAACCCGGTGACCGGCGCAACCGCCGCAGCCCAAGACGCGGGGCCCCTCAAGGTCCTCTTCGTCTGCACCGCCAACATCTGCCGCTCGCCGTACATGGAGCTCACCGCCCGACACCTCGCGGCGGGCGATCCGACGCTCGAGTTCGCCAGCGCCGGCACCCACGGCCTGGTCGACGAGCCGATGAACCAGCCGATGGTCGACGTGCTCGCCGACGAGGTGACCGGTCACGAGCCCTTCCGCAGCCGGCGCCTCACCACCGCCGAGCTCGAGTGGGCCGACGTCGTGCTCACCGCGGAGGCCTCGCACCGCCAGTTCATCCTCGACGACAACCCGGCGTTGTTCCGCAAGGTCTTCAGCCTGGGCCAGTTCGTGGAGACGGTCGGTGACATCGGGGCTGGCGTACACGGCCGCGACCTGCTCGCGGCGATGCAGCACCGCCGGGGGCCCGCCTCGACCGAGCTCGACGTCGCCGACCCGTACCGGCGCGGCGACAAGGCGGCTCGCACCGCCGCCGACCACGTGGACCGCCTGCTGGTGGTCGCGATCCGAGCACTCTCGACCGCACCGAAGGCGCCCTGATGGACATCCTGACTCTCACCGCCCTGTCCATCCTCGTCGCCGGATTCGTCGTCGGCGTCGTCGTCGGCCTGACCGGCATGGGCGGCGGCGCCCTCATGACGCCGGCGCTGATCTTTCTCGGTGTCGGCTCCGGCGAGGCGGCCACCATCGTCACCGCTGACCTGACCGCTGCGGCCGTCTACAAGTCCGGCGGCGCTGTCGTGCACGCGCGCCAAGGCTCACCCAACTTCGAGCTGGCGAAGTGGCTGATCATCGGGTCGGTGCCGATGGCCTTCCTCGGGCCCTACATGGTGAAGATCTTCACCAGCGACGCTGAGCAGCTGGACAAGGTCCTCAAGCTCAGCATCGGCTTCGCACTGCTCTTCGCAGCCGCCACCTACGCGCTGCGGCTCTACATCAACCTGCGCGCGGTGCGCTCCGGCGGCCACGCCGGCGACCCCGACCCCAAGATCAAGGTGCTTCCGACCCTGCTGGTCGGCATGCTCGGCGGCCTGCTGGTGGGCATCACCAGCGTCGGCTCCGGCTCGGTCATCATGATCGCGCTGCTGATGCTCTACCCCGGCCTCTCCGCGGTGAAGCTGGTCGGCACCGACCTGGTGCAGGCCGTCCCGCTGGTGCTCGCCGCTGCCATTGCCAACATCGCGATCCACGGGCTCGACTGGAGCATCGCCATTCCGCTCATCATCGGCTCGGTGCCCGGCACCATCCTCGGCAGCAAGATCGCGCCCCGGGTGCCGCAGTCGTTCATCCGTCGCGGCATCGTGGTGGTGCTGACGATGTCGGGCGTCGCGCTGCTCGACAAGGCCGGCTGGGCGCCGCTGGGCCGCGAGGAGACGCACCCGGTGCTCATCGTCGTGGTCGGTCTCGTGGTGGCCGTGCTGGTCCCGCTCGTGTGGGGCGTGCTGCGCAAGGAGCAGGGGCTGCCCTTCATGGGCGCACCTACCGTCAGCGAGCTGGACAACTGGACCTACGGACGCTCCACGCACACGCCTCGGCAGAGGAAGGACTCAGCGACCGATCGGGTGGACGGGCCAGTCGACTAGCGACGGCTGGTCCACCCAGTCGGGGCCACCGGCGAGCCGAGCGATGTCGGCGTCCACCATCAGGCGCGCGAGGTCGAGGCCGGCGACGCTGGCCTTCCAGTCCAGCTCGCGGGCTGCCTTGCCCGGGTCGCCGATCAGCTCGTCGACCTCGGTGGGGCGCAGGTAACGGTCGTCGTACCGCACGTGCTTCTCCCAATCGAGACCCGCGTGATCGAAGGCCGTGGTGACGAAGTCACGCACGCTGCACGCCACCCCGGTGGCCAGCACGTAGTCGTCGGGGGAGTCGGCCTGCAGCATCTGCCACATACCCTCGACGTACTCCGGCGCGTAGCCCCAGTCGCGCACCGCATCCAGGTTGCCGAGGTAGATGTGCTCCTCGAGCCCGGCCTTGATCCGCGCCACTGCGCGGGTGACCTTGCGGGTCAGGAACGTCTCGCCCCTACGGGGCGACTCGTGGTTGAAGAGGATCCCGCTGACGGCCCACATGCCGTAGCCGTCGCGGTAGTTGCGGGTCATCCAGTGCGCGAAGACCTTGGAGACGCCGTACGGGGAGCGGGGGTGCAGCGCCGTCTCTTCGTGCTGCGGCGGGTGCGTGGCGCCGAACATCTCCGAACTGGAGGCCTGGTAGACCCGCGCCGGCACCTCGGCCATCCGCAGCGCCTCGAGCACCCGCAGGGCACCCATCCCGGTGACGTTGCTGGTGTGCTCGGGCTCGACGAAGCTGACCCGCACGTGCGACTGGGCCGCCAGGTTGTAGACCTCGTCGGGCTCGATCCACTGGAAGAGGTAGGTCAGACGGCCGACGTCGGTCACGTCACCGTGGTGCAGCACCAGCCGGACGTCCTCGTCGTGCGCGTCTTGGTAGAGGTGGTCGATGCGCGAGGTGTTGAACGTCGAGGCGCGCCGGATCAGGCCGTGCACCTCGTACCCCTTGCCGAGCAAGAGCTCAGCGAGGTAGGAGCCGTCCTGGCCGGTGATGCCGGTGATGAAGGCGCGTCGACGCCTGACCTGCTCGCTCATGGGTCGGATTCTTCCTCATCGGCTGCGCGCTGCGAGACCGGTCCACGACAGGGGAGGCCGAGGGACCGGCCGGTGGCGCACCGCGAGGCGATCGCGCAGACTGGGCGCGCGGCTCCGGACGGTCCTCGGGGGAGCCCTCAGCCCTTCACGAGACGGACACGATGACTCGCTCCCGCCTGGCCGTGCTGGCCGCCACCGCATTGGCCGCCAGCATGCTGCCCGCGTTCACCCTGACGGGCTCGGCCACCGCCGCGCCGGTCGTCCCCGCGGCTCGCCAGGACGGAGGAATCTTCGCCCCCTTGCCCGGCTTTGAGCCCGAGGGCGACCGGGTCCGCGTGGACGCCTCGGACTTCGCGGCCGTGCGCGTCGACCTCGGCGCGGCCCGCGCCGCACTGGCCTCCGCTCCCACTCGCGTCGCTGCGCGCGGCACGGTGCTCGCGCTGCCCACGCCGGACGGGGACGCCGAGCGGTTCTCGGTGCACGCCACCTCCGTCATGGAGCCGGACCTGGCGGCCGCGCACCCTGAGCTGCGCACCTACGCCGGCCGGTCCCTGGACACCCCCGGGCGCAGCGTCGTCCTCGACGTCACGCCGCTCGGCCTGCACGCCTCCGTACGCGGCCCCGGCGGTGACTACCTCGTCGACCCGGCCTACGACGCGCGCGGCACCCGGGAGCACCTGAGCTACTACGCCGCCGACGCCGCGACCCCGGTGCCCGACCTGCTGGCCCAGGAGGAGCCCCGCGACATCACCGGCGCGGCTGTGCGCAAGCCGGCCGACGGGCAGGCCGGCGCGCTGGTGAAGCGACGTACGTATCGGCTGGCGCTGGTCAACGACCCGTCGTACGCCGCGTACTTCGGCACCGCCAACGTGTTGGCAGAGAAGGTCACGCTCATCAACCGGGTCAACCAGGTCTACAACGACGACCTCGGCATCCGGCTGCTGCTCGTCGACGACTCCGACCGGCTGAACCTGGACTCCGCAGCCAAGGCCGAGGGCGCAGATGGTCCGTGCGGCTCGGCGCCGTGCTTCGACCCGGCCGTGGGCGACCCGGAGAGCGAGGGCGGCGAGCCCGGCATGCTCGACTACTGCAGCCCCGGCGCCCTCGGGCGGATGCGCACCGTGCTCGGCCAGCTCATCGGCGCCGACGCCTACGACCTGGGCCACCTCGTCCTCGGCGTCAACGGCGGCGGCGTCGCCTACCTGGGCGTGGTGGGTCAGGACTACTCCTCCGGCGGTTGCACCGGCCTTCCCGAGCCCCGCGGTGACTTCTTCGCCATCGACTACGTCGCCCACGAGATCGGCCACCAGTTCTCCGGCAACCACACCTTCAACGGGACCAAGGGCGCGTGCGGCGGCAACATCTCCGAGGCATCCGTCGAGCCGGGCTCCGGCTCGTCGGTGATGGCCTATGCGGGCATCTGCGGGGTCGACGACCTCCAGCCGCACACCGATCCTTACTTCTCCCAGCTCACCATCGGTGAGGTCACCCGCTACGTGACCTCGACACAGCGCCGAGCCATCGAGGTGCAGACCGTCTCGCTGCGTGGCTTCGACACGGACGGGGACAGCATCGAGGTCGCCTACGGCGACAAGTCGCGCACCCTGACCCGCGGTGAGAACTACACCAGCGCTGGTGTCGAGGCCGCTATCGAGGCGGTCACCGGCATCAATGTGCGGATCGCGAAGTGGGGTTACGACGCCTACGGCGACTTCAGCCAGGCAATCGCCCCCCCGGGCCGCCCCATCGACGCCGGCTTCCAGGTGATCTTCAACGACAAGCTCGACCCCTTCGACACCGGCAAGGCGCCGCGCAAGAACCTGCGCTCGCTGTCGGTGACGGGAGGCAGTGGGGTGACCGCGTCCGTCGGCGAGACCGCCAAGGGCGGGGCTGTCGCCAACGGCGGCGACCAGGTCGCGACCACCACCAACCACAAGCCGGTCGTCAACGCCGGCAAGAACCGGGTCATCCCCGTGCAGACCCCCTTCACGCTCAAGGGCGCGGCCAAGGACGCCGATGGAGACGACGTCACCTTCGTCTGGGAGCAGAACGACACCGGCGTCGGCACCAGCCTGGTCGACAACCGCAAGATCTTCGGGCCGCTCTTCCGGATGTTCAGCGACAACGCGGTCGTGACCAACGAGGCCGCACAGCAGTCCCCGTCGCCTGGGCAGAACACCGCCACCACGTCAGCCAAGCGGAGCTTCCCCGACCTGGCGCAGGTGCTGCATGGCGCGACCAACGCCAAGACCGGCCGCTGCCCTGCCTTGTCGCAGTCGGGTGACGGGGGCGCAGCGCCGACCGACCGCCAGCTCGACTGCTACTCGGAGTTCCTGCCCACCAAGCAGTACAAGGGCAGCAGCGACATCGGCAAGCGCAAGATGCACTTCCGGCTCACCGGCCGCGACGGGTTCACCGAGGGTGGAGGCACGTCGTACGACGACGTGGTCGTGCGGGTCAAGCGCAAGGCCGGCCCGTTCCTCGTCAAGACCCAGGATGACGGCCAGGCGCTGCGCGGGGGCAAGAAGGTGCGCGTGGCGTGGGACGTCAACCGCACGCGGTCGCTGGCCAAGAAGGTGCGCGTCAAGCTCTCCGTCGACGACGGAGCGAGCTGGAGCAACGTCGCGCTCAAGACCAGGAACGACGGTGCGGTGCGGGTGAGGCTGCCGAAGGTCACCGCAGAGAAGGCGTGGTTCATGATCGAGGCGCGGGGGAACATCTTCTTCGACACCAACGACCAGGCCTTCTCGATCAAGTAGTCGGCCTCCGTCGAGGTCCCGTGGGTGTGGTCTATGCCTTGCTTGCGGGGTCTCGACGACGATCGGCGCTGGGGCGCCTCTCTGCTCGACCGGCAGTGGGTCCGGAACCAGAGGCCGGAAGGTCACCGCCTTCGGCCCACGGGTGTTGAGCCCCATGCACACCGACCTCCTAGGCTGAGATCGTGAGCGACACGAGGACGACCGGGCTCGGCACCTGGGTTCCCGCTGCCGTGCTCTCCGTCGGTTTCGTTGTCCTGCTGTGGCTGATCGAGATCGCCGACCAGCTCACGCCCAGCGGGTCATTGGACGACAACGGCGTGCGTCCACGCACCGACGAGGGGCTGCTCGGCATCCTGATCGCCCCGGTCCTGCACGGCGGCTGGGACCACCTGGTCGGGAACTCCGGGCCAGTGCTGGTGCTTCTGTTCGCAGTCCTGGTCGGCAACCTCGCCCGTGGGCTGACCGTGACCGCGGTGGTGTGGGTCGCCTCCGGGTTCGGGACGTGGCTGGTGGCCGGGTCCCAGACCTCGCACATCGGCGCCTCGGGCCTAGTGTTCGGTTGGCTCGTCTATCTCGTCCTGCGCGGGTTCTTCGCCCGCAGCGCGCTCCAGATCGGGGTGGGCGTGGTCCTGTTTCTGGTCTACGGATCGATCCTGTGGGGCGTACTGCCCGGGCAGCCGGGCATCTCCTGGCAGGGGCACCTCTTCGGTGCTGTCGGAGGAGTGGTGGCTGCCTGGCTCACCGCGAGGTCGAGGGTCGCTCGCCGAGGCTGATCCCGGTCAGGTGGTCTCGTGCGGGGAGCCGTGGCGAGCAGCGCGGAGGGTGACTGCGACCAGCAGGGCCCCCATCAGTCCCCCCAGCGTGTTGGCACAGACGTCCACGAAGGTGGCGGAGCGATCTGGCAGGAACAGCCCCTGGATGAGCTCCACCGAAGCGGACGCCACGAACGCAGCAGCCGTCCAGTCCCGCCAGTTCCAGCGGGGCCACAACAGACCTCCGAGGGCGCTGATGGGGACGACCATCAGCGCGTTGAGCCCGAACTCGATCCGGGCGCCGGCGGTGAGCCGGGCGGGCGTGCCCATGGCGTCGGCCAGCCCGGCAACGTGCGTCACCACGGCTGAGGGGACCGCGCCCGTGGGGAGCAGGACGATGGCCGCGATGAAAAGGCAGTACGCACCCAGTGCGACAGCGAGCCGACGCCTGGTTCGGTTCGACGGCTCGGTCGCAGCATCCAACGGCATCTGCCGCGACCAGGTCCGCTTCACAGCAGGACTTTAGAGGGCCCCCGTCGAGGCTCAGCGGGCGCTCTGCGCCGCCGTGCTCGCCGACTCGGGTGCGAGGTCGAGCGCGAACTCGACCATCGACTCGTCCATGCCCATCCATTCCATGATGTCGGCGGGCAGCGGCTCGGCGCTCATGCGGTGAGTGTCTCGCTCCACACTGGGCCAGGGCAGGAGCGCCGTGGCCAATTCATCCATTTGAGGTACGCGTTCACAAGGCGGGCGGGCCAGTGCCGGTCGTGCTGGGGCGCCGTACGCTCACGGCCGTGAACGAGGAGACTCCCGACCTGCTGGTGACCCGCACGGACGGCGTGGTGGAGGTGACCTTCCACCGGCCGCACCGGCACAACGCGTTCACCCGCGACATGTACGCGGCGCTCAAGGACCTGTGCGCCGAGCTGCGCGAAACCCCTGATGTGCGGGTGTTGGTGCTGCGTGGGGCGGGTGGTCGTGCGTTCGCCGCGGGCAACGAGATCTCTGACTTCCTCGAGCAGGACCCGGTGGCCTACGAGGACTGGATCCGCGAGCTGCTCGAGTCTCTGTTCTCGCTGCCTCAGGTCACCATCGCTGCCGTCGACGGTGTCTGTGTGGGTGGGGGACTGGCCGTGGCCACGCACTGCGACCTGCGGATCGCCACCGCCGGCTCCCGCTTCGGCTACCCGATCGCCCGCACGCTCGGCAACGCGCTCGCCGCCTCGATGGTCTACCGCTGCGCCACCGTCTTCGGGGAGCCCATCACCCGAGAGATGCTGCTCGCGTCCCGCCTCGTCGGTGCGGACCGTGCGTACGCCGTGGGTGCGGTGATGGCCGTGACGGAGGACCTCGACGCCGAGCTGGCCACGCTGCTCGACGGGCTGCGGGCGGCCTCGCCGGTCACGCTGCGGGCCACCAAGGGCCAGCTGCTCGACCGTGCTCGCCTGCTCGAGGCTTCTCCTGCGGGGGATGTCGACCTGCTTCAGGAGGTCTACACAGGACCTGACTTCGCTGAAGGCGTGCGGGCGTTCCTCGCGAAGGAGAAGCCGGCCTTCGGGCGCTGAGGCCGTCGCGCACCCACCCTGCTCACGGTGGCTGAGAGAAGCCTGAGACAGTAGGCACGCGTCGACGCGCCGGTCGGCGTGCAGCCCTGGGGGATGGAGACGCACATGCGAGTCCTGATCGGTGCCGATCGCAACGACGATGTCAGTGACGACGACCTGACGAAGCTCTACACGGCCGAGGCCAGCGCCGCGAAGCCGTGGATGCGCTGCAACATGGTCAGCACCGTCGACGGCAGTGCCACCGGGGTGTCTGGTGACTCCGGCTCCATCAACAACGACGCCGACGGCCGGGTCTTCCACACCCTGCGCGCGCTGGCCGACGTGATCATCGTGGGTGCCGGCACCGCCAAGGTCGAGCAGTACGGCCCGGCCGACGTGCCGATCGTGCTGGTCAGCCGCAAGGCCCAGGTGCCCGAGTCGCTGCGTGGCGCTCCCGCCGGCTCGGTCTACATGGCCACCTGCTCGCGCTCCGACGGGATCGACTCCGCGCGCGAGATCCTCGGCGAGGAGCACGTGCTCACCCTCGGCTCGCACCGCGTCGACCTGCCGCTGCTCAAGCGCGAGCTCGCCGAGCGCGGCTGGGTCAACCAGCTCTGCGAGGGCGGCCCGCACCTGCTGCGCGACCTGGTCTTCCAGGGCTGCGTCGACGAGCTGACCGCCACCACCGTCCCGCAGATCGTCGGCGGGGCCAACGGCCGGATCACCGAGGGCGCACCGGTCGACACCGCCCTCGAGCTCACCTTGCTGCTCGAGGACGCGGGCACGCTGCTGGGCCGCTGGCGGGTCAAGAACTGACGCGTCCCTCCTCGACCGCTGCGGAGGGGGCTCCCTGGCAGCGTCGTGCTTGGATGGCAGTGACAGCGCGGCTGGTGGTGAGGCACTCGGCCAACGCCATGGCTCGGCAGCGAGGAACCCACGTGAAGAAGCTCATCATCAGTCTCGTCGCGGCGCTCGTGCTGCTCGCGCCGACCGCCCCGTCCGCGGCAGCGACCCACACCCACTACGGGGAGTCGGCACGCGAGGTGGCGGCTGAGATCGGCTGCAAGCGCTTCGACCGCAACGGCGGTGGCGCCCTCAACAAGGACTCCGGCGTGTGCTGGCTCAAGGGCAAGCGGGTCAACGTCATCACCTTCCGCGGGCATCGACAGCAGCGCGACTGGAACGACGGAGCGAAGGCGGCGCTGCCGTCTGGTCACTGGTGGGCCAACGGCAAGGGCGCGCTCGTCACGGCACGCAACGGCAACAAGGCCGCCGCCAAGATCGGCGCCAAGCTGCTGCCCGGCGTCCTGAGGCATGCGTAGCAGTCAGGCCCGATCCCTAGGATCGTGGACGTGATGAGTCCCGGGGTCAAGGTCGCGCTGGTGCCGGGTGTGCTGGCGCTGCTGCCGGCGTACGCCGGGCGGATCGATCCTGTTGCTGAGCTGCGGGCTGCTTGTGTCGAGGCGGTGCGGTGGCTGGGGAATGACTTCGCGGTGGTTGCTGATCCGCAGGGGATGCGGGTGGTTGAGGCCCTGCGTCGGTCACTGGGTCTCGACGGGCGTTCGGCCGTGACCGGCCTCTCTGCTCGACCAACGGCGGTGCTGGTGGTGGGGAACGGGTCTGCTCGGCGGTCGGAGAAGGCGCCGGGGCACCTGGACGAGCGAGCCGTCGCCTACGACTCGGAGCTCGAGAAAGCGTTGCGTGGCGGCGACGTCGAGGCCCTGCGGGGCCTGGACCGGGGTCTGGCCGCGGAGCTGATGGTCGGGCACGTCGACGGCTTCGCCCGGCTCGCTGAGCTGCTGATACCCGGGGCCGCGGCCGAGGTGGACTACGCCGACGACCCTTTCGGGGTGCAGTACTGGGTGATGCGCTGGAGCCTGCCGGCGTGATCGCCTGCGCACGGTGGGACGACTGGTCGCTGGCCGAGCTCGTCGAGCGCAAGGGTGCGCACCGGGTCAGCCTGGTGGTGCCGGCGCGCAACGAGGAGGGCACCGTCGGAGACGTCGTCACCCGCACCCGCGAGGCGCTGATGGAGACGGTCGCGCTGGTCGACGAGCTGGTGGTGATCGACTCCGACTCCACCGACGCCACCTACGCGGTCGCCACCGACGCGGGCGCAGCGGTGCATCGCTCCAAGGACATCCGCCCCGACCTGGGCAGCCACCCCGGCAAGGGCGAGGCGATGTGGAAGTCGCTCTTCGTCACCACCGGCGACCTCATCGTCTTCATGGACGCCGACCTGCTCGACTGGGACACCCACTTCGTGCCTGGCCTGCTCGGGCCCCTGCTGACCCGGCCGCAGGTCTCGCTGGTCAAGGGCTTCTACGAGCGCCCCGGCGCCGACGGGCTCCAGGGCGGGCGGGTCACCGAGCTCGTCGCCCGGCCCTGGCTCGCGCTGCGCCACCCCGAGCTGTCCGGGCTCGTGCAGCCGCTGGCGGGAGAGTGGGCCGTGCGCCGCTCGCTCTTCGAGTCGCTCCCTGTCCCGACCGGGTACGCCGTCGAGCTGGCTGCCCTCGTCGATACCGCCCGGCTGCACGGGGTCGAGACGATCGCGCAGGTCGACCTCGGGCTGCGCTCGCACGACCACCAGCCGCTGCTCGACCTCGGTGCGATGGCGACCCAGATCCTGGCCGCGATGCTGGCCCGCGAGCCGGGTCTTTCCGCTGGGGAGGTCGCGGGCGAGGTGGCGCTGCGCCAGTTCCGCCCCGGCGAGGCCGCGATCGCTGCGGAGGCACGCGTCGTACCGACCCTCGAGCGGCCGCCGGCTCAAGATTTCACGCATTCCTTCGGCACTCCCGCCCC
Source organism: Nocardioides dokdonensis FR1436 (assembly GCF_001653335.1). Taxonomy (NCBI): domain Bacteria; kingdom Bacillati; phylum Actinomycetota; class Actinomycetes; order Propionibacteriales; family Nocardioidaceae; genus Nocardioides; species Nocardioides dokdonensis. The sequence continues at coordinate 1,870,979 of NZ_CP015079.1, forward strand.
ACGGGACGCGACGCGCTGACAGACTGCCTCGGTCCGCCCGGCCGGAGGGAGCCAGGATGCGATCGATGCACGGCGACCTCGTCGCCGGCAGCAACGCGCTGCTGCGCGCGACCCTCAACGCCGTGCCCGATGCCGTCGTCGTGGTCGACGAGCGCGGCGTGATCACGGCCGCCAACATCCAGGTCGAGGCCGTCTTCGGCTACCGCCCCGACGAGCTCGAGGGACAACGGATCGAGGTGCTGGTGCCGCCCCGCCTGCGGACCGGTCACCCGAGGCGACGCAACGGCTACAGCCACCGCCCGATGGGGCTCCTGCAGCTGCCGGCGTACCGCCGCGACGGCGTGGAGTTCCCGGCCGAGATCTCGCTGGCCCCCATCGCCACCGACGAAGGCCACCTGACCGTGGCCACCGTGCGCGACATCAGCGAGCGGCTACGGCTGGAGGCGGAGGCGGACCGACTGCGCGACGAGCTGCTGGCCACGATCAGCCACGAGCTGCGCACCCCGCTGACCTCGATCATCGGCTACACCGAGCTCCTCGAGGACCTCGAGCGCGACGCCATGAGCCCGCTGGGGCGCGACATGCTCGCCAAGGTCCGCCGCAACGCCGGCCGCGAGCTGCGCCTGGTCGACGACCTGCTCACCCTCGCCGTCGACAACCTCGGCCACATGCACCTGCGCCTCGGGGACGTCGACCTGCTCGTGCTGGTGGGGGAGGTCGTCGAGGACCGGCGCCACGAGGCACGTCGGCTGGGCCTGGTCATCACGGTGCACGGCGACGCCGACACGCTGCGCGCCGTACGCGGGGACCGGCACCGGCTCACCCAGGCCCTCGACAACCTCGTGGCCAACGCCGTGAAGTTCACCGCGACCGGCGGACGGGTCGACGTCCACGTCTCCGGGCTCGCCGACAGCACCGTCGTGACCGTCACCGACACCGGTGCCGGGATCTCCTCGGCCGAGCAGAAGCGCGTCTTCGAGCGGCTCTACCGCGGTCGCGACGCCTCCCACCAGGCGGTGCCCGGCACCGGGCTCGGGCTCGCGCTGACCAAGGGCATCGTCGAGGCGCACCAGGGGAGCGTGACGCTGCGCAGCGAGCTCGGCGTCGGCACCACGGTGACGGTGCAGCTGCCGCACCGCCCACCGCGCGACTGAGCCCCACCATCACGAACAGGGGTCTGGATCGTTGGTCCAGCGTCCACCACCGAGAGGCCCTCATCATCATGCGTCGCACCCGCTCCACCCTGCTCGCGCTCGTCGCCACCCTGGGCTTGGTCCTCGGGCTGGTGCTGGGTGGCGTCGGTGCCTCGACCGCGGGGGCCGCGGAGAAGTACCCGGTGCCCTACAACTTCCTGCCCAGCGCGATCGCGGGCGGTCTGCAGAGCGACGCGCCCGGCACCAACGACTGGGACTGCCGGCCCAGCAAGCGGCACCCGCGCCCGGTGGTGCTGGTGCACGGCACCTTCGGCAACCAGAGCACCAACTGGCAGACGTACGGCCCGCTGCTGGCCAACAAGGGCTACTGCGTCTTCGCGCTGACCTACGGCACCGAGCCGGCCCTCGGGCCCGGCAGCGGGTACGTCGGCGGGCTGGGCAAGATGCAGCGCAGCGCCCGCGAGCTGAAGGCGTTCGTCGCCGAGGTCCGTGCCGCGACCGGGGCCCGCAAGGTCGACCTGCTCGGGCACTCGCAGGGCACCCTGATGCCGGCCTGGTACCTGAAGTTCCTGGGCGGGGCGACGCACGTCAAGCGCTACGTCTCCCTGGCCCCGCTGTGGCACGGCACCCAGGTCGCCGGCGCTGCGGCGATCACCGCCGCGGTCTTCGGCGTCCCCGTCGACAAGGCCGTGCCGCTGTGCGTGGCGTGCGGCCAGTTCTCGCCGGACTCGACGTTCCTGCGTCGCGTCCGCGCTGGCGGCGTCGCCCAGAAGGGCGTCCGTTACACCAACATCATGACCGAGTACGACCAGCTCGTCGTGCCCTACACCTCGGGCCGCGAGAAGGGGATGCGCAACATCGTCGTGCAGGACGGCTGCGACACCGACTACACCGAGCACTTCCAGATCGCCGCCGACCCGGTCGCCGCCGGGCACGTGCTCAACGCCCTCGACCCCCAGCACCGTAAGCCAGTCACGTGCCAGCTGGTGCTGCCGTTCGTCGGCGGGCCGCCACAGCCCTGAGACCCGGAGTCCTCAGAGGCAGGCCCAGACGCAAGGACACCGGGCCCGACGCCACTGGGGGGTGTGTACGCGCCGGGCCCGGCGTCAGTAGTCAGGTTCCCCGACCGCCGCGGGTTCATGCATTCCTTTCACAACTGTTTCACCAGGTGGACCGGCCTGGGTGCGATGGACTGCGGTCGCTGGTCCGGTCGTGGTCCGGGTCGTGTGGCTGAGGACGCGCCCTGACGCGTCCCCGGGCCACGACCCGAGCCACGACCCGAGCCACGACCGGGCGACGGTGAGGGAGGCCGCGGAATCAACCAACGTCCGCCGGCGTTGAAGCCAACCGTGCCCATCGACGACTCACGCCGCGTGTCCATGCTGATCGGCGTGCTCTTCGGGCTCGCCGGGATGGGCTCCGCAGCCGCCGCCGTGGCGCTCCCGGCCCTGGGCCAGGACTTCGGCATCAGCGTCGGCACCGCCGCGTGGACGATCAGCCTCTACGCGCTGATGTTCGCGGTCACCACGGCGCTCTACGGCCGCTTCTCCGACCTCGTCGGCATCCGCACCCCGCTGCTGATCGGCATCGGGCTGATGGCCGGCGGCGCGCTGCTGGCCGCGCTGGCGCCGACGTACGCCGTGCTCCTCTTCGCCCGCCTCGTCCAGGGCGCCGGCGCCGCCGCCGTGCCGACCCTCGGTGTGGCGATCCTCAGCGGCCGGTACGACGGTGCCGTCCGCGGGCTCGCCCTGGGCCGGCTCGCCGGCACCGCGGCCGCCGTGACCAGCCTCGGGCCGCTGCTCGGCGGGGTCGTCGAGCACGCCTTCGGCTGGCGCGCGGTGATGGCGATCCCGATGCTCGGGGCGCTGGTGATCCCGTTCGTGTGGCGCGCGCTGACCACCGAGGGGAGCGGGGCCAACCTCGACGTCATCGGGGCCGTGCTCGTCGCCCTCACCGCCGCCGGGCTGGTGCTGCTCATCCAGTCGCCCTCGACCGGTCTGGTGATCGCGCTCGTCGGGCTGCTGCTGCTCGGTCTCGGCACCCCGCTGGTGATGCTGCAGGTGCGGCGTCGCCCCGACGGGTTCCTGCCACGCGACGTGATCCGCAACCCCGTCGTCGTCCGCTCCGCGCTGGCGGCGGCCGCCGTGCCCGCCTCGTGGTTCGGGATGCTGATCGCCGTGCCCGCGGTGCTCGTCGGCGAGGCCGGCTGGGAGCCGTGGCAGGTCGGCCTGCTGCTGCTGCCCAGCTCGGTGGTCGCGGTCCTCATGCCTCGGGTGACCGGGCCGATGCTGACCAGGATCGGCGCCGCCCAGACGCTCGTCGGGGCCGCGATCGCCGCCTCGCTCGCGCTGTTCATGTCCGCGTGGGGTGCTGCCGTGCTCTCGCCGGTGGTGCTCGCGATCGCGTTGATCCTGGTGACGTTCTCCTTCGGCGCCGGCCAGCCCGCCCTCTCCGCCTCCGTCGGGGGCGCGGTGCACGTGCACGTGCGCGGGGTGGCCCTCGGCATCGCCACGCTCGTCTTCATGACCGGTGGCTCCGTCGGCTCCGCCCTCGTCGGCGGTCTCGGCTCGGTCACCGGGCTGCCGTGGGCGCTGGCCATCCTCGGGGTGCTGCCGCTGATCGGCATGACCGCGCTGTTCCCGATCCTCAAGCACTCCCCGGAGGCGCTGATCGCCGAGGCCGACTGACGGCCCCGCCTTGTCCGCGGTCAGAGGTGGAAGCCGCTGCTGTGCGGGCAGGCGGTGCCGTACCGCCACCGACACCGGACGTAGCGTCGGAAGCGGGTGAGGCCCTTACGCGACATGGTCCGAAGGTAAGGAACGATCCGTTCGCTCGCCACAAGAAGTGCAGTGAGTGGGCGAATGGGGGCATGGAGGACCAGACCAGCAGCAAACGCCGAGCGGTCACTTCTGCACCCTCGAGCAGTCACTTTGTGCACGCCCGAAAAAGTTTTCGATCTGCCTGTGGAAAACGCTATTTGACCTGGTGTTTTACCTAGCGGCTTGGGAGAATGTTCCCATGGCCACGACGGCGCTGCACCCCATCGGCGACGCTGTCGCGCGGGTGCACTCGGTGTTGGACGACGTCGCTGAGACCCCGGCGTGGTCGATGGGTCAGGCTGACGCCGCTGAGGTGCTGGTGCAGATCGCGCGGGCTGAGGCGAGGTTGGTCGAGCTCCGCTCCCGGGCGCTGGTGCAGGCGGAGGCTGTGGCGGTCCAGGATCGCAACGCCTCGCCGTCGCTGGCGGTGTGGCACGCGTACGTGACCCGGTCGACGAAGCGGGAGTCGTTCCGCGAGGTCCACCTCGCCACCGGTCTGACCCGGTACGGCGTGGTGCGGGAGGCGCTGGGGCGTGGCGACCTGGTCGCGGAGCAGGCGTCGGTGATCGTCAACGCGCTGGACGTCCTGCCCGACGACCTGGACACCTCGGTGCTGGAGCAGGCCGCGAAGGCGCTGGTCGCCTACGGCGAGGTCCACGACGCCAAGGCGTTGAGGATCCTGGGGCGTCGGATCCTCGAGGTCGTCGCCCCGGAGGTCGCCGAGGCGTGGGAGGCCGAGCAGCTCGCCAAGGCCGAGCGTGAGGCGGAGAAGGCGGCGGT